>CAZFLO010000037.1:0-8715 GCA_964519005.1 Candidatus Woesearchaeota archaeon
GTGTTAGTTATATGATTCAAGAGGTTTTGGAAAAGAATGATTCAGATTTGAAAATTTTAGATGTAAAATTAAAAATTCCAGGAACAAAATACTTGAAATTTTCAGAAGTTGTCGATTTGATGAAAAAAGAAAAAGTCAAAATGGAAGGTCATGATTTGAGTAATGATACTGAAAAAAAGTTGGGAGAGTTATATCCAGATACAATTGTTTTTGTTCACGATTGGCCAATTCAAGGTAAACCGTTTTATATTATGCCGAAGGGAGCTGGGCTTTCTGGAGGGTTTGATGCGGTTTACAAAGGAATGGAAATTGCTTCTGGGGGGCAAAGAGTTCATATTCCAGAGATCTTAGAAAAACAACTTGAAGAAAGAGATTTGAATCCTGTGGATTTCAAAAGTTATGTTGACAGTTTTAGATTTGGTGCTCCTCCTCACGCTGGATGGGGCATGGGTGTTGAAAGATTAACTATGCTTTTACTGGGGATTCAAAATATCCGTGAAGTTGTTTTGTTTCCGAGAGATAGAACGAGGACAAGTCCTTAGATTTCTTTTAGAACGATAACTGTTTGAGTTTTGTCTACCCCTTTTATGCTTCGAAGTTTTTTTATAACAAATTCATTTAATTCTTCCACATCTTTAACTCTTACTTTTATTATTAGATCTGTTCCACCAGTCACGATGGAAACTTCTTCTGCGCCTATTTTTTTAATTTCTTTTGCGACCTCTTCTTGTGAAATCTTTTCTCCATTGGGAAGAACATACATAACGGAAGATAAAATGTAACTTAAAATTCCTTTGTCTAATTTCTTGTAATCCAAAACAACAGTATAGTTTTTTATGATTCCCAATTTTTCTAATTTTTTAATTCTGTTGTGTACTGTCGTTATTGGGATGTTAAATTTCTTAGATATCTGACTTGTGGTTTGTTTACTATTTTGTTTCAATATTTCTATTATTTTTAGGTCTTTTTTGTCTAAATCCATAATTGGAATAATATTCCATTATTTATATATATTTCGGCATATCTTGTAATATATTTCATATTTTATGGAATATCTTTTTATAGTGTTATTATTAACAAGTTATATCAAAGCTTAGTTTTGAAACAAAAAATAAATGAGAAAAAAACAAAAACAAAAAAAATGAAAACAAAAACAAAAAAAACAAAATTGAAAGAGAAGAAATTTTCCACTTGGAAAACTTTTGGTTTTCTTGAAAGCGAGAAGATCAGAGGGAGAGTTGGAAAATGACAAAGACACTAGATGGAATCAGCTTGGAGAAAGTAGTGAAGGTAGCAAGGCAACTTGGGTTTTCTATTAAAGAAGGCTCAATGCATAAATATCTTTTATTTTCTGATAGAATGATTCCTTGTCCCAATTGTGGCTTCGATTGATGTTAGAATAATGGTTGTTCCATGGATTAAAATAACAACAGGTTATGATCTAGGTGTTCTTTACTCATATTTTAAGATAGGTAAAAGGAGGTATGAATAAAATGACTTTTAAAAAAATAGGGTCAAGATTAGATGATGCTGGAGAAATTTATTCTGTGGATGAAACTCTTTGTAAGAGAGTTAGTTTGGATTATGAACTCTTTGATGTAGAACCTATTGAAGGCGAGTTTTTGGTTCCAATCACTCGAGATATCAAAAGATATGTTCTTCCGGACTTTGCATATAAGGTTTTAGACCAATGGCATGAAGGAGGCAAGAAAGCTATTGAAATAAAAAAGAAAGGGCTTGTTAGAGATTTGGTTCTCGAGCTTTTTTATGAAGAATTTTACAAAGGTTTTGGAATAACTTCTGAAGACATTGAAAGATATTACTCTGAAGAATAAAATGGAAAAAAAAGAAAAATATGATAAAGAAATGCTGTGGTCTGTGATAGAGCCATTAGCTAGTATTTTTAAAGCAGAACTTGATTCACGAGAATGTAGTTGGGATAGTCGTCAAGGACTAGAAGAAATGTTTAGTATAATTTACAGAGAAGATGAAAAAAAAGTTTATGAATCTTTTTTGGAAAGGATTGATAGATTTGTTAAGCTAACAGATTATGGAGATCACATAGAATACTCTGGAGGAAGTCTTTTTTCAACCCTCTCACCTGAAAAGATAAAGGAAAGTCTTGATGCTGCAATTGAGTGGACTAAATGGTATTATAAGTCCAGATTAGATTATTGTGATGAAAGTATTTCTTATTGTGATTTACTTGAAAAGCATCTTTATTTGAAATCTACTAGTTTAAGAGAGGATCAATTAAAAAAAGACAGGGAAACATCTGGAAAAAGTGAAACTTTGAAAACAAAAAAGAAATTGGCTTATCTAGAAAAAATCTTTTGAGATACTTTTTTAATTTTTATTTATTTTATTTTATTTTATTTTTTAATTTCAAAACATTTAAAATAATGAAACAATAGATAATTATAAGAAAATGGAAACAAAATACATATCAATATCCGAAGCAATGAAGAAAGGTTCTGGTAAAGTAGCTGTGCGAGGGTGGGTTTATCGTGAGCGGGGATCCAATAAAATGAAGTTTATTGTTCTTAGAGATTCCACAAATATTATTCAATGTGTTTTGAAGCGAGAGGATTTTGAGGAACAGTGGAAAGATATTGATGGATTGAAAATTGAAAGTTCTGTTGAGCTTGAAGGAATTATTAAGAAAGATGAGCGGGCTCCGACGGGTTTTGAGATTTCTGTTTCTAAATTTAATTTGGTTCATTTGGCTGAGGATTATCCGATTAACAAAGATGTTAATGAAGAATTGCTTGGGGATCGAAGGCATTTATGGTTGAGGTCTAGGAAGATGACAGCGAGTATGAAAATTAGAAGTACGGTTCTTTTTGCTTTGCATGAATGTGCGCATAAATTAGGTTTTACAGAGATTCATGCTCCTTCGATGAGTGGGGCTGCGAGTGAAGGTGGTTCGGAAGTTTTTGAAGTTGGTTATTTTGGGAAGAAAGCTTACATGACTCAATCTTGGCAATTTTATGCGGAGAATTTTATTGGGGCCGTGGAAAAAGCTTATGCAATTGCACCTTCTTTTAGAGCGGAGAAATCTAATACTCCTTGGCATGTTACTGAGTTTTGGCATTTTGAGTTGGAGGGTGCTTGGATGAATTTGAAAGATGACATGGATGTTGCCGAAGAATGTGTTGCTTATGTGATTGAGAAAGTTTTGAAAGAGTGTGGGGAAGAATTGAAAACTGTTGGAGCTGATGTTGAGAAATTGAAAAAAGTTAAGAAACCATTTAAGAGAGTTACGTATGAAGAAGCAATTAAAATGTTGAATAAGAATGGGCATAAAATTAAGCAAGGAGATGATTTTAAATCTGCAGAGGAAAGGAGTTTGGCTAAATATTATGGGGATGGTTTTGTTTTTGTGACTAATTATCCTTTGAGTTTATTGAAGTTTTATCATGGAGAAGATTTGGAGAAACCTGGAACTGGAACTAATTTTAATTTGTTGGCTCCTGGAATTGGAGAAATGGTTGACGGATCACAGAGAGAACCTGATTTGAATAAGATTGTTGAAAGATTGAAGAAGGCTAAAGTGGATTTGGGAATGAGTGATTGGTATTTGGATTCTCGGAGATATGGTTCTGTTCCTCATTCTGGTTTTGGTTTGGGAATAGAAAGATTTGCAGCTTGGATTTGTGGCTTTGATACTATTAGAGATTCAATTCCTTTTCCTCGGACGCCTACGAGGTTTAATCCTTAGTTTTATATATTTGAAAGACTTGTATATTTTATCAAAATGATGGCTGAAGACATACCCTGCAAGTATGGAGATGAAGACTTTTCTGTTTTGGATGAAGAATTAGATGAAGAATAATTTTATAAATTATAATCTTGTTTTTTGTTTATGATAAAGATTTTAGTTATTGGTGATTCGTTAGTTTTATAAGGAGTGTTAATTATAATTAACATATGTTAGAAATATTTAACAAGTTAAGACCTTTTTTTGAAGATTGTTATCGTGAAATTGGAGTTAGGGAATTCTCTCGTGAAATTGGAATTTCTCCTCCGACCGCATCTGTTTTTCTGAAGGAATCAACTAAAGAAGGATATTTTATTGGACGTCAAGATCGAGGATTATTATTGTTTAGGATTAATCGTTCAAATGATGTTTTAATGATTTTATCCAAATTATATTGGCAAGAAAAGTTGAGGGAATTAGTTGATTTTGTTGAGGAAGAGTTGATGTCTAAAACTATTATTTTATTTGGTTCTTTAGTTAAATTAGAAGTAACAAAAAATTCCGATATTGATTTGGTTGTTATTTCAAAACATAAAAAAGAACTTAATTTTTCTAAGTTTGAAAAAAAACTGGACCGTAAAATTCAAGTTTTTTATGAAAAAGATATGTCTTTTTTACCAATCGAATTGAAAAAAAATGTTATTAATGGATTTGTTTTGAGGGGGAGATTTTAATGGATTGGAAAGAGTGTGGATTAAAGCGATTGATAAAAAAAGCTAGTATTGATGAAGATCTGATTGAATCTTTGTTTTTGTCAAGTAGAGATAAATTTGAAACTGCGAAAATGATTGAATTGTCAAAGGTTACAGCTTCTTCCAAATTGAGTTTATACTATGAATCTCTTCGTGAAATTCTTGAGGCTCTTGCTTTAAAATATGGATATAAAATTTATAATCATGATTGTTTTTCTGCTTTTTTGTTTGAAGTTTTGAAAGAGGAAGATATGGCTGTCAAATTTGATAGATTTAGAAAATTGAGAAATAAGATTAACTATTATGGAAAGAGAATTGAAATTCAGGAGTGTGAATTTTTTTTGAGTGATTTGATTAGTTTGAGGGAAAAAGTTTTGAACAAATATTTTGGAGGATATTTGTAAAATGATAAAGATTTTAGTTATTGGTGATTTGCATGGTCGGATGCCGAAGATTCATTTCAAAGATTTTGATTATATTTTTTGTATTGGAGATGTTTGTGATGATCGGGGGTTAAGACCGTATACTATAAAATGGTTTTCATTATTGAAAAAGAATAAAGAAAAAATTTCCTTTAAACAATTTTTAGAATTGGAACTTGGGAATGAAGAATATGCTTCTTTGATTGAGAAAAGTATTTCTTCAGGTAGAAATGTTTTAGAAAAGTTAAATTCTTTTGGGAAACCGGTATTTTTTGTTCCGGGAAATTGGGATGAAAGTTATGGTTCTACAAAAATTAAAGATATGGATCAGAATGATTATACTCATTTGAAAAGTTGGCTTGATTCTTGGCTTGGTCGAAGGAGTAATAAAAGATTAATTCAAGGTTTAGAAAATGTTTATGATTTGCAATATGGTTTGTATTCTTCTTCTGAATTTAATGTTTTGGGATATGGTTTGATTAGTGGACCTGAAAATTTAATGGAGGGGGTTCGAGATGCAGAAGTGAGTGAAAAACAAAGAGCTATTTTGAAAAAGTTTTCTTTGGAGATTCCTCGTCGGCTAGGGGAACTTTGGAAACGGAGAAACAAAAAAGCTCCCAGTATTTTTATTAGTCATAATGTTCCTTATGGAGTTTTAGATAAAATTAAGGATAAGAAAAATCATGCAGATGGGAAGCATGCTGGCTCGACAGTTGCTCGTGATTTTTGTTTAAAGAAAAAACCAGAAATTTGTGTTGGAGGGCATATTCATGAATATTATGGAAAAAAGAAATTAGGAAAAACCACTGTTGTAAATGTTGGATTTGGAAAAGAATCTCAAGTTCTTTTGGATATTCGGAGGAAGAAAGTTAAGGTTAAGTTTGTTCCGAGTTTGGTTGAGAAATATGGGAATAAGAAATAATTTTATAATCTTTTTTGAGCAAATAATCTTAAAAACATAGTTTCTTTTTTTATATTATGGAAATAGATTATCTTGTTGGTTCGAAAAAAGAGTTTGATGATTTTGTTTATTTGATTACTCCTGCAGATAGGGTGGCAATTTTAACCCATATAGATTTGGATGGGTTGGCTTCGGCATTGTTCTTGGAAAAGATTTTGGAAGCAAAGGGAATTAATATTAATTATTTGGACTTCTTAGATATTAAACCAGATATGTTAAAAAAAGTTATAATGAAACTTAAAGAATCAGAAATTACAAAAGTATTTATTTGTGATCTTGGAGTTGATTCAATTGATCTTGAGGGATTGAATGAATTGAAAGGAGAAATGGATGTTTTTTTAATTGATCATCATCCTAGTGAAGATGTTTTTTTTGATAAAAGAAATGTGATAAAAACTTCATCAAATGATTGTAGTGGAATGACTTGTTTCTTTTTGGGAGAAGAAGTTATTGATTATGAGGCTTGGAGATGGCTTGTATGCGCGACGATGTTTTCAGATTATTCATATATATCTGAAAAAAATTTAGATTATATAAAATCAATTTATCCTGAAGTTACCAAAGAAAATATTTCCGGATCTCTCCCCGGAATAAATGCGAGGAAAATTGCTGCTGCTTTAATTTATTATGAACATGATAGATTGCATGTGTATAAATTAGTTAAAGAAAGAAAGATGGGCGAATTAGCTGAGGCTTACGAAATAATTGAAGATGAAATTAATCGTTTGATTGAAGATTTTTCGATTAGGAAAAAATATTATCCTGGGAGAAATTTGTATTTTTATGAAGTTGATTCTAGATTTGCAGTTTTGTCGAATGTTACTAGTATAGTTTCGAAAATGAAATCTGGAAGTTCTTTTGTTTTTATGCAGAGAAAAAGAGACAAGATTAAGTTTAGTGCAAGAAGCCACGAGGGTTTGGAAGACATGGGTGCTTTAATGAAAAAATGTTCTCTTAATTTGGAAGGTTCTTCTGGCGGAGGGCATGGGGCTGCCGCGGCTGCAAATATTAAGCCAGAACATTTAGATGAATTCAAGAAAAGATTAATTGAATAGGGGTATTTGCTAGTAACACTAAAACCTTAAAAATGGATTTTTCTATTGATTTATGTAAAATGAAAGTAGGTGAAGTAGAGATTAAGTGGTTGGGTCATTCTGGATTTTTAATTCAAAATTCCGCATCAAATGGTGTACAGCCTAATGGGGGTAAGATAATTTATGTTGATCCATATAATATTCGGGAAGGACTTCCCAAAGCAGATATCGTTTTAATTACTCATAGTCATTATGATCATTGTAGTGTTGCGGATTTGAATAAGATTGTTCAAGATGGCACGATCGTTATTTGCACTCCGGATTCGCAAAGTAAAATTGCTAGGTTTGAAGTTCCAGTTCGGATGGAGATTGTTGGAGTTAATCAAGAAATTGATTTTGGAAATGTGAAGATTTCGACTTTGCCAGCCTATAATATTGATAAAAGTTTTCATGCAAAGGATGAAGATCTTGTTGGTTATTTAATTAAATTAAATGATGTGATTATTTATCATGCTGGGGATACGGATGACATTCCTGAGATGGAAAAATTGACTGGGTATAATAAAAATTTTGTTGCTCTTTTGCCGGTGGGTGGCAGATACACTATGACTGCAGAAGAAGCGGCAGAAGCGGCCAAAAAAATAAAACCGACTGTTTCTATTCCGATGCATTGGGGAAGTATTGTTGGGACGAAAGAAGATGCTCTTGAATTTAAGGAACTTTGTGAAGAGGAAGGGTTGCGGGTTGAGATTTTAGAAAAGGAGTGAATTCTGTTTCTTTTTCACCAATATACTACAAAATAATTTCTTACGTATACACCCGGGGTACGAGAACCTGCTTATGCAGGCAGATGTACGCTGCGAAATGATTTTATAGCATCTTGATAAAAAATAAATCAAAATTCGGAGCTAGAGGGCAAAAAATAATTTTATAAGGATAAACTATTTGGATATTTCATGGGATTTAAAGATTTATTGAAGGAGAATTTGGAAGGTAAATTAACCGAAGAAGAAATTGGATTGATTCCTAGGGGATTTCAAAAAGTTGGGGATAAAATAATTATTAATTTGCCTTTGGAGTTGGAAAGCAAGTTTGAGATTATTGGGAGGGGAATTTTGAAAGTTTTTCCTTTGATGAAATCTGTCTTTGTAAAAGTTGGGGGGATTTCTGGAGAATTCCGAAGGCCTCAATTGAAATTAATTGCTGGAGAGAATAATTCAATTGTTGAACATTTTGAGAATGGGGTTTGGTATGTTTATGATCTGGAGAAGATAATGTTTGCTAAGGGAAATGTTTCAGAACGTGGGCGTTTGCCTAAAATTGTGAAAGAAGGAGAAATTATTGTGGATATGTTTGTTGGGATTGGATATTTTAGTTTGCCTATTGCTAAGAAAGTTCGAGGAGTTAAAATTTATGGAATTGATTTGAATTCAGATTCAATTTATTGGTTGAAGAAAGGAGTTGAGAAAAATAAGTTGGGGGATATTGAAGTGATTGGAGGCGATTCAAAAATTGAGGTTGAGAAGTTGATTTCTCGGGGGATTATTGCGGATAGGGTTTTGATGGGCTATTTGCCTCCCCCGGAAGAATTTGTTGGAAGTGCTTTGAAGATTTTGAAGAAAGGTGGAATGGTTCATTATGATGCTTTGATTAGGACTGATTTTGTTGAAGAAGATTTGGCTTTGGTTAAGAAATTATTTGAGGTTACAGGTAGGGAAGTTGAAATTGTGAATCCTCAGAAGGTTAAAAGTTACAAGCCAAAAGTTGATCATTATGTAATTGATTTACGAATTTCGTGATCTTTTTCATTAATACTTGTTAAAAAATTTCTTACAATCAGCAGATT
>CAZFLO010000038.1:0-8548 GCA_964519005.1 Candidatus Woesearchaeota archaeon
ATAAATGAATTTGTGAATTTAAAGAATCTTTCACGGGTTGGAAGCGTTGGATCATTTTAATTTGCGGATTTGTTCAAATCCCGAGCAACTCTGAAAGTTCGAATAAATGAATTTGTGAATTTAAAGAATCTTTCACGGGTTGGAAGCGTTGGATCATAGATTATATCGCGAAGCGATATAATTTTATTCTCCACTAATTTTAATCAAGGTTAAATCATTTTTCCTCATAAAATTTTTTACAAATAAACCTATAGAAAATAATCCCAAAAGCTTTAAAAACCATTTACCTCTAAAATATTCATGACAAAGGGATTATACCATTATTTAAGACAAGCCTGGAAAAAACCAGATGTTAAAGAATTAAGAGAAAGAATGGTCGAGTGGAGAAAATCAAACGTCTTTACAAAAGTTGACAAGCCATTAAGAATAGATAGAGCAAGATCACTTGGATACAAAGACAAAACAGGGTTCTCAATAATTAGAATAAGAATAAAACGTGGAGGTCACAAAAGACCAAGACCAAACAAAGGAAGAAGATCAAAAAGACTTCACACTAGAAAAAATTTAAAAATGTCCTACAAATGGATTGCCGAACAAAGAGTTTCTAAAAAATACACAAACTTAGAAGTATTAAATTCTTACATGATCGGAAAAGACGGAATAAGTTATTTTTTCGAAGTTATTTGCGTGGATCCCGAAAGACCAGAAATCAAAAATGATAAAACAATTAATTGGATATGTAAAGGTCAAAATAAAAACAGACCGGAAAGAGGAATTACTTCAGCTGGTCAAAAATCTAGGGGATTAAGAAATAAAAATCCTACTTCTAAAGTAAGACCAAGTGTCCGAGCTGGTAAAAGACGGGGAAAATAAACTTTCTAAATTTCTAAAATGACAACTATTAATAAAAATAAATCTAAATATTGGGAAACAAGAAATCTTTTTTTTGATGAAGATAAGGGAGCAAAAATACTTTTTTCTCATCCAGAACAAGTGCATAAGAAAATTGATTCATTTATTTTGGAAACTTATAATCCAATTTATAAATTAGAAGAGAATACCTCTCTTCAAAATGTTACAAAATATACTGTCAACAATAAAAAAATAGAACAAAGGTCAATGAAATATCCTGGCAACGAAGGAGAATATGATCATTGGATATTTATTCCAAAAGAAATTGAATCAAAAGAAAAGATTGATGAAATAAGAAAAAATTTATTGAGTCTTATGTAAAATGGCTGAATTAATTAATACAAATACTTTTATCTTTGAAAATTATAAAACAGAATTTTTTATAGAAAGAAATTTGAAAGAATTTTTATTGTCTGAATCAATTCCTTGTCTTTCTTCTAGATTCAAAAACCCAGAAGAATTCTATAATTCAATAATTTTCAAAATTCCAAATATAAAAAAACATAAAAATTACAAAATGATTTATTTTCACTTAGCAAATTCTCCTAAAGAATATATATCAAAAGAAGAAATAGCAAAAAAACATTCTATTTTAACAAATTCAATCCTTGCAGAAGGTTCAGTTAGATTAATGGATACATCAAAACAAAATCCTCCAATTGTTCGATGGTTACTTATAAAAAACTAATTTTCCAAAAACTTTTTAACTCCTAAATTCATGATTAAAATATGAAAACTAATTTTACAACTGAAGAAGCAAAAACAATTGGAGAACAATTGGGAATTGATTGGACAAAATTTGACATCGAACAATTTAGAATTGGAATGGGTGTTGAACTTGAACACGGAACAGTAGATTCAAATACAAATGTTTCAGATGATGATGCATTAACAACCGGAAAAATAACCTTGGCACACTTGAATGAATTTCCTGATTATTATACTAGACTCTTAGAAATGGAAGAAGAAGCAGAAGATTATTGGAAAGGGAAATCTGAAAAACATGAAACTTCTGAGAAAACAAAAGAACTTGCAATAAAAGAAGGATTATAATTATTCTAAAACTTCATAACCTAATTCTTCAAAATTCTCCCGATATCCTTTTGCAACTTTACCACTCAACTTAACTTTTTTCAAATTAGGATACATTCCTTTAATATTTTTCAAAACATTAATTGAAAAACCAAGAATATTTTGAGAAAAAGAATCCAATTGATATCTCTGATAAATATCATAAAATCCCTCATTTGAAATAGCTTCATGAATTCCAGAAATTTTGACATTCATCTTTTCCCTATCTCCGTTTACCCAATCAACATATAAAAGAGAAGTCTTGTCATAAATACTTCCAACAACCAAACTTTCCAACTTTTCAACTGGAACATTCTTTGCCCCACTTCTCCAATCACTTCCCATGAATAAAAAAATATTCAAAACCTTAAAAACATAATTATCCAAAAAACTGCATATCTTATTTCAATTTCCACAGCATTTAGAAAATATGAATAGAAAACTATTTAAACATATGAAATTTAATTCATATATAATCAAACTAAAATGACACACGAATTAATAAAATTACCTTTTGAAACTAATTCTTTAGAACCATTTATGGATAAAGAAACAATCGAAATACACCACGGAAAACATCACAAAGGATACGTAAATAAATTAAATATTGCAATTGAAAAATACCCAGAATTATCTGAAAAAAAAGTTGAATGGTTACTTGAAAACATTTCAGAAATTTCAACAGAAATTAGACAGAAAATAATAAATTTCGGAGGCGGAGTTTACAATCACAACTTTTTCTGGTCAATTTTAAAAAAAGAAATATTATTTAATTCAGAATCAGAAATTGGAAAAGAAATAATAAAAAAATTCGGTTCTTTTGATAATTTCAAAAAAGAATTTGAAGAAAAAGGAAACACCTTGTTTGGAAGCGGATGGGTTTGGCTAGTTTTAAAAAATAATGAATTAGAAATAATTCAAACAACAAACCAAGAATCTCCTCTTTCAGGAAAAATGATTCCATTAATTACTGCAGATGTCTGGGAACACACCTATTATCTAAAATATAAAAACAAAAGAAATGAATTTTTAGAAAACTTCTGGAACGTTTTAAATTGGGAAAAAATTAATGAAAATTTTACGAAAGCAAAACAATAATTTATTTTATATTCAAATGAGTCTAATGGACTCACAAATAAACAAGCCATTTAATGGCAAATCAAAGTAGCTCTGTTAATTTTATAACTAACATCTACTTCTTATAATCATGTCAATAATTCAACAAATACTCATAATAAATTCTCCAAAAAATTTATTTTCTTCAATTTTATCAACAATAACTTTAACCACAATTTTAATTTTCATCCCCTATTGGATTTATACTTCTCTCGCTTGGAAAAAAATATTAAAAGATTTGAAAGCAAAAAATCTCTGGCTCGCTTGGATTCCTTTTGCAAGAAAAGCCCTAATTCTACACACAACAAAAAGATTTTCCTGGAAACAAATGTTCTTCTTGTTAATTCCAATAATTGGATGGCTTTACGTAGAATTAATAACCAAATGGACAATATGGATTGCCTTCAAAAAAAGAAATTATCCTGGCTGGCCAATTTTAATTCCACTAATAACTTGGATACCTTTTACAAGCAAAATTCCGGGATACATTGCAATAATAGGCTTTTTAATCTTCCTGGGCTTCGTGGCTTGGAAAAACAAACAATCTTAAAAATACCTTTAACTTGTATAAAATATGAGGTATGAGAAATTAGCACAATTATATGAAGATTTATCTTCTACAACAAAACGTCTTGAAAAAATAACCATTCTCTCAAAATTTCTAGAGCACTTAAAAGAAGAGGATTCAGATATACTCTATTTAATTGAAGGGAATATCTATCCAGATTATGACGAAAGAAGAATCGGAATTTCAAATCAACTAGCAATAAAAGCTATTTCAAAAGCAACAGGAACTCCAACCGCAAAAGTTAACACTCTCTGGAAAAAAATGGGAGATATCGGGGAAGTTGCAAAAGAATTGACAAAAAAGAAAAAACAAATGACTTTGGCTTCGCACGTCATCACTACAAAAAAAGTAATTGAAAACTTAAGAAAACTTCCGGAATTAATTGGAAGAGGAACAGTGGACCATAAATTAAAACTCATAGTCGAACTTTTAACTTCAGCAACACCGATTGAAGCGTTATATCTTGTAAGAACATTAATTGGAGATTTAAGAATTGGAGTTCAAGAATCAACAATAAAATATGGAATACTAAAAGCATTTTTTAACAACAATAAAGAATACGAAGACAGATTACAAAGAGCCATTGATAAATCAAATGATTTGAAAGTAGTTTTCACAATAGCAAGACAGGGAAAAATAAAAGAGCTTGACAAAATAAAATTGAAAGTTGGACACCCAATAAAAGCAATGCTTGCACAAAAAGCAAAAAACATAGACGATGCATTCAAAAAACTCGGAACTCCGATGGCAATTGAATATAAATATGATGGATTCAGGATGCTAATCCACAAAACCAATAACAAAGTAACTCTCTTCACAAGAAGCCTAGAAAATGTGACAAAACAATTTCCCGAAGTAGAAAATTATGTGAACGAATTCATCAAAGGAGATTCTTTTATTCTAGATTCTGAAGCCGTAGGATATGACAAAAAAACAAAAAAATACACTGATTTTCAAGCAATTTCTCAAAGAATTCGGAGAAAACACAAAATAGGAGAAATGCAAAAAAAACTCCCCGTAGAAGTAAATGTGTTCGATGTTTTATACCACGACGGAAAAAGTAAATTAGATATTCCTTTCAAAAAAAGAAGAGAACTTATTGAAAAAATAGTAACAAACCATCCTTACAAATTAATTGCTTCAAAATTCAAAAAAACATCGGATAAAAAAGAAGTTGAAGAATTTTATAAAGAGGCATTGAAAGATAAACAGGAAGGAATCATGATGAAAAACTTAGATGCAGAATATAAACCGGGAAGAAGGGTGGGGCATATGTTAAAACTAAAACCGGAAACAAATGAATTAGATTTGGTAATCACTGGAGGAGAATGGGGAACAGGGAAAAGAGCCGGATGGATCTCTTCCTTTATACTTTCATGTAAGAGGGGAGACAAATATTTAGAAATAGGAAAAGTTGGAACAGGTATTTTAGAAAAAGCAATAGATGAAAACTCAATTACATTTGATAAATTAACTGAACTTCTAAAACCACTAATTATCAAAGAGAAAGCAAAAAATATTAAAATCAAACCAAAAATAGTTGTGTCAATAACATACCAAGACATTCAAAAATCCACAAATTATGAATCAGGTTGGGCCTTGAGATTCCCGAGAATAACAACACTCAGAGAAGATCGAACTGCAGTAACTATTGCAACCCTGAAAGAAATTGAAGAAGATTTCAAAAATTCTAAACATCAAAGTTATAGATATGGTTGAAATTAACAAAAGATATAAATATTTAATTCCATTATCTAAATATGAGTCCAAGTCAATTATATGAAAAACCAATTCTAATTTCTGGAAACCCTTTCTGGAACATATTTAAAAGATTCGGAAAAGACGAATCAATAGCGTTAGTCATCAATGTTTTTGCAACAATTTTAGCCAAAGCATTCATTCCAATTCCAATAATTTTGTCAATTGCAGGCCCAATTATTGAAAAAATAGGTTTCTTTCCCGCACACTTCTACGAAGCTTCAAAAATATACAAAACAACAAATCAAAAACAAAGAAAAAAAAGAAAATATTATTTCAAAAAAGCCATTAAAAGAGGATCAAAAAGTTTAATTGAAGATATCCTCATTCATGATCCAGTTTACATTCTTCTAATGTTAGTGGGACTAAAAATATATCCCGCAACCCCTGTGTGGATTTTATCCATTATGAGTTTCATAATTGCAGTTTTCGCAGTTTCAGGAATTGAACTCCTAATCACCGAAATAAGTTATTGGAATCTAAAAAGAAAAATGAAAAAAATAGGATTTGGTGTTGAAAAATTTATGGAAGCTAGATTTTTGATCGAATCAAAACAAAATTCAAAAAAATTAATAGAAAAAATTTCAAAACAATTTAATTTAAAAAACTTAGAAAAAATTAATTATGAAGATTCTTATTTAAAAAATGGATTCCCAGAGTATTCAGGAAGAGCTCCAAAAGTAAGATTAAGAAACCGAGAAATTGCAAACACAAAAAAAATGATGAAAACAATCCAAGTAGTTTACACAAAAGCCACAGAATTTAATGAACAAAAATATGAACAATATCGGTATTTTCCAATAAAAAAAGAAAAAATATATTATCTATTAAAAGAAAAAATGCCTAAATCTCTTAAAGAAATAGGTAACAAAAAATTGACTTCTTTTTTAGAAAGAAATAAAACAAAACAAATAGAAGAAAAAATACATTTCACAAGGATGTATTCCCACAATAAAGAACTTTTAATAACTCTAGATAAAATATCTTCTGAAAAAAAATTCTATATTCTTGAATTAAAAACACACACAAATAAAAATATTTTACTAAAAGCAATGAGATTTGTTATGAAAGAATTCCCTGTTGTTCAAACAACAAAAAACAAATTTGAAATTAATGAAAAAAGATAATCTAACACCACAACAATAAAAAACTCCAAACACTTCATTTTTTCATGAATCAGAAACTAAACAATTATCTTTCATTATCCCTGAAATTTATTCTTTTTCTTTCAATAATAATTTCCATAAACAATCATCTTTGGCACATAGCTTCAACAAACATTTTTTTACTAATCTTGGCCTTCACCCCCCAAATATTAAACTCTTCAGTCAAAATAAAATTCCCAAAAGAATTCGAATTTTTGATCTTTATTTTTGTGATAGTGACTTTATTTGCAGGAACCATGGGAGGAATAATTGCTCCAATATTATTTGGAATAGGAACAGGACTAATCGCATTATTAATTTTATTCATTCTTTATTCTAGCAATCAAATAAAGAAAAATTATTTTCTGATCCTGATGTTTTCCTTTTGTTTTTCAATAACTTTCGCAACAATTTTAGAACTAAGTAAATTTTATTTAAAATTAATGCTCGAGCAACCCTTGAACTCCAGCACATACTTATTTGCAATGAACAATTTGACCTATGTTTTACTTGGAGCCATTTTAGCCTCGATCATTGGCTATTCATACATGAAAACACATTTTAAATTTCTTACAAAAATAATACAAAAAATAAAAAAAAGTAATCCAGATTTCTTCAAAAAATCAAATTCTCTTGAGGAAATTATTCAAGAAATAAAACAAGGAGAAAATGAAACACAAGAATTCAAATCAACTTTAAGAACAAATTTACACATAAATCAACCAGATAAAAAAATAGAACACAATGTTCTAAAAACAATAACTGGATTCCTAAATTCTAATGGGGGAACTTTATTTGTGGGGGTAACTGATGATGGAAAAATTTTGGGAATAAAAAAAGATAATTTTGAAAACCCAGACAAATTCCAATTGCATTTCATAAATTTATTTAAACAAAAAATAGGAAAAAAACACATTGGATTAATAAATTCCAAAATGATCCCAATAAAAGACCGACATATATTCAGGATAGAATGTAAAAAATCAAAAAATCCAATATTCATAAAAGATGGCCAAGATGAATTCTTTTACATTAGAACTGGACCTTCTTCAACTGAATTGAAAGGATCAGAATTAATTGAATATATTGAAAAAAAATTCAAAAAGAAAAATTAATTCAAAAGATATTCGGTTAAATTGTCCTGTACCCTTTTCTTTTCTGCATTCCATTTGAATCTCAAACCAGAAGGATGATAGGAAATAAAAGCCCCAATATTTCTAAAAAATTTAACTCGACCAACAGCCTCCTCAAATTTTTCCTTCGAATCTCCAAACAAATTATTATAAACAGGGGATCCAAATAGAACAATTTTCTTAGGAGCAATTTCCTGAATTTGTGCATCCAAAACCCCTACACAATTTTTATATTCTTTTTTCCAAGGGATTTTATCTTTATTTTTAGAAGAATTTGTATCTCCGGGAATAATACATTTATAAAAATTTGTCAAAACAATATCATCCAAAGTCAAATTGGCATTTTTCAACATTTTGTCAACCGTCTGAGCAGTATTTGTTTTTTTATATGCTTTAACATATCCTTCTCTCAAAGCTCTTGAATCAGAAATATGTAAAACAAACATAACTCCAGTCTCAGAATAATTTTTACCAATCAAACCTTCATTAAAATGTCCTGCTCTTTCACACAAAGTACAACTTTTCATAAAATTCAAACCATTGAAGTATTTTTAAAAATTTATATTCAAAAATAATTTTTAATTTGTCTTATCCTCGCTCAATAAAAACCAATTTTTCAAAGTGAAAATAGAAAAAACCTTTATAAAGAGAAAATTCTTTTAAAAACCATGCCAGTCAAAAAACCAAAGAAAGAATCTGAATATAAAATACAAAATATAGTAGCAACTACTTCTTTAGAAAAGCCAGTCCCATTAACAAAACTAGCGAGAACTCAACCAAACACAGAATACAATCCAGAAACTTTTCCAGGGCTTGTTTTAAGAGTTAAAGAACCAAAATCTGCT
>CAZFLO010000039.1:0-8368 GCA_964519005.1 Candidatus Woesearchaeota archaeon
TAAACTAGAAAAAGAAATTGAAGACATAGGATACAAATTACAAAACGAACATGAAGCAAGTAGGGTTTATGTTTTATGTAAAGATAAAAAAGAATTGAAAATAAAGAAAGAGGATTATTGATTCAATAATCCTTAAAATTAAGTAGAATTCCTCAAATTTAGTAATAAAAAAGTTTTTTCACATTCTCTATTGCTTCTTGATTTAAATCAAATTCGTTATTTTTTAGGGCTTTTTTTATTTTTCTTTTGGAGCTAGTTAAAAGATAAGTGTATTCCTTCTTTCTCATCTTTCTATTTTTCATCTTTTCTTCAATCAAATATTTTAAAGCTTGGGCTTTAGAAAAATAATTTATTTGTTTTTCTGAAAGATCCAAATTAGACAAATCTTCCAGTTTTGAATCAAGATAAAGCCCCTCCAATTTTTGCATTACTGGATCCCTTGCAATCTTTAAACTTTCTGAGTCATGTGTAACTGATTCGTAATATCTATGGGAGGCATCTGGAATTCTTCGAATTTCCTCATCTGACATATCCATCAATAAAACATATTTATCTTTCATTATTTGAATTTTTTCTGGTATATTTTTCATTTTGTATTTTCTTCCTTTCTTGTTTTATTTGAAAAGGTTTCTATGAAACCTTTATTGTAATTTGTTGTTACCATAGTATGACTACATATTGTGATTATATATAACTTATTTTGATATTTTCCATTAAAACACAAGATTTATATAATTATCTTGTAATATATAGTAATGTTAGATATAAAAGACAAAAAAATATTATCCCAAATAGATCTTAATTCAAGACAACCAATCAACCAAATTGCAAAGAAAGTTGGATTAAGTAAAGATATAGTTAATTACCGAATAAAAAAATTAGAATCTGAAAAATATTTAGAAGGGTACCAGACAATAATTGATTTCCAAAAACTTGGATATCTAACAATTAGGACAAGGGTAACTTTGATTAATGCTCCCCCGACAAAAGAAGAAGAAATCATAAATTTTCTAACGAAAGAAAAACAAATTTTCTTTGTTTTAGAATTACAGGGAACAGAATTAACATTTGGATTAATGGTCAAAGGATTAAATGAATTAGATTCATTTTATGAAAAATTAGAGAAGAAGTTCAAAGGAATAATATTTGACAAAAGATTTGCGATATACTCCGAACTCTACCATTTTAATCGTTTATATTTAGAAAACTCAAAAGAAAAAAATACAATAGTTCTCAAACAAAGCAAAGAAGAAAAAACAGATACTTTTGATTTAGAAATTCTCAAATTGCTTTCTAAAAATGCAAGAATAACTACAATGGAAATTGCAACTAAACTTGATATGCCTGCAACAACCGTCGCGCATAGAATAAAAAAATTAGAAGAAAAAAAGATAATTGCAGGGTATGGCATTCTGTTCAATTTTAATAAAATAAATTATAATTATTACAGAGTAAATTTAGAATTAAAAGATGTAACAAATATAAAGAAAATAATTGAATATTGTGAATCAAATGAAAATATAATTTATACGATGAAAACTATTGGGGGTTCGGATTTAGAAATTTATTTTGAATTCACCCAGGAAGGTTTCTTAGAATCAATGAAAAAGATAAGAACGCAATTCCCAGAAATAAGAAAATGGGATTATGATCTATTAAAGAAATATCATAAATTTAATTATTTTTTTGAGGATTAAGGAAGAGGATTATTGAACCTTAGAATATTTCTCAATAGTTGCTTTCTCATCTGCATCATCTAAAAAAGTATTTCCAGTAAATTTCCTTTTATCGGAAATGTGCTCATGATAAAGAGCTTGAACATAATAAAAACCTTCTGCAATTTCTTCCCTCGAATTAATGTCCAGAGGCAATTCCAATTTATCATAAAGTTCTTCAATGTCTAATGTTCTCCCCGAAGGGAATTTTATCCTGTAGGGAATATATGGGATTGAATCATCGTGCTTCGCTCCAACTCCTCCTGCAACCAAGTCTTCCAAATAACGAAACCCTTTTCCTTCAAAATAATCTGCAACTTCTCCCGGATTATGCATTTCTTTATGCAACTCCCCAATAGAATATTCTTTTTCAAATCCGGGAAAAACTAATTGAGTCATTTTACAAATAAACAACTCCCTCTTTAGTCAAGGCACAAAACCGAATTCCCACAGGAACATTAATCAAAGCAGAAACCAAAGCCATGTGCTCCTTTCCATCTCCCGAAGCAATCGAACAAGCAACTTCCATCCCACTAAACTTATTTTTCAGTTTTACCAATAAATCTTCTTTGAGTTCAATTAATTTCTTATTCAAATCAACTTTAACAAAATCAAATTTCTTTTCGTGAGCAAAAACCTTTCCTTCTTCGCCCCCCACTAAAATAATCTTTTCCCAATCACCATGTGCCATAAGTCCAGAAACCTGTGCCCAAGAACCTTCATCTTTCGAAAGTAAACATATTAATTCCATTAGTCTAACGCTCCCTCTATTTTAGGAATTAGTTCTTGATATTTTTCTTCAACATCGGGAAATTCGACCCCATACTTTTGTTTGTATTCTTTAAACGTCAATTGATAGAAACTATTTTGGGTCACCAATGTAGATTTATGATCCCAATTTTCTGGTTCCATCTTAATTTTATCTATATGTCTACTTATCTTCAAAAGATAATTTTCTAAATTCTTCTTCAAGCTTCTTTTTGCATATAATATCAATTCTTCATTTTTCTTATTCATACTCTTCCAAAAACAAAATCTCTTTATAAGAATTATTGTATTTTACTGTCAAATTTGTAGGCAAGTTTTTCAAGTTTTTCTTTTCCTTCAACTTCTTCCAACATAAATTTTGGGAGTGAATCTAAACCATATTTCCCAGCCATTATTCCAGTACAAATACAAGCAAGAGAGTCAATGTCTCCTCCCATATTGATTGAGTATTGCAATGCTTCAAAAGCACTTTCCGAATGCTTCAAAACATATAGTGATGCTGCACCCGTCCTCATAGATGCACAAGGTAATCCATTAATTTCCCCTAATTTAGTCATGAAAGGAATTGGCTGTGGACCACATAATTTTTCCAATCCTTTTTGATTCAATTGATTCGGATGAGGTAATTTATTGGTTTCATCTAAAAGATCTTTTGTTTCTTCATCAGAAATAAATTGTTTACAGTAAGGAATTATATTTTTTTGATTTCCATCTTTTTTAAGAATAAATTCAGTAGCTCTAGCCACAAGAATGCTTGCAGCTCTCCCCTTTGGGTGAGGATGAGTGGCATCAGCATTAATTATTGCATATTCATTTATTTTTCCAGAAGGTGCAAATCCGATAGGGACTGCCCTCATTGGGGGAGCATTTCCAGGATCATCTCTATCTCTCTGAGAATTTCGAATTTCCCCAATGGTTTTTTCTCCAGTATAATAATCTTTAATTGAGCCATGCCCTTGCCGGGGAAAACCCTTCCGTTTCTCGTCCTCCCCATATTCCTCTTTCCATTTCTCTAATAATAGTTCTTCTGAAAAAGGTCTTTTATCCATTAATGCATTTAAAACTCCTATTGAATGTTCAGTATCATCAGAATAAAATCCGGGAAGAATATTTTTTCCATGTTTTTCTCCTCGTGCATTCACATATTTTGTAAAATCAATATTTTTTAAAATCCAATACCTATCCTTAAATTCTATTCCCAATCCAAATGCATCCCCGATCGCAAGCCCCAACAGAGTATCTTTAATAGACATAATATTTTATCACCTAGATTCTTTATAATTATTATTGTCTTGCCAAACAATAAAAATAACTTTAATAAACAATCTTCTCCTAAAAAATAAATGGGAGAGGCATTTCACAACAAATCAATGGCCGAGTCTATAAAAATTCTAAAATCTTCTACAAACGGAATTTCAAACAAGACTGCAAAATCACGTTTAGAAAAATATGGAAAAAATATCCTAAAAAAGAAAAAAAAGTTTCACGCTCTAAAAATTTTATTTAACCAATTCAATTCATTCCTTATTTATATCTTAATAATAGCTGCCGCGATATCTTTCTTAATTGGTCATAAAATAGATGGATTCGTAATTGGCGCAATTGTGCTTCTAAATGCGGGAATTGGATTTATCCAACAATTCAAAGCAGAGAAAGCAATCGCCAATTTGAAAAAACTAATCGTATCAAAAACAACGGTCATCAGACAGGGAGTTCAAAAAGAAATTTTATCTTCCGAATTAGTTCCAGGAGACATTGTTCTTTTTGAAGCAGGAGATAAGATTTCTGCAGATTGTAGAATTTTAGAAGAAGAGAATTTGAAGGTAAACGAAGCAGCATTAACCGGAGAAAGTTTGTCAGTTTCAAAACAAATTTCACCAATAAAAAAACAAGTTTCTTTATCTGAAAAAACAAATATGCTTTTTATGGGAACTCAAGTAGTGAAAGGAACAACAAAAGCAATTGTTGTGAAAACGGGAATGAAGACGGTCTTTGGAAAAATTGCAGGAGAATTACAGGAAATTTCTGGAGTGAAAACTCCTGTGGAAAAAAGATTAGATAAATTTTCCAAACAAATTGGCGGAATAATTTTAGCGATTGTAGCAGTTCTTTTAATTTTAGGAGTTTTGGAACATTTAGATTTATCCGAGATGTTCTTAACATCTGTAGCATTAGCAGTTTCAGCAATTCCCGAAGGGTTGCCCGCCGTTTTAGCAATTTCTTTTGCAATTTCTTCACTAGTCATGTCAAAAAAAAATGTGATCGTGAGAAAACTTCCAGCAGTTGAAGCTTTAGGAAGCGTAACAGTAATCTGCACAGATAAAACAGGGACATTAACTGAAGAAAAAATGGCCATTCAGAAAATATTTGCAAATGGCCAATTTTATAATAAAAAAGATAAACGAATAATCTTAAACAACAAAAAAATATCTTTAAGCTCACAAAAAGAATTAAATGAATTAATAAAAACAAGCGTTTTATGCAACAATGCAAGATTTGAAAAAACAAATGGAAAATACAATTTTTTAGGAGATCCAACTGAAATAGCCTTGGTCGAAGCTGCATTAGATTTAGGAATAAACAAAAAAGAATTAATCGATAATGAACATAGCATAGAAAAATTAGAATTTGATTCAGTTAGAAAAATGATGTCTGTGTTAAGAGAAGGCAAAACAAAAAAAACTCAATATACAAAAGGGGCTCTAAAAAAAATATTAGCAAAATCAACACATGAATTAATTCAAGGAAAAATTAAAAAATTGACTGAGGAAAGAAAAAAAGAATTAATTTGTCAATCCGATTCCATGGAAAAAGAAGCTCTAAGAGTTTTAGGTTTTGCAAAAAAAGAACTTCTTCCGAACGAAAAAATTTCTGAAAAAGAATTAATCTTTTTAGGATTTGCGGGAATGATGGATCCTCCAAGAAAAGAAGTCGCAGGAGCAATAGCAGAATGCAGGAATGCAGGAATAAGTGTAAAAATAATAACGGGAGATTCTCCTGTTACTGCCAAAGCAGTGGGTGAACAGATCGGAATAAAAGGGAGAGTCGTAACCGAATTAGAACTTAGGAAAATGTCCGATTCAAAATTGATGAAAGAAATAGATAATATTGTAATCTTTGCAAGGATGACTCCGGAACAAAAATTAAGAGTAACACAAACACTCCAAAAGAAAGGAGAGATTGTGGCCATAACAGGTGATGGAGTAAATGATGCACTCGCATTAAAATCCGCTGATGTGGGTATAGCGATGGGGATTCGAGGAACAGACGTGAGTCGAGATGTGTCAGATATAGTTTTAATAGATGACAATTTTGCATCAATTGTGGAAGGTGTCCGAGAAGGAAGAAGATCTTATCAAAACATAAAAAAGTTCACAAAATATCTCCTAGCAGTAAATTTTTCTGAAATTGGTTTAATCATTTATGCTCTCCTTTCAAATTTTCCTTTGCCAATTCTCCCATTACAAATTCTCTGGATGAATTTAGTAAGTGATTCATTTCCCTCGCTTTCTTTAGTTTTTGAAAAAGGAGATGAAGTCATGAAATCAAAACCCCAAAAGGAAAAGTCTTTGTTGTCAGGAAGTTTTACATACGTTCTTCTTTCCGGGATTCTCGCATTAATAGCAGAAATATTTGTATTTAGATTATCTTTGAGTCAAGGAAATTCAATAGAGTTAACAAGAACGATCGTATTGACGATGGCAATTCTTTACGAGTTATTATTTGTTTACACAGTCCGTTCAAAACTTCCAATTAAAAAAATTGGAATCTTTTCTAACAAGTGGTTAAATTATGCTGTTTCACTATCCTTTGTTTTACATCTTATTTTAATCTACACACCGCTGGGATCATTCTTTAGTTTGGTTCCTTTAACTTTAGAAAATTGGTTATTCATTTTACCTTTCGCAGTTTCCGGTTTAGTTATTTTCGAAATAGCGAAGTATGTAAAAATGAAGGGAAATAAATAAAAAGAAATTTTATTTAATCAATTGATGGGAAAACAAAATTATTTAGTTCAATTTTTTGACGCCATCTTCCATAAATCTCTTGTCCCAACTGATGAAGATAATGGAAAGATTCTTAGGGCTGTAGGGAAAGGAAGAGATGCTGTTTATTTTAATGGACAAATTTATCGCGTTCCAAGGAATTTTCAGGGGAGCCCAGAGGAATATGGGGAAGTAATCAGAAAAGATTTATCTTCCAAATTATAAAAATATTTATCCTGCAAATTTTATATTTGCCAATTAAAGATTATTTTTAATAAAAAAAGAAGAGTAAAAGCTATTCCCGCCCCAAGTAAACATCCAATCATTTTTCCAAGCATTGTGGGCAAGGGGCCTCTCTTATTGACGATATTTTTTTTCCTAAGCTTCTTCGCAATTCTTCCCTCAAACAATCCCCCAATCCCGTCAGTAATTGTATTACCTGCAGCTCCACCCAACACAGCCCCAGCAACTCCCGCATAAATTCCCCCCAAAATAGCTGTAAAAACCAAAACTCCGTTGTCGATTAAACCAAAAACAATGTCTGGAGAAACTTCCTCGATTTTTATTTTATATGTCCTTAACAGACCAACACCAACAAATCCTAAAAGGATGTAGGCAGGACCAACCAAATCTTCCCTAAAAATAAGAAACACACTCGCCCCAATTACAAGGATTGCAAGCACAATAAAATTAGTAATTGCTTTACTCAACTCTTTTTTCATAAAATAAAGAAATTTCACTCCTTAAAAAATCTTATTCTTTTTTCCAAAGATAAAAAATTCAAAAAGAAAAGTCCAATAGTATTTAATAGTCCAAACAACCTATTTTTTTATGAGAGAATTTATTTATTATTCAAAAAATGCAGTGACTTCTTCAAGGTTAATTAAAGAAGATTTGATGCGCGCGGGAAGAATGGACATAGTTTGCAACATAATAAAAAATGCCTTTTTTTATTCGCACAATGTTCGAGAAGATGTGAAGCTACATTTGATTTTTGGAGGGGCGCCAGACAATCCAAAACACATAGAAATTTTGCCACAGAAGTTCTCAATCAAAAGCAAAAATAATATTGACATCAGCGAAGAAGACATAGCAAATTTAATTAAAAAAATTTTAAACGGATATTCAAAAGGAGAGAAAAAAGAAGTTTTCTCAAATATTTTTATTGAGAAAAAAAGCTTAAGAGATTTAATTGAAGAAATTGAAGAAGTCGGAAAAGAAATTATTTTATTAGACAAAAAAGGCGAATCCATCCGAGATCAAAAAGATTTGAATAACTCAGTATTCCTCCTCGGAGACCAAGATGGTTTTCCAAAATTCGAATTAAAATATTTGAAAGAAAAAGGAATCAAGAAAATTACTCTCGGACCAAAAACTTATTTTGCAATTCAATCATTAATAATTCTTCAAAATGAATTAGATATGAATTAAGTTTCTCCTCTCTTTTTTCTTAGAAGATTTTCTGTTTAGACGAGGCATAAAATTTTGCAGCAATCTTGTGATTGTAAAAAATTTCATAACGAAGTATCAACAAAAAGATTCAAGAAAAAATAAAAAAACAAAGCGATAAGTAGTGAAAGCTTATTAACCATATCTGGCACAAGATAATAAAAATACAAAGAGGCTTTTAGTAACTCTATACTACAATTCTCGGCGAACCTCGAACCTTACATAAGAGTTCTATCAACGTCATCTTCTATGACGGCCTTAATTATCTCGTTTTGCGGATGGCTTCGAGCTTAGATGCATTCAGCTCTTATCCATACATTGCGTAGCTATGCGGCCTGCCAGTTGACAACCGCTCACCAGAGGCAACCAAGTTCCGTTCCTCTCGTACTAGAAACTTGTTCCACTCAGACAACAACACACCTAGTAGATATCATACAAACTGTCTCGCGA
>CAZFLO010000040.1:0-8185 GCA_964519005.1 Candidatus Woesearchaeota archaeon
GGTCAACCGTTGAAAACAATTACTGAAAGAATTAAAGGAAAAGAAGGACGAATTAGAAAAAACATTGCTGGGAAGAGAGTTAATTATTCTGGAAGAACAGTTATTAGTCCGGATCCAAATTTGAAGATTAACGAAGTTGGTGTACCTTTTGAAATTGCAAGAGTTGTTACTGTTGCCGAGACTGTTAATGATTTGAATAAAGGAAAATTATCTAAATTAATTAAAAATGGATCTACATGGCCTGGAGCTAATTATGTTATTCGGCCAGATGGAAGGAAGAAAAAAATTACTTCAGAACTTCAAGCAGAAATTGTTGAAGAGATTAAACCAGGTTATCAAGTTGAAAGACATTTGCAAGATGGGGACATTGTATTATTTAATAGACACCCCTCATTACATAGGGCCAGCCTTATGGCACATTTTGTAAGGGTACTCCCAGGTAGAACTTTCCGTATGCATCCAGCAGCAGCAGCACCATATAATGCAGATTACGACGGTGATGAAATGAATATTCACTCCCCTCAAACTGAAGAGGCGAGAGCAGAAGCTAGAGAATTATTGGATGTTAAACAAAATTTAATTTCTCCTAAAAATAATACTAACTTAATTGGATGTATTAAAGATGTTAATACTGGAAATTATTTGTTAGGAAAAGCTGAATTTACTCGAGAAGAAGCAAATCAATTATTGTACACTTCGGGAATTGATGAAGAAGTTTCGAAAAAAACAATTTCTGGAACAGACTTGTTCTCAATGATTTTGCCAAAAGTAGATTTTGTTAATGATTCGATTGAAATTAAGAATGGTAAAATAATGAGCGGAATTATTGATAAAACAACTTTTGCCGAGGAGGCTGGAGAATTAGTTAAAGTTATCGATGCTGAACATGGAAGAAATGAGGCTTTTAGTACATTGAAGAAAGTTTTTGATATTGGTAAAAATTATTTATCTAATCGGGGAATTACTGCTTCGGTTGAAGATTTTGATTTGGATGATAATTTGATTAATCAAGGTGAAAAAATAATGAAGGAAGCTGAAAACCGAGTTGAAGAAATTCTTGAATCAGAAAAGAAAGGAGATCTTGAATTGATTCCGGGTAAAACTTCTGAAGAATCAAGGGAAATTCATGTTTTGAAAACACTTAATGAAGTAAGGACAAAGATTGGGGGAATTGTTAAGAAAGAATTTTCACAAACTAATCCAGTTAGTCACATGATGAATTCTGGGGGAGGAGGAAATATTTTGAATATTACTCAGATGGCTTCGTGTGTTGGACAACAGGCATTTACTGGAGGAAGAATTGATATTGGATATACAGAAAGAACTCTTCCTTTTTTCAAGAGAAAAGATTTATCTCCTAAATCGAGAGGATTCATTAAAAGCTCTTTTATTAAAGGACTTAGACCTGATGAATTTTTCTTTCAGGCAATTACTGGAAGAGATTCATTAATGGATACTGCATTAAGGACTCCTAAATCGGGTTATTTGTATAGACGTTTAGCTAATGCTTTCCAAGATATTAGAGTGGAATACGACGGGACAATTAGAGATTCTGGAAATAATATTATTCAATTCAAATATGGTGACGATGGTCTTGAAGTTACAAAATTGCATATGGGGGGACAAATTTCTCCAGGTGAAGCTATTGGTCTTGTAACTGCGCAATCTTTTGGTGAAGCTTCAACACAGATGGTTTTGAATACATTTCACATGGCAGGAGTTGCAGAAATGCAGGTAACAACTGGTCTCCCGAGAATTATTGAAATCTTTGACGCGAGAAAGAAACCTTCTTCTCCAAAAATGGAAATTTATTTGGAGAAAGAATATAACAATGAAGAACAAGCAAAGATTTTTGCTGAAAAAATTAAAGAAATTAAATTGAAGGAAATTTCTTCAGAAATGAATTTGGATTTTGGAAATAAACAAATTCAAATTGTTATTAATAAAAAATCTTTGAAACAAACACATTCTTCAATTGGAAAGATTGTTGAAAGATTGAATGAACTAGGTTTTGACGTTAAAGAGTCTAGCGGATCAATTACTCTTGATGTTTCAAATTATGGATTTAGAGAAATTTATCAACTTAAAGAAAAATTGAAGAACACAATAATTTCTGGGATAAAAGGAATTGCGCAAATTCTTATTGTTAAGAGGGGAAAGAATTTTGCTGTTGTTACTCTTGGGACTAATATGAAAGAAATTATCAAATTGAAAGAAATTGATAAGAACAAAGTTATTTCTAATGATTTGCATGAAGTTGCGGGAATCTTGGGAATTGAAGCTGCAAGACAATTAATTATTAATGAAATTGAAGAAGTTCTTAATTCGCAGGGATTAGATATTAATAAGAGACATTTGAAATTGGCAGCTGATGCGATGACTAATACTGGAGAAGTTAAAGGAGTTACAAGAATGGGAATCATTGCTCAAAAGGCTTCGATTCTTGCAAGGGCTACGTTTGAAACTCCGGTAAAGCAATTTGTTAATGCAATCATTAAAGGTTCAACCGATAAACTTGAAAGTGTAATTGAAAATATTATTCTTAATCAACCAGTTCCGGTTGGAACAGGCCTGCCTGGATTAATGGTGAAAGTTGTTGGGTCTTTGGTTAAGGAAGAGAAAGACAAGAAAAAAGCGGATTTGAAAATCGTAAAAGAAGCTGCTCAATAATTTCAATATAACAATTTTTATAAATGGATTTAATCAATACTAAACTATAGACGGTTACAAATTCGCCGAAACGAATTTTTAAACTCGCCTTCAAGAGGTAACGCTCGCCCTCAGGGGTATCCGTTAATTTAAATCAGTCGCATACTAAAGTATTCGACTAAAATTAAGAACATATGATAAATAAAATTGATATGAAAGATATGCGGCATTTGAATCTTTTTAGTAAGATTACAAATCTCCAAACGAGATTTCATTTTAGCTATAACGATACATTAATGTTTTGTGTTCCAAAATCAAAAATCACTCAAGCCCTTGGACGAGACAATGAAAATTTGAGAAAACTTTCTGGAATTGTGAAAAAACGAATTAGGGTTCTTCCAATGCCTCGAGGAATTGAAGATGCAAAAACATTTATTCAACAAATTATTGCTCCAGTTAGTTTTAAAGAAATTGAAATTACTCCGGAAGAAATTATTATCAACGCTGGTCCTCAAAATAAAGCTGCACTTCTTGGAAGAAATAAAAGAAGACTTTTAGAAATGCAACAAATTGTAAAAGATTTTTTTAGTTTGGATTACAGAGTTCAATAGATAGTTATATTAATTTTTGATTCTTTACGAATTTATGAAAAAAACCATTGATGAGAAATTTTCCCGAATAAAATATGAAGGAAATATTAATGAATTAAAAAATCAATTGATTGAAATAGCAAAAGAAATGAGTCCTTTCTCTAAGGAATTGACAAAGTGTGCAAATTATTTGGAGAAAATTTTTCCTACTGATTATTTAGAAAATAATTTTAGTACAATGTATGAAAAAATATATTTCAATAAAAAGCACATAATTTATGGTGCTAGAGATGATTTTATTTTTCCCATTGTAAAGAAAAGATGTTTGAGGGCAGAAAAAAGATTTTTAGAAAAAAATCCTGAATGTAAAATTAATAAAAAAACCAAAGGACATTATTATTTGATAAAAAATTTTGTTAAGCGATTTATTGAAAAATTTTGAATTATTCTGAAAAGTAATAACAACCTTTAAAAACTAAAATTCTTAACAATACCCATAAGAACTATAAAATGGGATTAAAAAACGCCGTTAAAAAATTGAAAGACAGAAAAAAATTTAGATGGAAATCTAGGAAATTTAAAGTGCAAATTCTTGATCTTTATGCAAAATCGGACCCTTTGAAAGGAGCTAATCAGGCCAAGGGAATTGTTTTATCTAAGTTTCAAAAAGAAGCTAAACAGCCAAATTCTGCTATGAGAAAATGTGCTAAAGTTCAGTTAACAAAAAATGGGAAACAAGTTTCTGCATTTATTCCGGGGAACTTGGCACAGAAATTTATTGATGAACATGATGAAGTTATGATTGAAAGAATTGGTGGGAAACAAGGTCGAAGTAAGGGAGATATTCCTGGAGTTAGATATCAAATTATTAAAGTAAATGATCAGCCATTGCATAGATTAGTTAATGGAAAGATCCAGAAGGGAAGGAGATAAAATGGTAGAAGAAAAAATTAAAAATAAAATGGTAGAAAAATTAAAAGAACAAATTGTGGCTCCCGAGGAAGTAAGTCTAGAGGAAAATGTACCTTCAAACACAGAAGCTGAAGGCGAAGAAAATATTGTTACAGAAACTGAGGGCGAAGAAATTGTTGAAACTCCAATAGTTGAAAAGGAAATTTCTAACCTTCCAAATTTTAAAATCTTTGAGATGTGGGATATTTCTGAAATAGAAATTGTTGATCCTGGATTGAAATCTTCTATAAACTTAGTTCCTAAATTAGCATTAAAAACTCATGGAAGAAATGTTGTTAAGTATGGTCAAGCAAAAGTTAATGTCGTTGAAAGATTGATGAACAAATTGGCTTTATGTGGACACCGAGGGAAAAAACATAAACTTGAAGTTGGACATGCAACTGGAAAATATTCTAAAAATATGAAAATAGTTATTGATGCATTTAAAATTATTGAAACAAGAACTAAAGAAAATCCGGTTAAAGTCTTTGTAAAGGCAATTGAAAATTCTGCTCCTCGTGAGGAAGTTACGGTTATTGAATATGGTGGTGCGAGATATCCTCAAGCTGTTGACGTTTCCCCGATTAGAAGAGTTAATTTAGCTTTGAGAAATATTGTTCATGGTTCTAGCGATAAAGCATTTGGAAAGAAAAAGAAACTTTCGCAAGCCTTGGCGGATGAAATTCTTATGGCTTATGAAGAGAATGGTGAAAGTTCGGCTATTAAGAAGAAGAAAGAAGTTGAGGCGCAAGCCGACTCTGCTCGTTAATAATTTTGTTTCTTTTTGACCAATATATTACAAAATAATTTCTTGTAATCATGAGATTACTGTGAAATAATTTTGCAAAATCTTGATCTAAAAATAATTCAAAATTGGGGAGAAGAAAATAAATCAGGGTAAGAGGAAAATTTTTGAGGGTAAAAATTTATAAACTAATTCTATTGTATAATTCGTCAACAAAGGAAAATAAAAATGAATAAATATTTGAATAAAGGTGCTGAGAAATTTATCGACTCATTGGAGCCGGGAACGATTCCATTAAATCGGGATGAAGATAATTTTTTTGAAGAATTGAATGTAGATATTGTGGATTATGTCGAAGGGAAAATTTCTCCTTTTGATGAATTGAAATATCATGAAGCATATTCTTCTGAAGAATTCTTGAATGAATATCTTCAAAAAACAAAAGAAAAAGATATTCCTGTTGCTGTCCTTTCGGTTGATCTTGTTGGATCAACTAATCTCGGGAAAAAATTATCTGCCGAAGATTATTCTAGGACCATTTGTGCTTTTCTCCGAGGGGTTGCGCAAATTGTTAGGAATTATAATGGATATGTTTTGAAATATATTGGGGATGAAGTTATTGCATATTTTCCGGGAAAAGGGAAAAGTATGATGCATGACAATGCACTTTATTGTTCCTATGCCATAAAAAAATTCTTTAAGAAAATTTTAACTCCTTTGATTAGAAAAAAATTTAGTGAAAATTTGAAATTTAGAATTGGTTTGAATTCTGGAAAAGCAATGATTGTTATTGTTGGGCATTCTAGTGCAAGACTCCATTACGATTTAATTGGAGATCCGATAAACATCACTAAAAAAATTCAGTCGCTTTCTTATGCAAATTCTATTCTTGTTGGGGAATCAGTTAATACTGAAACTCATAATTTTTGGAAAAATAAAATTGGGAAAATTAATGTTAAAAATTTTGATTGGGAAATAAATGTTTACAGATTGAAAATTTTGGTTTGAATAAGATAAAAATTTATTAATTGACATAACTTCTTTTTGTTATGAAAAAACCTTCAGAAATTTCTGATTATAATGAAAGACTTGGACTTGGTAAAAATCCTGATGAAAAAGAAATTAAGTCTACTTATAGAAAATTAGCCTTGATTTATCATCCTGATAAAAATCCTATTGGAAAAAAGAAAGAGAGTGAGTTAGAGTTTATTGCTATATCGGAAGCTTATGAAAGTTTAATTGGAAAGAGTAATGGGCGGGAAAAAGATTTTGGTTATTATGAAAATAGTTTTTATGATAATTTTAAAGAATATGAAGAGATTTTTGAAATGATGAAGAAGAGTGATTCTTATGCTATAAGAAAGATTGCAAGGATTACTGAAATATTTGTTCGTGGTGGAATGTTTTGAATTAGTTTAGTCATCCCACTTCTTTTGAAATAAGACGATTATCTGAGAACAAAATTTTAGTTTTTTTTTAATTCCAGAGTAATTACAATTTAGAAAGATATTTAAATTTAAAATTTGTGAACTTTTTATGGCAATCAGACTCATAAAAGGGAATACGCAGAAAAATTATCCAGTAGGACATATTGGAGGAAAAGGTCAAGGGTTGATAAAATTGAAAAGATTGGAAAGAGTATTACAAAAAAAATATTCTAGAGACGTATTAAATGAAATATTAGAAATACCTAATTTTTTTATTTCTCCTGTTGGAGATAATACAAAAAATAAGGATTCAATTTATAGGTATTTAGATTCACTTCAGACAGATAAATTTGCAGTTCGTTCTTCTGCTCCCCTTGAAGATGGAATTGAACATTCTTTCGAGGGAGTTTATGAAAGTTTTTTGAATGTTAGTCAAGAAGAAGTTATTGATGCTATTGAAAGTGTGAAGGCCTCGGCATTGGGAGAAAAGGCAATTCAATATTCTAAGGATTTTAATGTTTCAATAAATAGTGATATGGCAGTTATTGTGCAAAAAATGGCAACAGGAAAAGAAAATGGAATAATTTATTCTAAATTCCCCTCTTCAAAAAATATTTCAAAAATGATTCATCAAGGTGAAAAAAATGAAATTGGGGTAGTCGAGAGAATTGAAATGTATGGCTCTCGCCATATTAGGGGAAAGATAATAACTATGGACAGATTCAAGAATGATGAATTAGAAAATTTCATAAATATTTCTCATGAAATTGAAAAAGAATTTGGATGTCCAGTTAGAATTGAATATAATTTTAATAAAAAACATAATGAAAAAAGAGGTGATTCAAGAATAAAATATCATCCAGAAAGATTTTCATTATTACAGGCTAGACCAATAGTAAAATCAAACAAGTTAGAAAATATTGTTCTCCCAGAAATTGAAGATGAAAAATTGGTTGCTGGAACTTATGAGGTAAACGGAGAAGGGAATTTTACTCTTCCTGCAGTTGTTATTTTTGGAGAAGATCGCGGTTCTTTTCATATCCCTGAAGAAGAAATAATAGAATTGAACCAGAAGTACCATGAAGGATACGTTCTTATTGCAAATTATTTGACATTTGGTCATTGGAATGTAGATGCATTAACTTATAATAAAAAAGCTGCAATAACTTCTGGAAATGGTCTTATTGGGGGATCACCTCAAGAAATGCATGATTGGGATATAGCAAGGCAAAAGAATCTTTTGTATTTAAATATAGAAGATTTTAAACAAAAATTCAATGAAGAAATTAATGAAGTTAGGGGACTTAATTCTCCAGTAAAAACAGGAGATTTGATTAGGGTTGTTAGTGATGGTGCTAAAGGATTGATTTACAAAATTGATTAAAAAAGATATTCAATTGATCTACCCCTCGGAGGATTAAGCAATTATCTAAGAACAAAATTTTGGTTTAAATTTTTAATTTTTCAATAATTATTTTGAGAAACCTTCTCGACCATCAAAACTTTTATAAACCAATTTCTCAATTAATTATTCATGGTAGAAGTTGTTGACTTAATGAAGGAGCAGGATCATATTAGAAATATTGCTATTGCTGCGCATATTGATCATGGTAAAACTACGTTTTCTGATAATTTGCTTGCAGGAGCAGGAATGTTATCTGAGGAAACTGCAGGAAAACAAAGGGCTTTGGATTTTCATGAAGACGAAGCAGAACGAGGAATTACAATTGATTCAGCATCGGTTTCTATGATTCACAAGGTTAATGGCGAAGATTATTTAATTAATTTAATTGATACTCCTGGACATGTTGATTTTGGTGGAG
>CAZFLO010000041.1:0-7907 GCA_964519005.1 Candidatus Woesearchaeota archaeon
CTACGTCGTTGAATAATTCAAATATTTATCAGTTGGGGGATAATGTTGGTATTGGTACTGCGACTCCTCAAAGTACTTTGAATGTGGTTGGAACTTTCAATGCAACTTCAAGTGGGAGTTTAATGGAATTAAATTCAGATGGAGATGTGAGGATTGGAATATAAAATGAAATATAAAGAAACAGAAAAATTAGAATTGAAAAAATCTACTTCGGAATTGAAGGAGGGAATCAAATCTATTTCTGCTATTTTGAATAAATATGGGGAGGGAAAATTGATATTTGGAATTAAATCTAATGGTAAAATTATTGGTCAAAAGATTAATGAAAAAACATTGAGAGATGTATCTCAGCAAATTGCTAATTCGATTGAACCGAAAACTTTTCCTAAAGTTTATGAGGAAATTATTGAAGAGAAAAATTGTGTTGTTGTTGATTTTTGGGGAAAGAATATTCCTTATTATGCTTATGGTCGTGCATATATTCGTGTTGCTGATGAAGATAAGTTAATGAGTGCAAATGAATTAGAGAGATTTATTATTTTGAAAAATAAAGATTTAATTAGGTGGGATTATGAAATTTGTAAGAAAGCGACATTAAAAGATATTGATGATAAAAAGATAGATTTGTATTTAGAAGAAAGAGAAAAAGCTAGAAATGTTTCTAAAAGAATGAAAGTTTCTATTAAAGAATTATTAAAAAATTTGGGATGTTCAATAAATAATTTTCCTACAAATGCAGGGATTTTATTTTTTGGAAAAAATCCTTTGAATTTTATTTGTCATGCTCAATTGAGGTTGATAAGAATTAAAGGGACAAAAGTATATGGAAATATTTTGGACAAAATAGATTGTAATGGAACGATTTGGGAGATGGTTGAACAGGCAGAAGAATTTTTAAGAAAAAATATTAGGTTATTGGGATTTAGAAGTGAGAAGAGTTTTAGGAGAGAAGATAAATTTGATTATCCGATTAAAGCTTTGAGAGAGGCGATCATCAATGCTTTAATTCATAGAGATTATGCGAATCTAGCAGATGTGAGAGTTTTAATTATGGATGACAGGATAGAAATTATTAGTCCAGGAAATTTTCCAGAGGGAATAACTCCGGAGAAGCCAGAACATAAACCGGTTAATTTAATTCTTTCTAATTTAATGTATGATATTGGGTTTATTGAAAAATATGGTTCTGGGATTTATTTAGAAAATGATTTATGTTTGGAAAATGGTAATGAAAAACCAATTTATGACTTGTCTGCTAATCAAACTAGGGTAATTTTCAAATCTCAGGTTGAGGATATTACTGTTATTAAGATTGATGAAAAAGTTATGCAAGAATTGAATGAAAGACAAAAGAAAGCAATTGAATTTATTAGAGTTAATAAGATTATTACAAATAAAAAATATCGTTCCATTTCTAAAGTAGATAGGGTAACTGCATTTAGGGATTTGAAAGGATTAGAAGAAAGAGGGGTTTTTGAGAAACAAGGTGCTGGAAGAAGTTTGCATTATATTTTTAATGAAGCGAATAATGAAGCGAATAATGAAGCGAATAAATTATTAAATGGTAGGCTTGAAAATAAAAATAGGAGGGGTGACAAAAATGCGAAATAATCAATCTGTAGTTGTTGATATTCCTGAAATAAATAAAGTGGCTTATCGTGAAGCGGTTGTCAATTCTATTGTCCATAGAGATTATTTTATTAATGGAGAGGTTGCCATTGAAAAATGGAAGGATAGATTAATGATTAATAATCCGGGAAATTCTTTAGTTAAGAAAGAAAATTTTGGATTGGAAAGTCGTCCTAGAAATAAATTAATTGCAGATTTATTATTTAGAACAAAATATATGGAAAAAATTAGGACTGGAATTAAGAGAATAGGGAATTTTTCTGAGAGGAATGGTAATCGAGTTGAGTTTAAATTTCAAAATAGTTTTATTGTTTATATTTTTGGAAGAGAGGATAGCTTAGGGAAAGAGAAGGGAATAAATGAGAGAATACTTGCCCCCCAAGTTACCCCCCAAGTTACCCCCCAAGTTAATTTGACTGATTTAGAAAATAAAATAATTTCGGAGATTCAGAAAAATAGAAAAATATCTAGAAATAAATTAGCGGATATTTTAGAGATTAGTTCAGATACGGTTAAAGAATATTTAGATAGATTAAAGGAAAAAAGGATTTTGGAAAGAGTGGGAAAAACTAGTGCCGGTTATTGGGAGATTAAAGAATGAGTAGAAAAAATTTAAGCACAAAAAATAATTATAAGTCAAATATGGCTGTTGTTAGTCAGAATTGGCTAGATGTGTTGATACCATTTAGTTATGAATATAATAAAAGATTTAGTGGAAGTGAGCTTTCTAGATTATTAAATCTTCCTCAAAGAAGTGTTTCTAGAATTCTCTTGGATCTTGCTAAGAAGGGAATTTTACAATTTGAAGATAAAGGAAAGAATAAGTTTTATTATTTTGATCTTTTGGATGAGAGATCTTTTGGTCTTTTGAGGGTTGTTGAAAATTATAAATCTTTTAAGTTTTCGAAGAATTCTCTTCTTTGGAAGGATTTATCAAAACTGCTCTCTTTTGGAACAGTTGTTCTTTTTGGTTCTCAAGTAAAAGGATATTCGACGGAATCTTCAGATATTGATCTTGTTATTTTTTCTCGTAATAATGAGAAACTTAAAAATGTTTTGAGGTCTCTTCCAAAGATTCAGGCTCAAGTTGTTTCTTTTGAAATTTTTGAAAAGAAAGTTTTTGAGAAAGATGTTTTGGCTTTGGAGATTATGAAGAGTCATGTTGTGTTTGGAGATTTTGAGAATTTTTTTAATTTGTGTAGGAGGCAATATGGATAATTTGAATTGGTGTTTTAAACAAAGTCGAGGGATTAAAATAATTGAACCTAACTCGGAAATAGCAAAAAAATATCTTGAAGAAGCTAGAAGAGATTTTAGTTTGATTAATATCAAAGATTCTAAATGGAGTTTAATTAAAGAATATTATGTTTGTTATAATGCATTTTATTCATTGTTGATTAGGTGTGGAATTAAATGTGAAATTCATGATTGTACAATTAAGTTAATTTCTTTATTTGGGTTTGATTCAAAATATCAAAAATCTCTGGAAGAATTAAAGAACCAAAGAATTGGTGTTCAATATTATTTAAGAAAAGTTAATAAAAATTATTTTAATTTTGCAAAAGAATTTTTGGATTTATGTGAGGTTAAATTTTTAGAGTTGAATAGTATTGAAATTAAGGAAATAAGAAATAAAATTGGAGTTTATTTAAACCCCCGTTTGGGGTCTATGAAATTAGGGAGTAAGAATGAAAAATCATAAAATGTTTATTTTGATTGGGGCAATTTTATTTGTAGGAATAATGGCGTATGTTTCTGGATCAATTTTTTTAGATAGTTCTTCGGAGGATGTGTCGGCGTCTTCAATGAGTAAGGGTTTGATTGCATATTGGCCTTTGGATGGAGAGAATTATAATTCTGCGACTTCTCGAGTGACTGATAAAACTCCTTATTTAAATCATGGAACTAATAGTGGTGCTTCTTTGGATACTGGGAGAGATGGAGAGAGTAATGGGTCCATGACTTTTGATGGGAGTAGTGATTATGTAAAAACAGATGAAGTTGTTGTTAGTAGTCCTTCGGAGTTGACTATTTCTGGTTGGATTAAGAAAGAAAGTGGGGGATCAAATTACGAATGTGCTTTGCATCAGGGGGCGGGTTCTTCAGTTGGGGCTAGTGCTTTTTGGTTTGGGGTGAGTAGTACTGATTATTTAACTGCAACAATTGGTGCTGGAACAGGTGTTGGATGGGCTGCTGGGCAAACAAGTACACTTGCAGTTTATGGACAATGGTATTATTTGGCGGCAGTTTGGGATGGTTCAGTAGTTAGAGTTTATATTGATGGAGAATATAACAAACAATATAATTTGGCTTCTTATAATTCTTTGACAACTCCCACGAGAATTGGTGCTTCTTCTGACGGGGCTAATTATCAATTTTCGGGGGGGATCTCAGATGTTAGAATTTATGACAGGGCTTTGTCAGCCTCGGAAGTTCAGGAACTTTATGGTTCTACTGAAAGGAAATTTACTACTGGTTCTTTGAATAAGGGTTTGATTTTGGACATGCCTTTGAAATCTAGTTATACGAAAACGGAAACTGCGGGTTCTGAAGTTATGACTGATAGAACTCCTTATTCAAATGATGGGACGAATGTAGGGGCCACTGTTGGAAGTGATTATTCTAGTTTTGATGGGAACACTGATGGAATAAATTTATTAAATAATAATTTTACAGATTTATCTGATTTTACATTTTCAACATGGATTAATATTGATGGAACACATAAGCATTATGATGGGGCAATGATTAGTTCAGGCAATTGGAATACTGAGCATTGGTCATTTAGTATTGAGCAAAATAATGATGGAGTTAATTCTAGAAGACCAAGTTTTTATGCAAGCTACAATTTTAATTTAAATGAGTGGTATAATGTAGTTTTTACACGAGTTGGTTCTACTTTAAAATATTATGTTAATGGAGTGGAGATAGCTACAACTGAAAGTAGTAGTTATATCCCCCTTGGTAGTGGTGCTTCTAATACTATGATTGGTAGAGAAACATATGCTGGGGGATTTTTTGCTTTTAATGGAGACATTTCAGATGTTAGAATTTATGATCGTGCGTTGTCTGCTACAGAGGTTGAGTCCTTGTATGGCAGGGGGAGAAATTGATGGAAGGTTTAAATAAAAGAAATAACATATATGTTACAAATGGAACAAAAAGATTACAAGCTTGAAATAGTGAATGTTTTGTCGAAAGGAAAGAATCATCTTAGAGGGATCTCCAATTTAATTGGAATTAATCATATGATGGTTGTTAGGAAAATTATTTCTTTAGAAAAAGAAAATGTGGTAGATTTTGTTGCTGAAGGAAGAAATAAGATTTATTTTCTCAGAGATAGTGTTGAAGCTCGAGAATATTTTTTAATGGCCGAAAATTATAAATTAGTTAAATTTCTTTTGAAACATCCTTTTTTGAGGGAAGTTGTTTCTAAATTACAAAAAGATAAAAAAATAAAATTTGCTTGTTTTTTTGGAAGCTATGCAAAATCTTCTGAGACTAGAAGAAGTGATGTGGATATTTATTTAGATGTGGATAAATTAGAAATTAAAAAAGAATATTCAAAATTAGATTCTAAATTTAGTATTAAAATTGGAAAATGGAATAAAGATAATTTATTGATTAAGGAATTAATTGATAATCATGTTTTAATCAAAGGGGGAGAAATTTATTATGAAAAGATTTTTAGTTAAATTAATTCCGATTAAAACTAAGGGAAATGTTTATAAAATTGGAAGTCTTGATATTCTCAGTTTAAGTCCCCAGTATTATCCTCCTAGGACATGCTGGGCTTTTTTTTCTTTTGGAGGAATTTTGAGATGAAAAGAGCTATTGTGTTTGTAGATGCAAATAATTTTTATCATTGTGTTAAAAGAATAATTTCTCCAAGTATTTTGGATGTAAATAAGATTTCAAGTGAATTGTGTAAAATAAAAAATTTTAATTTGGTTGATATTTATTGGTATGCTTCTATCCCAGATATAAATGATGGTATTGAGCAGTATGATCGGCACAGGGGTTTCTTGTCAGAATTGGAAAAAAGAGGAGTTAAAGTTGTTAGAAGAAAATTACAGAAAGTTTCTCAGAAAGAAATGAATAAAAAAAAGAATTTTGTTTTTGAAAAAATAAGCTTTTGTGAATCTTGTAAAGAAATGTTTTCAAAATCAATTAATTTGTTTTTCTCAAATAAGAAAGAAAAAGGGATTGATGTTTGGTGTGCTGTAGATATGATTGATAAATCTTGTATGAAAGATGAATGTGATGTTTGTATTTTAATTTCTGGAGATGCTGATTTTGTTCCTGCTTTAGAACTGATTGAAGGCGAAAGCAGGGAAATCTTGGTTGCTAGTCCTTATTCTGGATTTTCTAATGAGTTAAGAGAAAAATTTGAGTATTTTGTTTTGAAAGAAGAATTTTTAAATAAATGTTTAAGGGAGAAGCTAGTAAAATGAAATTAAATAAAATATTTGTTTTAATTTTTGTGTTTGTTTTGATGTTTAGTTTAGTTGGGGCTAAGAGTTTTACGATTTTTAATTCGTCGAATGCGAATGTTCCTTATTTTTCTGTGAATGGGACGACGGGTTACGTGGGAATTGGGACTGAGAATCCTTTGAGTTCTTTACAGTTGCCGAATAATGGTTGGTTGTCTTCGAGGAATTATGCTGATAGTGGGATTGTGAATATGTTTAGGTTGAATTCAAATAATCAGATTGAAGTTGGGGCTCCTTTGAATATTGGGACTTTTGAATTTAGTGAGGATTCTGGTTTGGTGACTTTTGTTGATATGCCGGTTTCCGGGACTCCGGCTATTGGGACTCCGGAGAGTTATGTGTTTAAGATAGATGGGGAAAACATTATGGGGATTTATTCTGAGGCTGATAGTAGTGGGGGAATACAAAATAAGCGGGTTGGTATTGGAACGGTTTCTCCTAGTTATACTTTGGATGTTGCTGGGTCGATTAATGGTTATGATATCTTAGTTAATGGGACTTCTTTGAGTGCGGGGAGTTTGGGTGCGGTTACAGGTTCAGGTACAGCTTGGAGTATTCCGATGTGGAATGGAACGACTTCTTTGAATAATTCTCCGGTTTATACGGACGGGACGAATGTAGGAATTGGGACGAGTACTCCGGGGGCATACAAACTAAATACTGTTGGAAATTCTTATTTTAATGGAGATGTAGTTGTAAATACAAATACTGGAAGTAATGCCTTTTATGTTTCTAGATTAAGCGCATTAAGTCAAGGATCTTTGAAAATGTTTACTGATGATGTTTATTCATATCTTGAAGTCAATCAAGATGAAGATGATCCTAATGATTATGCTGGACTGAAAATTAGGTTGGGCAATTCTGCAAATCAGGCTCCTATGTTTTATTTATCAGATTATAGGGCTGGAAGTGATAATATGAAATTTGCTGTAAATATGGATACTGGAAACGTAGGAATCGGAACAACAACTCCTCAAAACAAACTCGACGTCGAGGGAGGACAAGTAATAGGGGCTACTTATTCAGGAACAAATACTGCTCCTACTAATGGTTTATTAGTCGAGGGGAATGTAGGCATCGGGACGACGACTCCTCAAAACAAATTGAACGTTATCGGTGACGGAAATTTCACTGGGACGTTAACGATTGCGAACGGAACGGCGTCGGGACATGCTGTAACGTTGGGGCAACTTCAGGCGATTAATGGGACTTTGAGTGGGGATTACGTGCCTTATACTGGTTCGACTCAGGCAGTTGCCCTTGGAGGATATGATTTTTCAGTTAATAATAGTGATTTCTTTGTTGACGCGTCGACGGGGAAGGTGGGTATTGGGACGACGAGTCCAGACCATCCATTACAAGTAACATCGTCATCTGTAGATAGGTTTGAGATTCATACAAGCGGATTAATGACAAATTATCTATCTGGACCTTCAAATCAGGTAGTTTATCAAACAAACATGAAAAGCACCAATACAGATGGAATGGGAGGATTTTGGTCTTATTCTACTAATACTGATGTGAGTGCTGATTTTTTTGGTAAATCAGGATATATTTTTAGTGGAGGGACTTCTGATTCTAATAAACAATTCAGAGTCTACGTTGCTTCCAGCTCAATTCCTAGAATGGTGGTTACTGGTTCAGGCAACGTCGGCATAGGAACAACAACTCCTAAAAACAAACTAGACATAGAAGGTGCTTTGGCAATAGGTGCAACTTATTCAGGAACTAATACTGCTCCTACTAATGGTTTATTAGTCGAAGGGAATGTGGGAATCGGGACGA
>CAZFLO010000042.1:0-7625 GCA_964519005.1 Candidatus Woesearchaeota archaeon
AGAAGTTTGCCTTGAAATTTAGCAAACATAAGATTTTTAAACACAAGAAACCTGATAATACTAATAACTGTCCCGTATAGTTCGCTATATTGGGACTTCTTTTTTTTTATGATAATGATTTTCTTAAATTGATTGAACCGTTACAACAATTTCTTAGCTGATAAGACGAACTTTTTGGGAAGAAGGCATTTATAACTTTTTTACCATTTTTCTGAGCAAGTTTTATGGCTGGAATAAAATCTGCATCTCCTGAAATTATTATTGCGACATCATATAAATTTTCATAAGAACCCTTGATTAAATCTGTTGCCAAATAAACATCATCTCCTTTTATTGCAAAATCGACAGAGCCATTTTCTAAAATCATTTTTCTTAAAGTACAAAGAACGACATTGAAGTTTGCAATTTTCTTTATTTTATCTAAAAACTTTTTATGTTTATTGTATCCATTTTCATCAATTAATTTGTCAAGTAAAGCTGTGTAATAAAAAATATCGACAATTTCCCTTTTGGTTTCCACTTTTTTTATTATCTCTTCAAATTTATTTTTTATTTTATATCTTTTTAGATTATGATAAAGATTACTTCCATCGATAAAAATAGCAACTCTTTCTTTTTCCATAACAGTAGACAGAGTAGATAGTTTTAAGATTTTGTATTTGTTAGGGGGGACTGATGGATTGAAGAGATAAACCTGCTTCCTTCGGGAAATAGTCAACTTATACAGAAGATATCCTTTCTGAAGCAATCTTTAAGAAGAATAAACAAAATAACTAATAACTCCTATAATATGAAGGTCCCTAAAAGAATTATCCCAATTATTTCTTCAATTTTCATCTTCTTTCCCTAGCACTTCTTTTTGCATATTTTCCTAATTTGATTTGCCTCTTTCTTTTTTCAATTTCTTTTTGTATATGTTTGGGAAAATCAGAATCTTTCATGTTTAATTGAGATTTAATTTCTTTAATTCCACTTTTCCAATCCCTTTTTGTTATGTTTGAGTGAATTATTTTGTCATGTTCTACTTTTGAAAGCAAAATAAGATTATAGAGATTTTCATCGTTTAAAGAATCATAATCTATATGATGAATTTGTTTGTTTTGTAAATTTGATGAAATTTCTTTTTTATATAAATATCTACTAAATGGTTCTGGAGAAGTGTATTTAGATGTAATCCAAATTCTTTCGGATGCCCCATCATAATAAATCTTTCTAGAAGAACTCCCATATTTCTTATGTAATTCTTTAGCTAAAACTTCTGGACTGTCTTTTTCTATTTTTATCTTTCTATTTCTTAAATTGTTTTCCATAGTATAAACATTATTTTCTTTTTTAGAAAGAACCAGATTTTTTGTTTTAAGTTTTTCGATTCTATCTTTTTGTCTATTTTCTTCTATTCTTAATTTATTTTCTAATTCTTTTTTGGCTATACCTTCAGAATTTTTAATATTCTCTTTAAGTTTTTTAATAATCTTCTTGCCCTTTCCAATAGAAAAGTTTAGACTCTTAATTTCATTCTTTAAATTTTTAATAATTAATTCTAATTTGTTTTTATTTTGTTCCAATTCTTTTATTTCATTTGATAGATTTTGTTTCTCTTTTTTTATTTTATCTCTTCCCTTTTCTTCTTTTTTTCTTCTATAAAACGCAAAATACCCAACTCCGACAGAAGCGATAATTAGTATTATGGTCCAAAAAATAATTTGTTGTTTTAGCCTATCATCTTTTTCTTGTTGCAAAATTAAAGAATTTTTTAGACAAGTTCCATTCTTAAATCTATCAGACTTACATTCAAAAGAACATTCATATCCCTCGCCTACTTCTTTTGTTGAAGGATCTAAACAATTTTTATCATTACAATTTAATTTTCCATTTGGGCAATCAACAATTTTTATATTTCCGCAAAAACCGGCAATATTACAAATCTCTGAACCACAGTTTATATCATCATACAATGGATTACAAGAAACTCCATCATTCAAACAAATTTTATCCTCACATTTTTTACAAATTGCTCTTTCTTTTTCAACCGAAACAATTTCAGAGGTAATTAGATTTGGTTCAATAAAAATATATTTTTTAATTGAAGATGTGTGATAAGCTCCCCTAATTTCGTTATAATCTCTAGAATCTACTGTAATTTGAGAAGTAGCATAATTATCAAAACCATAAAATTTTGAATATTGATGATATGTCACATTTAAACTAATGGGAACCTCTAAGTTATTTGTTATAGTAATGATCGCATTATTTTCCCCACCTATATTGATAGTTATTAATTCTGAGATATTTAAGTTTTCTTCAAATTTTTCTCCATTATGATAAAAGAAGTTTACATCTTCATTATATTTTTCCATTTCTGTATATTGACAGTCTAGAGCAAAAGTTAGATTGGCAAAAAATAAAAAAGCAAGAAATAAGAGCCATATTTTTCTCATTTTCTCATAGCTCCATTTTTTATATTATTTAGCACATCTCTTCGAGCATTTTCAATATCTCTTGGAATTTTAGAAAATTCTGTGAATTCTTTTAAGTCAGTTTCATCTATCACTAAATTAATATAATCCTTTACAGCTTCTTTGGACATTGAGTCTTTTTCTCCATTAACAAAATCCGCAAGAGCTCTTTTTATCCAAGACATTTTATCCACTCCTTCATTTTCTGCAAGAGATTCAATTTCATCTAATAAATTTTTATCAATTCTCAACCCTAATTGAACAGTTCTTCTTTCGTCTTTTACCATATGGTATTAAATGGTAACAAATAGTATTTAAATCTTTCTAGAGTCTTTGCCTTTTTTTCTAAAAAAAAGCAGGCTTATCTCTCTTATCTCCTATTGTGTGCATAAATTGTTCAATAAAAAATAATGGGGAGTTATTTCTTTTGAACCAGATATTTTTCCCTAAAATCAACATACTCCACTTCAATTTTTCTGCCGTTTCTTTTTGTTCTTGCTATCCAAATTTCTGTGAAAACTCTATTTTGTAAATACCATCTGCATTTTTCTTTTTCTATTTTTGAAAGAATTCCATTCACTTTAACTTCAACTCCTATGACGCTGTAGAACCCACTTGATCCTTCTTTGAATGAAATAAAATCTGGGAATCCTGTTCCTATGGCCATTACTTTTGAGAAGGGATTGTATTTTCTTTTTGCGGGAATTATTTTGTTTTCTTCTAAATCTATGTTATTCGACCATTTGTCGACAAATCTTCCTTTAGATTCTAAATCTTTTCTAACCTTTAATTCAAATCTTGCTCCCCTAGCTTTAGAAATTTTCCCTTTTTTTACCTCTGATTTTTTCTTTGATTTGGGAACTCCTTCTTTCCATTCAGTTACGTAATTATCTGAATCTCCGGCTTCCCTTATCCTTTTATCAATTTCTCTTTGGTTTTCTTTTTTTATTTTTTTCATAGTGGTTTAGAAAAACGAAGGAACTTTATTAATTTTTAGAAAATATAATTGGTAAATTTTATTATCTGTCAGGGGTGCAAAAATTGTGCCTCATTTAAAGAGAAAAGATCTTCGGGAATAATGAATTAAAGATCACGAGCGTGTAAAGTTCTTCTCTTGTTTGCCTTTGCTCGTTCAATTGCTTTTTCTAAAAGTTCTTCTACTTTCATGTCCAAAGCTGTTTCGACTTCTTGTGCAACTGAAGTTATTTCTTCATTATCTTTTTGAAGTTCTTTCACCACTTTTTTTATGTTTGATTTTATTACTATTGCCATGAGTTATTGAGGAGTGAAGAGTTTTTAAAATTTGTTTAAATTATTTGAAACTATTTTATCTGGGTTTCTTTTGATTGCTTTTTTATATTCTTCATGACTCATCCAAAAACTTTCACTGCATTCAGTACAATGAAAATCAACTTCAGAACTGTTTTTATCTAACATCCACTCAACGTTTTCAGAGTGACATTCTGGACATTTTAATTTTTTGTCTAAAGTTTTCCAATCAATCGGCTGCCCTATTTTTGTTGGATCTAATTCTCCTTCTTTTAATCCTTTAATAATTTTTGTTAATTCTTCATGAACTTTATCAGGTAAATCTTTTGTCTTTTTTCTTGCTTCTTCAGAGAATTTTATTTTCCATTTCTTAGACTTTTCTTTCATTTTCTTTTTAATTCATTATTGTTTATTTATTTTCATTGACATATTCGGATGACTACAATTAGAAGATCTGGGTGCTCAAAAGTATCAATTAAAAATTATATAACCTCCCAAAAATGTTTTTATTACTGAAATAGTGGTATTTTACGCATAAAATTGCCGCCCAAAAAGCTTATCCTAATTATTTTGTTGATACAAAAGAATTCTTAATTAATCTTCAGAAGGTTTTGGGAAAGGATTGATTATCTCTTCTTTGAATCATCCAAAATTCTTTGATAACCATCCAAGAAAAATTACCAATCCTAAACTTGCAAGAATTCCTGCAACAATAAATATTTTTTTCCACAAAGATAAATTTCTTTTTTCGCTTTCAAGAAAAGAATAACTTGTTTTTGTTGAACCATCTGGACCGTATTGATAGAGTTCATCCTTTTTATTTTTCTTTCCCATTTTCCTTAACTCCTTCTGGCCTCATTAAAGGAAAAATCACACATTCTCTAATTGGTTTACCAATCATGAAGGAAAATAATCTTTCTGAAACGCCGAAGCCACATGCGGGAGGCATCCCATATTTCAATGCTTCAACAAATCCTTCGTCATGTTCCATTGCTTCTTCATCTCCTGAATCTCCTAAAGCCTTTTGATGTTTGAATCTCTCTTCTTGATCCAGTGGATCATTTAATTCAGAATAACCATTTCCTACTTCGCTACCTCCAAGAATAACTTGGAATTGCTCAACTTTCCTTGGATCTTTTTCGCTACGTTTTGCTAAAGGAGTCATTTCTACTGGTTGGCCGACTAAGAAACCTGGACCAGAAATTTGTTTTCTGCAAAATTTCCAAAGTAAATCGACCATTCTCCATTTGTCTACTTCTGGATCAAAATCAATTTTTTCTTTTTTTAAGAAATTCATAATTTCTTTTTTATCTGTTTTGTAAATATCTATTTTTGTTTTTTCTTTTATCAACTTTTCAAAATCATATTTCTCCCATTTTTTGCCCAAATCTATTTTATGTCCTTGTGCTTCAAATTTTAAAGATCCCAAAGTCGCCTTTGCTACTTTTTTGTACAAATCTTCAACTAATTCCATTCCGTCTTCGTAATTTGCATAACCCCAATAAAATTCCATTTGCGTATAATCTTGAAGATGTTCTGCGTCCATTCCTTCGTTCCTAAATTGTCTTCCTATCTCAAATGTTTTTTCGTACCCTGCAACTAAAAGTTTTTTCTGCCATAGTTCTCCCATTGAAATTCTTAAATAAACATCTAAATCTAATGCATTGTGATGGGTGGAGAATGGCGAAGCTGCTGCCCCTCCTGCAGAGTTTTCTAAAATTGGAGTTTCAACTTCTAAGAATTCTTTGTCAATCAAATAATTTCTAATTGTAGACCAAAACTTTTGTTTTTTTATGAAAATATTTTTTATGTCTTCATTCATGATTATATCTAAATATCTTTTTCTTAATTTTTCTTCTTCGTCTTTTAATCCCGCATGTTTGTCTGGAAGAGGAAGAATTGATTTGGTTAAAACATGAAGTTCATTGACTAGAATTGAAACTTCTCCGGTTTTTGTTTTTGTTGGATTTCCTTTTATTCCAATTATATCTCCTGAATCTATTTTTTTGAAAAGCGATAATGTAGCTTCTGGAGTTTCTCCTTTTTGAAAAACTAATTGAATAATTCCATTCAAATCTTGTAATTTGACGAAGGAAAGTTTTCCGAAACTCCTCTTCATCATAACCCTTCCTGCAACGATCGCGGAATCTTTTGAAATTTGTTCGTTTTTTAATTTGGAATATTTTTCTGTTATTTCTGAAGAAAAAGATTTCTCTTGATGGTATTTGAATTTGTGTGGATAAGGATTGATTCCTTCTTCTTTCAAAGATTTGATTTTCTTTATTCTCTCTTCAATTATTTGTTCTTCTCTTCCCATTTTATTGGATGGGTGAAGAGGTTTTTATATATTTTGATAAAGAATTATTAAAAATGAATTAAATCTTGTAGCCAATCTGGTGCTCTTTCAAAAAATAATCTCCCTCTTCTTCCAATTGAGATTGTCTGAAATTGATCACAAAACTAGGAGAACAATAAAAATAAAAATTATTATCCCCTAAATTATAAAATCTGGAAAATTGTCAATAAAACCCCTTTAATTTAAGCACCTAATTTTTCTCAATTTATCTTCCCCCTGGGGGAGCTCAAGTATTTTTTTATATTTTTTTATTGCATTAATTATTTGTGCATCTAAAAAAGGTTTCAATTCTTTTTTCCAATTTGGTGTGTTTTTCACATGCTTTGCCCATCTTTCTATTTGATCTTTGTGTGTTTTATCCCTCATAATTTTATTCTCTTCATTTCCGAACTCCATATTTCTTATCGAGTTCTTGATTCAAAAGCCAATCAGCCATCTTCTGGTATTTGTCATTTCTTGGTCTGTGTAAATAAGTTATCTTTTTGAAATTTTCTTGGAGTCTTTGAACTTCTAGAAATAATTTTAGGAGAGTTTCGTTTTTTACTCGGTATTCTCCGAGCAATTGTTTTACGACAAGTTCAGAATCAAGAATGCAAGTTATTTCATCTGTTGTGTATTTTGTTACAATTTTTAATGCCCTTATTAGTCCCATGTATTCTGCAATATTGTTTGTAACTTTGCCCTTTAGTAAAGCTCCATATTCTTCTAAAATTTTATCTCCTTCTCTAATCACTACTCCAATTGCTCCAGGTCCAGGATTTCCCCTTGAACCCCCATCAGAATTTGTGAATATCATGGAGAGAGAAAGAAAGTTTGGTTAATAAATTTTATTGGTTTTGTATTAAAGGAGACAGAATAAATTCCAAGAATGTGATTCTGGAATTTAGGAAAAATAATTATCACAAACAATCGATTAAATCTAATCTTTTAGTTGAAAAATATTTTAGAAAATAATTATGTATTCAAATTAGAGTGAGCGAAAAATAACCTTAACGAAGTTTGGTTAATTGAGCTAATTGTTATTATGAAAAAATTAAATATGTAAAATCTTGAAACCTTTCAAATCTTGAAATCTCTCTTCTTTGATTTCTGTGTTTTTGATTTCAGAATGCCTTGGGCCTTTTTTGCAAATTTCAATCATTTTCTTTACATCATCAATGTTCCCTTCCAAAAAAACTTCCACTCTTTTGTCTTCCAGATTTCTTACAAATCCCCTCAAATTTAGTTTTTCAGCATTCTCTTTTATAAATCCTCTAAAAAAAACTCCTTGTACTGTCCCAGAAATGTATATTCTTACTGATTTTTTCATTTTCTCTAATTAAAGAAAAGTGCGACTGAGTTTTAAAGTTTTGGATTAAATTTTTATAGTTTAGAACATAAATAAAATGATGATAGAGAGATTTAGAGTCTTTGAAAAAGATGAAAAGAAAAATCTTGCCAAGGCATTGATGTTAATTCATTTTAGAGATTTCAAGAAAGTTGAAACTGGATTAAAAAATATATCTAATTTTTATAAAAATAAGGCTGGAGATAGAATTGTTTTG
>CAZFLO010000043.1:0-7550 GCA_964519005.1 Candidatus Woesearchaeota archaeon
CTTCTGTGTTCGGAAAGAGAACAGGTGTTTCCAACCTACTATGGCCGTCTTCAAACTTTGAAGAAATCTTCACTTTATAAAACTTTTTATAGTGGAATATTTTGTAAATATTATCCTGCCCGGGTAACTCAGTATGGATTAGAGTGCTTCCCTCCTAAGGAAGAAGTCGCAGGTTCAAATCCTGCCTCGGGCGTTTAGTTGGATTTTCACCTGCAAGCAGGTTTCCCAGAGAGATACCCCAAGGGCACGAGAACCTCTATCGAGGTGACCTTCATTTTCATGTGTGCTTCTAATATTGGATCAAGCTTTCAAAACAGTAAGATTTATTAAATTAAAATATGGAATAATTGTATGCACTGGTAGTATAGTGGCAGTATAACTGGCTTCCAACCAGTTGACCCGGGTTCGAATCCCGGCCGGTGCATTTTTTCTAAAATGAAGAAACAAAAAATCTCAAAAGAAATAGTAAAAAAAGAAATTGAGGATTTTTTTGGAGATATAAAAAATAAAACTTCCGATCAGGTTAGAAAAATTAAGAAACTCGCAATGAACCAAAGAGTTTCTTTGAAGGAAAAGAAACAAACATTTTGTAAAAAATGTTTGAGCCCATATGTTAATCCAAAAATTAGAATTAAGTCTAGGAACAAAACAATTACTTGTGGGAATTGTGGTGCTGTGAAGAGGATTAAATTATAGAAATTTATTTAGTATTTTGAGATAATCTTTGTTTATTCCTTCAAGTCTGAAAATAACTATTTTACTGAAACCTTGTTTTTTTACAAATTCTAAATCTTTTTCTAATTGTTCTGGGGGAAGAATTGGTTCGTTTCCTAAAATTCCTATTGCAATTGTTCCGAGGCTGATTGAATAATTCTTTTTGTTTTTTATCTTCTTTAGATTCTTTTTTATTTTTTTGTTGAAGACTTTTGGCATCATACTTGAATACCACATTACACTCCTTTCATAATCCACATTATAATTTAAACCTAAAAATTTCATAAAATTAGAAACAAAAGCAAATGGGTGTTCTGCTGTTGTTATTCTGTCTTTGTTTTTCTCTAAGAAGTTTTTGATTAATTTTTTATTTTTTCTAAAATTGAAAAAATTATTAAAATACATTCTCCAATTTTTTGGTAGAGGTAATTCTAAATCTATCAAAAGAGAATTTTTTAATTTATTAAGTTCTTTAAATAATTCAATTAAATCTTTCGTGTTTGAAAAAGGAGAAATCCAGTAGGAATTTTTTACAATTGGCCAATAAGCCACTTCCAAATCTTTTTTGTAGCTTTTGGCAATTTTTTCATATTTTTGAAATTCTTTGATTGATTTTGCTGCTAGAAAGATTTTTGTGGGAAAATCCAAGAGTTTTAACTTTTTTAAATTGTTTTTATTAGGAAACTCTTCGTAAAATTCTATTTGCATAACCTAAATTAGAAAAATAAATATTTAAGCTTTCTTGAAATTTGAAACCAATTCTATTGTATCTGTTTGTCCTAAGAACACTGCTCTGCAGCAATTTCTTTCTACTCCTAGTTCATCTAAAATGGCTTTTTGATTTTCTCCTTCAGAGATTCTTTTTTTGTATCCTTCCCAAAGGTGGCCAATTGGCTTACCACATGAAAAGCATCTAACAGGGATTATCATAATATTATTCACTCCTTTTTGTTTTTAAAGCTTACTGTTTAGGTGCAAAATATTTTTCTGAAATATAAATCTTTAAAAAGAAATAAGTTATTTTTCTTACAGGATTAATTAATTTTAATTTCTAAAAAGAGGATGGCAAAAAAGTGTATTTATTGTAAAGGGCATGTTTCTGATGATAGTGTAATTGATTTTTGTGATACCTGTGGCGAAGGAGTTTGGGGAAAAAAGATGTTTAATGCAATCAAAGAAAATATGGAAAATGCAAGAGACACGGGAAACCTTTGTAATTCAAACTGAAAATTATTTTTTGTATAAAAAGGTCTGATTTCTTGAGAATAAATTCCACATATTAAGAAAAGATAAGTTTTTAAAGGGAAATTTTTTGGATAGGTTATGGCAGGAAAAAAAAGTATTCGAACTAGAGGGAAGCTTCAGCTCGGGAAATACTTCCAAAAATTCAAAGAAGGAGACTTTGTTGCGGTTGTGCGAGAAAGATCTTTGGCCATAAATTTTCCGGAAAGACTTCAGGGAAGAACGGGAATTGTGGAAGGAAAAAGAGGGAAAGCATACATGGTTAAAATATTGGATCAGAAGAAACCGAAGCAGTTTTTGATTGAGCCAATACATTTAAAAAAAATAAAGCAAATTGAAAAACAATGATAAATAAAACAAAACCAATAAGCATGTCGGAAGCACAAGAATATCTTGGGGAAAACCGATCTGAAATGAAATCTTTTATTAAAAAGTTCACTTCTTTATCTTTTGAAAAGGCAAAAGAATTGAGGGAAAAAATAGAAGGATTAGAATTGATTAAATTAAATGAAAAGCATATTTCCAAGATAATTGATATTCTTCCGGAGAACAAAGAAACTCTGATGAAGATTGTTGGAGATGCTAATTTGGACGAAGATGAAACAAATAATATTTTACAAACAATTAAAGGAAATTAATAAGAAAAATGTCAAAGGAAGAAACTGCAATAATACTGGAATATTTACCGAACGGTTATCCGTTGGAAAGAAAAATGATGCCCATAGCTCAGGCTATTGGTAAAACAAATTTAACTTTGTTAGAGTTGGTTCCTAGAAGAGAGGTTACGATGGATATAGATGAGGAGGTCTATATCGGGGAAGGGAAACGGGATAAAGTCTATTATATTCTTGGAAGATTAAAGCGAGAGAAATTAACTGAAGCTGCTAAAAATCAACTGCAAGAAGTAATTGCGAGAACTGTTAAAGAACAAGAAGAGAAATTCGTTAAGTTTTTTAATGAATCTCCTGCAATAAATAAAAGACTGCATCAAATTGAATTGCTTCCAGGTTTGGGAAAAAAACACACAAAAGAAATCCTGAATCAAAGAGAAGAAAAAGAATTTGAATCTTTCAAAGATATGAAGGAGCGAGTTCAAAATTTGCCGGATCCGGAAAAGGCAATTGAAAAAAGAATTTTTCAAGAACTGACAAATATTGAAAGATATAATTTATTCACACAATAAAATGGCACAAGAAAAACACGAAAACAGAATAGTAAGAATCTTATCAAAAGATATAGAAGGTCGGACAAAGATTTATCCGGGTTTGACTCAGATTAAGGGAGTTTCTTGGACACTTTCTAATGCTGCTTGTGTTTTATTGGAAATGGATAGAACTAGAACTATTGGTTCATTGACAGAAGAAGAAATTGCAAAGATTTCTGTATTTTTGAAAAAGCCCGAAGTTCCTGAATATTTATTGAATAGGAGAGCAGATTTTGGTGATGGAGAAAACAAACATTTGATTGGAGTAGATTTGGATTTGACAAAAGAATTTGATATTAAAAGATTGAAAAAAATTAAAGCTTATCGTGGATTTAGGCATATGCTTGGACTTCCAATGAGAGGGCAAAGAACGAAATCGAACTTTAGAACTAATCGAAAGAAGGGTTCTGGAATTAAGAAGAAGGGAGAAAAGAAATAATGAAAAGAAAACATAAAACTTATTCAAAACCGAAGAGACCTTTTGACAAAGCAAGAATTGACGAGGAAGTTGTAATCAAAAAAGAATATGGTTTGAAAAATAAAAAAGAAATCTGGAAAGCGGATGCGAAGGTTAGAGTTATGCGTCAGAAAGCTAAAAGATTAATTAAAGCTACACCTGAAGAACAGGAAAAATTATTTGATCAATTGAAAAAAATTGGTTTGGAAGTAAAAACTATTGCAGATGTTTTGGGTCTGGATAAAACAGATTATTTGAATAGAAGACTTCAAACAATTGTTGCTGTTAAAGGAATTGCTCCGACTGTGAAAACAGCTAGGCAAATGATTTCTCATAAAAATATTTTAGTTGATGGTGCTGTTGTTGATGTTCCATCATATATTGTTCCAGTAGAATTAGAAAAGAAAATAACTTTGAAGAAGAAAAAAGCAAAAGCTGTAAAGGTTCCAGAAGTTGAAGAATCTTCGGTAGTTGGAGGGGAATCAAATTAAAATGGTTGAAGAAAAAATTGTGAAAAAAGCTGAGAAAGAATTGACTGAAGTTGTGAAAAAAGAAACTCCAGAAGTGATGAAAGAAGAAGTTAAAGTTATTGAAAATGTTCCGAAAAAAACTGAAACTAATGAGAAAATTTCTAAGAAAACTACGGTGAGTAAAGAAAGTGAAGCTGTGATTAATATTTATACTTCTTTTAATAATACGATTGTCCATGTGACTGATATGGGCGGGAAAACGATTACTAAGGTTACTGGCGGGATGGTTACAAAGCACAGCCGATTAAAGGCTAACCCTACAATTGCAATGTTTATTTCTAAAAGAATTTCTGAAGAAGTTAAAGACTTGGGAATTAAATCATTTTATGTGAGAGTAAGAGCTAAAACTGGAAATCCTGCGCCTGGGCCTGGTGCTCACACGATTATGAAATCTTTGACTAGAGAAGGGTTTAAAATTTTAAACATATTAGATACTACAAGAATGCCAAGAGGTGGACCTAAGAAGAAGGGTGGGCGTCGTGGTAGGAGGCCATAAGCCTTATATATACTTCAAAATATAAATTAAAATGAACATTATAAAAAAAACTGATGAAAAGATGATTTTCTCTTTGAAAACTACTGAAAGCTTGGCAAATGCGATTAGAAGAAATGCTTATTCGATTCCAATTATGGCAATTGATGAACTTGAAATTGCAAAGAATGATTCTGCTCTTTATGATGAAACAGTTGCTCATAGGATTGGTTTAATTCCAATAAAGATGAATAAAAGTTGGAAAGAAGACACTGTTGTTAAATTTAAATTGAATACAAAGAAGGAAGGATATGTTTACTCGGGAGACATTTCTGGAGATTTGGAAATTGTTTATGGTGGGATTCCTATTACTCTTTTGAAGGCAGATCAAGAAATGAAAATTAAAGGAACTACTAAGATGGGAACTGGAAATGAACATTCTAAATTTTTGCCAGGATTAGTTGTTTATCGTAATGTTTCTGAAACTACTCTTGACAAAGAATTTGAAGATGTTGTTCGTAAAGTTTTTCCTGAAGTGGATATGAAAACTAAAGGGGATAAAATTATTGTTAAAGATAATTTGGAAACTTCTATTGTTGACTTTTGTGAAGGGCTTGCTGTTAAGAATAAAAAAGAATATGAAACTAAGAACACTGATGAAATTATTTTTACTATTGAATCTTTTGGACAAATAAAAGCTGAAGATATTTTTAAAGAAGCTGTTAAGAGTTTGAAGAAGGATTTGAAAGCGATTAAAATAAAGTAATTGCCACCGTTTTCTAGAAGAAAAAGCTAGGCTTTCCAAAAAGACTATTTTTGCAAATTATGGATTTGTTATTTTTTGTTCATTTGGATGAAAAATTTTTGAATTTCCCGAATTGAAGATTCGGGTTGAGTTAAGAAATTTTTGAACAAAAAGAAACTTTTAAAAAAAGTTTCATCAAAATTATATTGACAGTGAAAAAGAGAAAATAATTTGAATTTTTGGTGAAATGCGTTGGAAATTTTGCAAATTTTTTTTAGATTTTAAAGTTAAAATGTTTGGTTGAGGCAAAAAAGATTATGAGGAGATTTTGATTATCCGTTTCCGCTGGAGAAGATGTGTGATCAACGAGTCTAAAAAATATTGTCCATAGAGAAATCACGCTCAATTTATGTTTTGCAGCAGGAGTAATAATTGCATTGTTTTGTTTGTTCAATCCTAAAGAATAATTTTATTTTCAAAAAGAGAAATCAATCTTTCGAGGTTATTTTGATTTCTTTCTATATAGATTCTTTTTATAAAAAACCCCTCATAGGAAATTTTATTTCTATAAAACCTTATTTCTTGTAATAGCAACCGATCTTTCTCGGGAAGAGAAATTATTTTGGATACAAAATCAATCAGTTCTTTATGTGCATTATCTCCCTGAAATTTTATTCCCTCTTTTAGAGACAATGCTTCCATTAATTGATGTAGAAGATCATAATAATCATCAAGGGTATTTGAAGGATATTTAAATTTGTCAAAACTATTTAATCTCTCAAAAGTTTCTTTTGCCATTCAAAAGTGCTTTTGATTTATTCAAATCTTTTGAAACTTTCCTCATCATTCTAAATGTCCTCTTAGAACAAATCCATTAATTATATTATTTTTTAATTCTTTTGGGTAATCTTTGAATCTTTCTGAGAAATGTAACTCTATTTTTCTTTGAAAAATCTTTTCAAATTTAGAAACATTTATTTTAGAAGATTTACATCCTACAAAAAGATCTATGTCTGACCCTTCAATGTCTTCTCCACGAAGGTAAGATCCGAAAAGGACAATTGAAGCGGGCATTAATTCTTCTTGAATTAATTCAATTAGGTCAGATTTCTGTATTTCCAAGATGTTGAATATTTGTTTGTAAATTTTGTATTGATTTGATTCTACGTTTGAATTGAATAGAGGGTATTTTCTTTTTCCTTTTTTTTCCTGGGTTTCCGTAATTATTTTTTGTTTTTTTAATTTTTCTAGGAGGAGTTTTACAGAAGTATGTGAAAGTTTTGATTTTTTTGATATTTCCATCAGGTAATGTTTTTGCGTTGGTTCAAGAAAAAAAACTCTTGCCACTTTAAGGGTATTACAATTTTGTAACATATATTACATTTATGTAATACTAATATATAAAGTTTTGGATTGGGGGACAAAGATTACTCTAGAGTACTGTTGTTTTTTTACAGTTAGGTTTTGTAAAAAAACCCTCTTAGCTCAGAAATTGAGAGAGAGTTTTTTCCAAAGTGTTTATGAGAATTTTTAAATTATTCGGGATTTTTTAAGATCTCCAGGGCTCAAAAAAGATGCTCTATCTTTTCCTTTTTTGAAAAGCCATAAAACATCCGTTCCAGAAAAATCACTTCCTACACCCGAGACTATGAATTTTCCAAAGGCAGGATGAATAATTTTGTCTCTGTGTTTGAATCCAAAGAGAATGCAGGCCCCATCGGAAATGTCTACGATTACTTTTCTTCCCCTCCGAGAAAAAATTTCTCTTTGATTTGCTTTTAATTTTGCCATTTTGTTTTAAAATTTTAGTGACTTTTTTTTTGTTTTTTGTTAATTTATATTAAAGGAGTAATCCAAACAAAACCCTCTTTCATTTTCATGAGAAAAAATTCTTCTTTTCGAGTTTCAAGAACTACAAATTTCTTGTCATCGTAAGACAAAATATTTATTGCTTTTAATTCGATGTGGTATGGGTCTCCAACTAAATATTTTTGGAAACCTTTTTTCAATCCGAAAGCAAACATTTTCTTCACACAATTCCCTCCAAACCCCAAAATATTTCTGGTGTAATCTTCTTTGGATTTGGAAAGAATTATTATTTCACCAAACAGGTGAACTCTTCCTAAAAGATCGGCTCTGGGACAGAACTCCCGCATTAAGCTCCCAATAAAAATAAATTTCTCCAA
>CAZFLO010000044.1:0-7511 GCA_964519005.1 Candidatus Woesearchaeota archaeon
AAATAATAACTTCCATCTTTTCCGATCTTCTCTTCCATAATAACTGATTTCCCCGGCCGACAAAAAACCATTATGGCACAATCGAGGACTGTAACTTTTAATTTTGTTGATTATCGTTTATACTAATGGTCTTAAATGAGTATTATTTATAAGTCTTGTCGAGAAGGAGTTTATTTAAAAAATAGGTGAATACACTTTTTTCTTTTTGTGGTCACCTAAAATTTGAACAATCTTGCGTATTCTTTATGATTCATCCAATCCAGTATTGCCGCAATAATCTCAATTTCTCCTGTGTCTGTTAATGAATAAAGCATTCTCCATGCATTTGGGAGATTATAGATCCAAAGATTATTTATTTTATATTTTTTAATTAAATCTTTTGGAATAAGTTTCTTTTTTACATTTCTTCCAGAAAATGCGTCTTCTTTCAAGCTTTGTATTGCTTTAGTGAGTGCTTTCTTAATTGGATCATTTTTGTCTATCGTATTAAAAGATTTTTCAAGTGTTTCATCCACAAAAACTATTTTCTTTAATTTCATAATTTAATTCCTGGCCTATTTTTTATTTTTTTAAAAAATTCTGGGTTCCATATATATACAACATAACTTTCTTTATCATAAACAATTTTATTTATGCTTTCAAGGTATTCCATTATAACTTGAAATGTTTGCCACATTACCTTTTTTGGTAGAGATTTCCATAATTCTGTTTTTTTGTATTCTCCACTATTTATATCAATAAATTTTTCGACCATTAATACGGTTTGAAGTGTTGGAGACCTTAATTCTCTTGATTTTTTTAGAATTTGCATTTTATTATTAATTTTATATTTTATCCATTATTTACTTAATGATATCAATTGATATGACTTTAAAAATCTTTTGGATTCATATCTTTTACACCATTTCTTTTTTAAAAAATTAAATATTTCTAAACTATCTTCAACTTGTTAATTTTTATTCCAGTCCAAAGAATATTATCTTTTCCCAGAATCCATAAAATTTTCAGAAATAAACAAATTAAATGGAAATGGAAATTTCAAAAGATATTGGTGAAGAACTAATTGAAAAATTGACCGAATTTTTGAGGATAATTAAGAAAAAATTGCGGGAGAAAGAAAGTGAGAAAGAATGCACATCTGCATGTAGTTGTTGATTCTGATTTTTTAGAATCGCTAAAAAATCAAGCTAAAATTCGGGGGATAAGTGTTTCTGAATTATGCAGACAAAAAATTATCTGATAATCTACAATTGGATATAATTGAGAATTTAATTAGGGATGTTTTGAGAAAATGAAGGCCGGATTAGAAATTAATAAAATAATTCAAGGAGATTGTATTGAAGTTATGAAAACTTTCCCGAATAATTGCGTTGATTTAATTTTAACAGATCCGCCTTAGGGGGATAATGTCGGATATGGTTGGAACAATAAGAAAATAAAAAATAATGAAAATCCTTTGATTAATTGTTCTGCTTTAGTTGAAATGTATCGAGTTTTGAAGAGGAATCGTTCTTGTTATGTTTTTACAAATTGGAAACATTATCCTTTTTTAACTGAATTTATTTTGAGATATACTAAGTTTAAAATTAGACATTTGGTAGTTTGGAAGAAACATAATTTTGGATTAGGTTGGGCATTTAGACACCAATATGAATTAATTTTAGTTTTGGAAAAAGGAAAACCAAAATATAATTTAACTAATTTTTCAGATGTTCAAACTGCTAGTCATATTAATCACAATAAGGATAATCACCCGCATCAGAAACCATTAGATTTGCTTTCGAAGATGATTGAGCATAGTTCTGTTAAAGGGCAAGTTGTGTTGGATCCTTTTTGTGGAAGTGGTTCTACTTGTAAGGCTAGTGAGAAGTTGGGGCGGAAATGGATTGGAATTGAATTGGATGAGAAGTGGGTTGATTAAGATTCAAAAAGAACCACCATAAATTCTAAAAGGCATGTTTTTCTAAGTAATAATAATGATAAATAAATGGATGCAGGAACATCATCCCAAACAAAATTATATTTTCAGAGAAATTGAATTAAATGAAAAAACAAGCCTAGATGGAAATATGTTAGACGATCTTGCAGATATGGTTTTATTTTCTTACAGATCCAAAAACTTTTATCTAAAAACCTTAAAAGATAAATCTGAACAAGAAATAGCAGATTATTTGGAAAAAAATGTATACCCGAGTACGGTGGCGCAATTAGATAAGAATGTAATGCAAGGAGATTTCGGCGAAATTATTTCTGCAGAAGTAATAAAAAAAATTAGGAAGCTAAAAATTCCCTTTTGTAAATTAAAATGGAAGTTCCACAAAGACAAAAGTGTCTTTTGTACTGACATATTAGCTCATAATCCTAAAAATGAGATTGTCGAGTTAACATACTATGAAATAAAAACAAAAATAACCAATACTAGAAACAAGGTTTGTATAAAGGCTCATGACAGTTTAAAAAAAGACTTGCCTGGAGAATATATTGCAGACTATCTACAAAAATTCTTTTTTGAAAAAGCAGAAGATTTTGAAAATTATGGTGATGAAATAAATGCCGGAGTTCATTATGATCTCTCAAATAGATATGGAGATATCGTGTCGAATCCATCTAAATATAAGAAATTTTTTGAGATAATCCTTGTTATTGATAAATCAAAATATTGTGAGGAATTTCTAAAGGAACTTCATGATATGCCTCCCGAATTATCTCCATTGACAGTCACTGTTATAAAAATTGATAATCTAAAGGCATTGTTTGAAAAAACCTATGAGTATTCTAAGAAAAGAATAATGAAATTAATAGAGGAAGAAAAATGAAGAAAAATGAATATTTATCCAATTGTCGAGACAGAATAACGGAGATTATTGAATCGGAGTTATTTTTTAATAATAAAAGTCAGATTTTTGCAAAAAACTTGGGTGCAGAATTTCTATCAACATATAGTGAAAAAGAAATTTGGAATAAATTACTAACTCTAACAACTAATTCCTCTATAATATTAATGGAAGATCCGAAAGATGAGTTAGCGTTAAAGGGGTTAAAAACCTCTGCGGAGATTTATGAAAATCTTGCAAATATTTCTAAAGAATTTGATAATGAGTTCTCTTTAATTTTATCTGCTCTTTGTTATGATATTTCAGGATATCAAGCGAATGCATTGTCTGTTATTAAAGATTTAGAGGTATATAATTTTGAGGGGGATAGTGCATCCTTAAGTTATGATAATCTTGTCATTTCCCAAATACAACAATTTCTTTTAAAAAAAATCCCTCTGTTGGATGATGTTTTAAAAACTTCATTAGAGAAGTACGAAGGTGATTATTTTTTAGAAGGATTAAGCAAGTTAGTAAGTTTTATACTATCTGGAGAGGATTCAGATTATTTTTCCAAGATCCAAAAGGGATATAAAAAAGCTATAAACAATCGCAACTTATACCTCTCTCAAATACTTTTACTTTTTTTGGTTCGTATAAAAAAATTTGAGGGACGTTCGCTATGGAGGCTATTAGAAAAACAAGTTTCGAGCAGTGAAAAATGGGCTCATTACTTAAAACTTCTATCAAATGATTTGTATGGTAAAAAAAATATGAAAGAAATTGATAAAAAGACCTCTATTTTTGAATTGTGGGTTTCGCAGATTTATGCTATAACTCAAGGGATTTTAGATAAAGACAATCAGGGCTCGATTATTCAAATGCCCACCAGTGCAGGAAAAACATTTATCGCAGAATTAGTTATATTGGATAACTTAATCAAATCTCCAAAGAAAAAATGTATTTACATTTCCCCATATAATTCATTAACAAAGCAAATTGAACGAGATTTGTCACAAAATCTTTCAAGACTTGGTTATAATGTTTCTACATTACTTGGAAGTTATGATACTGATGATTTTCAAAATCTCGTTATGGAAGAAACTAATGTATTAATCGCTACTCCAGAAAAAGTTGATTTATTGTTCAGAATAAGACCTGATTTTTTTTCAGATGTCTCAACTTTAGTTGTAGATGAGGGCCATGTCGTTGGTGACCTTACTCGAGGGGTTCTTGCAGAGCTATTAATCACTAGATTAAAGATGAAGGTTCCTGATCTAAAAATTTGTTTTATATCTGCAGTGATGGATCTAGAAAATGCAAAAGAATTTTCTACATGGTTAACAGGGAATAAGAATAATGTTATACAATCCCCGAACTATTTAGGTGATGAACCGTGGGAACCAACTAGAAAAGTTATTGGAATTTTAAGATGGAAAAACAATGCGGCAAGAATCGATTATCCGAATGTAGACGGTGACAAAGGAGTTAATACATTTATAGCTAATTATTTGGAACAGATTAAAATTGGAAGAAAATTTTATCCCAAACCTAGCGACAAAGGAGAGACTGCTTGTTTCTTAGCATACAAATTAGCTAAGATGAATAATTGCATGATATTTTGTTCAAAACCCGATTGGGCAATATCAACTGGGAAAAAATTTCTCAAACTTTTAGATCTTTATGAATCCCATGAAAAATTGCCGCCTTTTTTTGAAAAAAATGAGAATAAGGAATCTGTTTATTTTGCGAAAAAATGGTATGGGGAAAATTCAATTATTGTTAAATGCTTGATTCAGGGGATAGGAATACACTTTGGGAATATGCCACAACAGGTAAGGGGTTCAATTGAAAAGGATTATTCAAATGGATTGCTTAAGGTATTAATTGCAACTAACACCGTTAGTCAAGGAATTAATTTTCCCGTGAAGAATTTAATAATACATTCACTTGTTCAAGGTAAAGAACAGAGAGTTAAGGTCCGAGACTTTTGGAACTTGGTGGGTAGAGCTGGTAGAGCTGGCAAAGAAACCGAAGGTCATATAATATTTTTATCCAATTCCCCCTCTGATGAAAGACTATTTAAAAATCATCTGGACAAGAAAAACATTGAACATTGTACAAGTATTTACGCAATTATGTTAAAATATTTACAGGAGAATAAAATTGATGAGAACAGGTTACAGGAGCTTTTTGACTTTTATTCGGAATCATACTTTTTGAATGTTCTTTTTGAAGAAATGGGAGAGAATATAGATGAAAAAACCTTAGAAAACATTTTAGATCACAGCCTATTTAGAGTTCAAACTAAAGATATTGATACCGCTCCAATAAAGAAAGCAGTAAGTAATTTATTTTCTAAAATAAATAGAAACATTAACAATAAAGAAATGGGTTCCGTTTTCTCAAAAACTGGATTTTGCATATTGAGTAATAAAAAAATATTCGGATTTATTAACAAAAACAAAGAAGAGATTATTGAGATTATTGAAAAGGAGAATCTTGCTTCATTTTTGGAAATTATTTTGGAGAATTTTGGAGATAAAGATATAAGGGAATTGAAGACTGATCTGGAACTTGGTGGTGATAAGCTAAAAAATGTATCAAACTTAATTATTAGATGGATTCAAGGAGAGTCGATTGAAGACCTAGTTTCCTCTTGGGAGAAATATTTCCCAGATACAAAATATGATTTTTATAAATTCATAAATGATTTGGTGACATACAAATTGCCATGGGGAATAAATGCATTCGTATCTATTTTAAGTTACACAATAAAAAAAGATTTAGAGGAATTACCAGATTTTGTTAAGGATTTGCAGAGTTTTGTCAAATATGGAGTTAATAATAAATATGCTTCATTTCTTATGAACCTTGGAATAAAAAATAGAGAAATTGCCCTTAAATTATCAAAAAAGGGTTCAAATTCAATGAAGGAATTTTATAGATCATTCATAAACTTAGATATTGAAACGTTGAAAAATTTATCTATTACTAATGAGTATGATTTAGAAAATATATTCGAAATTATTTCAAAACTTAATAATCCTGATTTCTTTAATGATGCCAAATCATATACTTTCAAAATTAAAGGAATATTTTATGAAAAAGAAAGAAAGGATTTGTCGAAAACTGTGAAGAAGGGAGATATCTTAGAATTGGAAAGACAATCTGAAAATGAACATGATCCCTATGCTATTTTAATTAAATTTCAGGGTGGTGAATTAGGATTCATCCCCAGAGAGCTTGCAAAAATGATTTCATTAAATATAGATTTACAAGTTAAAAAATTTAAGGTAAGTGTATTAGATGTTAATCCATTGAAGGACTACAGTGAAGTTTTAGTAGAAATCAAATAATCTTTAATATTTTTACTCTCAACATCCACCAACAACAATTCTCCCTGCTTCAATCATCTCCAAAATCTTTTTCATCTGCTCTTCCAAAACCATAACCCTATCATAAAGTAAATCCTTCTCTCCCTCAGACTTGTCCAATTTCTGCTCCAACTCAGTCTTCGTAGTATCAATAAACATATCTTCTTCAGCAATAGTATCACTCATTCCCAAAAGCTCAGAATAATAATGGATCTTATCAGATTTTTTCCATCCAAAACGATACTTCAAAGCACTCTCGCTCTTATACCTAGGCAACCAATAACAGCAAGCAACATGCCTAAAATCATACATCGTCAAATTACAATACTTTTCTCCTGCAGGACTAACTTCCTCCCCAAATACCTTTTTAGCCAGTCTTTTTAGATACTTATTAGCAGCATTCGGTCCAACTCTAAATAAACAATCATCTTCTCCTAATTCTTCATCTTTAATATAATTCTTAATCAATTCTGAGCAAATCATTAATTTAATTCTACGACCAAATGTCTTACTCACTTCATCTCTTATATTAACTTCTTTGCAATCATTATACAAATCTGAAACTCTAATATTCATCAATTCCGTTGGGGCACGAATACCTGTATCAAATAGGAACATAATCAAAACCTTATATTTGTATTTAGCCTGACCACATAATAATTTAACTTGTTTCTCGTCTAAATAGACCCATTTCGGCTTAGCTTCCCTTGAGTCTAAATCCTCTGTAATATCTAAAATCTCAACACCTTCTTTTTTATTAACTTTCATATGCCAATGCCAGAATGCCTTAAACGACTTAACATAATTCCCAGTAGAAGTAAATCGCTTCCCTCTTAATGTCAAAATTTCCCCTTTTCTCATATTAGCAAACAACCTGCAAATTTGAATCTCTGTTATGTAAGTTACTTTGGTTATCCCATAAATTTCCTTAAATTGTCTTGAAAAAAAGATTAGTTTTTCTTTTAGCGTATTTAATCTGGCAGGACTTCTTCCACCCTTTGCACTAGAGTTAGAAACATTCAATCCATATTCCATATCATCAATATATTGAAGAATTAAATCGGAATTCTCTTTGCCAACTTCGGGGATACCCTCTTCTTTTGCTAATGCTCTCCATTTTTCATATCTTTCTTTGTGTTTGTATGGATCTATCTTCATTAAAATATCCTATCAACAAAATATTATATATAACTTGGACAAAAGTTGAACAAATTCTATATGGTATTAAAAAAGTTACAGTCCTCGAATGTGCCATAATGGTTTACGCCCCGAACAAGAAGAAGTTGTATAATATTCCTCAAGAGAATTCAACTTATTACAT
>CAZFLO010000045.1:0-7439 GCA_964519005.1 Candidatus Woesearchaeota archaeon
TCAAGCATTCTTTTTATCTCCTCTTCGCTACAATTATCCGGTCGATTTTCAATACACAAAGCAACAATCCTATGCTCGGCAGTTTCATTTACTTTCTTTGCCTCTTCCAAATCTTTAGAATCAACTCCATTCAGAAAATCATAAACTCCTTTAACATAATCATATTGAAATTTCAAATCATATTCTAAAAAAGTCCCTCCAATAATTATCAATTCAATTTTTTCAACAGGATGCCCCATTCCAATCAAATTATTTAATCGGGATTTAACCTGCTCTCGAACATCATATTTCAAAGCCATGGCTCTCATAATCGCCGGAGATTTGTCAGTATAAGATTGCGGAACATGATCCCCTCCAGGGCAATAAATACAAGTTCCATGATCACATTTCTTCGGAGGAAGAACAACTGTCAAAGGAGTAATTCCAGATTTCGATCTAATGGGTTTTTTTACTTTCTTAACTTCAATTTCTACCATAATCACATGAATAATTTTTCATTTTTAAGGGTATTGAATAATAAAAATTATAAAACCAAAATAAAAAGTTGCTTCGCAAAATGAGGAAACTAAATCTTGAGAAATAGTTCCCAAGATTTAAAAAAAGCAATTAACCTAACGATATTCAAATATACTAATTAAACTACCAACAATCAAAAAATTCATATACATACTGCGAAAGATAACTCAATTTATCAATAATGAACAAAGTAAATCAAATTTTCTCAACAACAAAATTAATCATCATTTCAGAATTATGCTTAGATAAAATTTCAAACCCAGCTTCTTTAAATTGCCCATGAATTTCTTCTTCATCATACAAATAATAATACCGATCTCCTTTCCCAGACCAACCAACTAATTTTTCTTTATTTCCAGTTTTCTTAAAACGCTTAGACTTTGCATTCCAAACCCCAACATATGCCTTCCCACCTTTCTTCAAAACACGATACAATTCCCCAACAGACTTCTTCCTCTTTTCTTTTCCAGGAACACAATGAAGAGCAGAAATACAAATTGCAAAATCAAAAAAATCATCTTCTTTAGGAATAACTTCCAAAGGAGAATGAATTGTTTCATGTTTAATCCCCAACTTCTCTGCCTTTTCATGAGCCAACTTCAACATCTCTTTTGAAATATCCTGCAGAAAATAAACTCCATCAATTTTTTGCAAATGTCTTCCAGAACCACTTCCCAAATCTAACAAATTACCTTTAGAATTCTTTACAAACTCAGCAGAACCAACAGAAGGAATTTTCTTATACTCATGCCATTCCGGAGCAATTCTATCCCAAACATCTTCCTGATTTTCATATTCCATAAAAAACTAAGAAAATCTAACTTTTTATTTGTTTAGAAAAATGAACTTAACTTTATTTTTAATCGATTAATAAATTCTATATCCATCACACTGCGAGAATAAACTGTTCAACACTTGTAATTAATTAAAACTATCAATGTCCTCGCCGAGAGCGATAATTTATCATATCCATTTTGTGAAACAAACAATTGCAGATCTTTTCCCAAAACAGAAATCTCCCTATAAAAATTATTATTTTTTCTTCCCAGTAATCTTCAACATATCAAAAAAACTTTTCTTCTCAAATTCAATAATTTTCTTATCCGCAATGTCATAATTAATCTTAAGCAAAGCCATATTATTCAGAAAAACCGTAATAACCAAATAATCAACACCTTTCAATTTCTGCAAACTAAACAACAACTTTTGAATCTTTCCCTTAACTTTATCTTCCGCCATCCTTTCCAAAATAATCTTTTCAACATCTTCCAAATCAAAATCATAATTCATAGAAAGCTCTTCAAAAGGACGTTTATCAAAGTTCTCAACATTAACAAATTCAATTGGACCATTCATTTTGAAGGAATACATTTTCTCATATTGCGGCAACCAAAAATCAAAATGAACTTGATTATTCGCCCCTTCTTTTTCACGATCCAAAACAAAGAAACCACTACAAGGAAAAGCCCCCGGATTCTCACGCCTAAAATTCTGATATTCTTCTGCATCAATTAATTTCTCATGATAAAATTGAAATTTCATAAAGTAAGAGAACTAAAGGTCTTTAAAACCTTTTTCACCTTCAATCAAATCACCCAAAACATTCCTCAATTCAGAAATCTTAACTCTCTTCTGCTCAGTCGTATCTCTATCCCGAATTGTGACAGTCCCACCACTAATTGAATCATCATCAACAGTAATACAAAAAGGCGTCCCAATCTCATCATTTCGCGCATAACGCCTACCGACAGAACCAGAAACATCATAATTAACATTAAACTTCTTTTTCAAATCATCAAAAATTCCCCGAGCAATTTCCGCTTGCTTCCCTTTCTTCATCAAAGGAAAAATCGCAGCTTTAACCGGAGCCAATTTAGGATTCAATTTCAAAACAACATTCCCTTTTTCATTAACTGAATAAGCTTCATACAAGAAAACAAGCAAAGCACGCTCAACACCAAAGCTCGGCTCACAAACAACTTCCGGAATAAACTTCTCTTTAGTCTCCTCATCCAAAACAGCCATCTTAGTTTTAGAAAACTTTTCATGTTGCGTCAAATCATAATTACCTCTATCCGCAATTCCCTGAAGCTCTTTCCATCCAAAAGGAAAATTATATTCCAAATCCCAACAATCCGTAGAATAATGCGCAAGTTCATCTTTATCATGTTGTCTAATTCTAAAATTCTTTAAATCCGCACCCAAAGATTCAAACCAAACCAAAGCCTGACCCAACCAATAAGCATGCCAATCTTTTTTGATAATCTTTTTCTTATGCGCCTCAACCAAAGTCATTAACTTCCCTTTATTATCCTCCGAAGCCAAAACCAAAATCTTCACATCCGGAATTTCAAAAGGACATTTATCTCCAGGTTTAATAAAATATTCAATTTCCATTTGCTCAAACTCCCTACACCTAAACAAAAAATTCCTAGGAGCAATTTCATTCCTAAAAGATTTCCCCATCTGCGCAATTCCACAAGGCAACTTCATTCGTGCACCTTCAAAAACAGATTTAAAATTTGCAAAAATCAACTGCGCTGTTTCAGGACGAAGATAACCGAAAGAATCCAAACCAACATTCGTCTTAAACATTTGTTCAATATCTTTAACATTATCCCAATCAATCTCTCCCCCACAACTCGGACATTTTACTTTTCCAATTTCATTCTTATCAACCTTATCAGCTTTCTTACATTTTTTACAAGTAATCAAAACATCACTAAAACTATCAACATGCCCCGAGGCTTTCCAAACTTCAGGATTCGTTATGATTGCACCATCAATACCTTCAATATCTTCCCTTGCACGAACATGAAAATTCCACCAAGAATCCTTAAGATTCCGCTTCAACTCCGTCCCCAAAAACAAATAATCAAAGAAACCCTGAAACCCACCATAAATCTCTCCTGATTTTATTATGAATCCTTTCTTTTTGCAGAAAGTAGCCAGTTCATCTATTGATAATTTGTTCATAACAACAACAATGATATGGGATTTATAAGATTTCGGATAAGAAGTTTAAAAAACAAAAAATAAATAAATTCAAATAATCTTATTGAATAATGAAAGATAAAAAAATAATTTGGGTTACAGATATACATTTGAATTTCTTAGATAAAAAAGAAACTGAAATATTTTACGAAAAAATTAATAAAGAAAATCCAGATATTTTGCTTATTGGAGGGGATATGGGAGATTCTAACAATGTTAAAAATTATTTGGAAGAAATGTCTTGCAAAATAAATTCAAAAATCTATTTTGTTCTGGGAAACCATGACTTTTATTTTGGGAGCATATCCGAAACTAAAAAAGAAATAATTGAGTTATCTAAGGGTATTGAAAAATTAAAATTTCTTGATGTTGAAAATCCAATTGATGTTACATCTAAAATTGGAATAATTGGTCAAGGAGGCTGGGCTGATGGAAGGTATGGGAATTATGATTCTTCTCATGTTAAGTTGAATGATTATAAATTGATTGAAGAATTAAATAATTTATCAAAAGAAGAGAGATTACAAAAATTAAATAAATTAGGAGATGAAGCAGCCCATTCATTAGAAAATAAATTAATTAATGCTTTTAAAAAATATGATAAAGTTTTTTGTTTAACTCATGTTCCCCCTTTCAAAGAATCTTGTTGGCATGAGGGGAAAATCTCTGATGATAATTTTTTGCCCCATTTTTCTTCAAAAGCAATCGGGGATGTAATGATAAAAGTTATGGAATCAAACCCAAATTCTTATCTCGTGGTTTTATGTGGGCACACACATGGTTCCGGGAAAGTAAAAATTCTTAATAATTTAGAAGTTCAGACTGGGGGAGCAGAATATGGTAAACCTAAAATCCAAAAAGTGATTGATTTATCTCCCCACAAACACAAAATAATATAAATAAAAAATTACTAAAAATAACATAAATAGGCAAAGGGAACCTGACAAATCCCGTGCTCGTTCACGTGAGGATGCGGTTAGTAGGATAGACGGACCTTCTTACCCTACACCTTTTATTAAAATTTATCATTCTTCATCTCTTTTCTCCCTAACTTTATTTTCTTCAACTAATTTCCAAAAAATCCACCAACTTCATCTTCTCCAACTTCCCAGTATCCCTAGACTTAACAGCTACTCCCAAAATTATCTTCATAAGTAATTCCATAAAAAATCAAACCCCTCAACTTTTAAATAAGTTCCCAAACAAACCCCTCAACTTTTAAATAAATTCCAAAACAAACCCCTCAACTTTTAAATAAATTCCCAAACAAACTCCCCACTTAACTAAACCCCTCAAAAGAAGATAAATTTTATTCTACAAAAAACGAATAAAATTTATCATGAATAAAATAACTAAAAACAAAGTTTTCAACAATCTTCCTCTCTCCCAAAAAATTTCTAAACAGCCAAATTCTTCCCATATTCTCCAACCCTGTGCTTAATATTCAAATCAGGAATAATCTCAACCATGGACCCTTTAGATAAAGTCCAGTCTAATTGCATAAGAGATTTAATGAAAGGATGCTCAAGGTTTAATTGGTAATAATCGGATTTGCCCATTTTCCTAGTGATATTCACAATTTCCTTCTCAACAAAATCAGGAAAGATTTTAGACAAAGTATTGTAACTAACATTACTTTCCCTTGCAATTTCAGTCAGAGGAAAATCAAAAAAATGATTATCAATCAAAAAATCTAAAATTTTTAACTGGGGTGTATCCCCAAGATATTTCAAAAATAATGATTTGTTTGCTTCCATTTTCTTTTTTACTCCTCCAGATATTATTAATATTAATACTTAGTTTATAAATGTTTCTAGTCATGCAAGATTATTTCACTCATGGAAATATTTATAAATATTAAATTCATACATTCCACATGGAAAATCAAAAAGAGTGTGCTCAAATAATGTTTAAGCTCACAAGAAAAGACAATTGGAATAATTGCTATGATCGATTAGAACATTTCAAAAGATTTCCAAATTTAAAAAAAATAATCAAAGATTACAAAAAATGGATTACATTAAAAAAGAAACCAAATTACGAAGCAATCTCTTTAAATTCAAAATTCAAAAAAGAAATAGTCGAATTCGTTGAAAAAGAAATGCCGCACCTATCAGGAATTATCTAACAAAACCTTATCGAAAACCCCGGACAACCTTCAAATCTTCCTTAATCTTTTCATCATCCAAACTAACTTCCAAAGTCATCGTAGTATCCGTTTCAAGAATATCAAAAACTTTTCCTAAATCCAAATCAGAATCACAAAAACTAAAATGAGATTTCATAACATCCATTTTTTCCCCACCCAAATGATAATGATTAGGTTTCAATTTTTCAAACTTTTTCAAATAATTCCAATAATCTTCTCCCTGAGTACTTGCCGATTCAATTGCATGATTTATATCAAAACAAAAACCTACTTTTGCTTCAACCATGATTCTTTTAATTTCCTCTGGAGTTGATCCAACTTTTTTCTTTTCCCGTGAAAGAAAGGGCATATTTTCAACACAAAAACGAGAATCATAATTATCTTTCAAAAAATTAATGGTGTTTTCAACTGAACAATTTTCATTTTGTAAAAGTCCGGGATGAACAACAATTTTTTTGCAATTAACAGAATCTGCCAACCCCCTTGCAAAATTAATTGCATCCAAATTAAATTTATCTTTACTAGAATCCGAAATATTCACTCCAAAATTTGCATGTTCACAATGAATCACTATTTCTTTATCATACTTTGTCAAAAAAGAATAATCATTTCCTCTAATTGCTTGAACCTCAAAAAAATCTGATGAATCAATAAACTTATCTAAAAATTTTTCCTGATCATAGGTCTTAACTCCAAATTTCATAAACTAAAAAACAAGATTATCTTTAATAAAACTAACTAAAATTATTTCTTCCCCCCAACCTCTCCCCTCAAAATCCCAACAAAATCCCCCAACTTCATCTTCTCCAACTTTCCATTATCTCGAGACTTAACCGCAATCTCTCCAGCTTCAACATCCCAAAGTATCCCACAATTTCATCCCCTCCAAAAAAACTTATTAGCAATTTTTTTACTAATAAAACTAAATTTATCAGTTTCATTTAACAAATTCCTAGAAGCAAGTTCAAAAAAGGAAATAACTTCTACTTCCTTACCTTTATTCTTAACATACTTCAATAAAGGAGCAAAATTTCCATCTCCAGAAAATAAAATCGCTTTATCATACTTCTCTGCCCATGCATCATTTAACATATCTAACGCTAAATTAATATCATCTCCCTTAATTGTATAATATTCTTCATCATCTTTATTAAATCGTTTTTGTCTTTTACATAAAACAACTTTGCATTTGGTTATTTTTCTCAATCTTGCAAGAAGTTTTTGTTGTTCCTTAAATCTCCGAGGATTAATTACTTGTTTTAATGAAGCATTATAATAAAAAATATCTACCAAATTATTTTTACCAATAATCTTTTCAATAAATCTCTCAAAATCAAAATGATAATCAGAATATTTTGGATCTAAACTTTTCAAACCATAAACAAAGTTTGCGCCATCAATATAGATAGAAATTCTTTTTACCATCTTCTTTATTTAGTAATCACAACTATTTACACAAGATGTAAATTCGGCACCACAATCTCTATTTTCTTGATATACTCTTACTTTAGAATTACAAAGAGTTAATTTTGAACCACACGCATCCACACATAATCTTTCTGTTGGATTATTTATTGCTTCCTTGTTAACTTCTACACTTTGATTCAAAACAAAAAAAAGCAATGCAATAATCAAAATTAAAACAACTATTAAGATCCAAACCCAACTTGGAATATTATTTTCTTTCACCATCTTAAATAAAATCCGGCATTACTGAAGTAATGACCGGGAACACGCTTGCGGTATGTCCGAAGACTTAAGGCAATACCTGTTACCTTAA
>CAZFLO010000046.1:0-3029 GCA_964519005.1 Candidatus Woesearchaeota archaeon
TATCCATTTAATCCCCATCGGGGATCTTGGGGGTCTTCTGGAGGATCTTTAGAATCACTTGGAACACTCCTTTCCATTTTTTCCTCAAATTCATCTGCCTGTTCCTGATTCAAATAAGAAACAATTGTATCTCCCTTGGGAGTCACATGCCAATGCCTAGTTTCTCCATCCCAATCTTGACTTCCGTCTTTTGATATATAAAATGTTTTATTTTTATCAACACTTTTATTTTCCTCGTGATTGATAGTATTTATGGTATTATTCCCATTATTTTTCATAACATTCAAATTTTGCCCTTGCGAAGTATCTGGAAGAAGCCCCCAGGCCGTCGCTATCATTCCTGCTCCCAATAAAATATTTCTTAAATTCTTTCCCATTTTGACTGTTATCATTAAGTAGTTACACTTTATAACTATTTCTATTAGCAATAATCTCCCCTTCTTAAACAATACTCCCAAATCAATATTCTTAAAAAATTCAAACTTGAAATAGATCCCTTCTAAATATTATTTCAACTAAAGAAATGTTTATAAAAACAAGATTATTTAATTGAATATAATGGTGAATAAAAAGAGGGACATAATTGGATCTATTTTGGAAAATAAGAAAACGTTTACTTTTCTTTTTAGTTTGCTGTTAATCATTGCATTATTCATGCCATTTATTTCTGGGGGTATAACCTGTGAGGATCAGGATACTCCAAATGATTGCTTTGCACAAAGTTGTTGTATGTGGAGTGCTGCGGGAGAATGTGTTGATGCCTGTCTTGAGGATTGTCCATTATGGGATATTTGTGGCCTGGGAGCAAATATTTGTTCAGACGAGCATTGTGATTATTGTAGTACAATTAATTCTTGTTTAAATGCTGATTGTTCATGGGATTACACGGAGGGGGGGTGCAGTAATGATTTAGATTACAATTATTGTTTTGCTGATGAAGACGTAGATACTTTTCCTTATTCTGGAAATAGTGTTATATTCACATCAAGTTCATCTGAATGTAATGTTTATTGTGATGGTTTGTATAAAGAACAATGTTTAGATTTTGATGAAAATCTCTGCGAACTTACTGGAGATTCTTCCTGTAGTAACTGGTTAGGTGGTGGTGTGGTTGGTGGTTGCAATTATGTCTCAGCCGAGGATTGTCTTACTGTTCCTGGATGTGCTTTGTCACAACAATTTCTTCCTACTTGTGAGGGAGGAATAATTGATTGTACAACTATTGATCACGAAATATGCGATGCGCTTGGAGGATGTTATTTGAGACCAACTTGTACAGGAACAGTGGATTGTAATGAACATAAAGATTCTGCAGGGGTTTGTGATTTTGATGTATTGGGGGTTTGTGAAACTGTGGCGTTAGGGGGAACTTTCAATTGTGTTTCAAAAAACAATCCCTCAAATTCTATTTCCCAATGCGAAGATTACTATAATATGGTATGTGGAGAGGTTACTGGATGTACAACAAATTATAATTGTGAAACTAATGGGGTTACGGGAGCACCAGATTGTAATTCTTTAGCGTGGAATCAATATTTATGTGTAGAGAGCGGTTGCATTTTTAGTACTGAAGTAACAAGTCAAACTTGTTTTGGACAAAGAGATTGTTCTCAATATGCTGCAAACGAGGCAACATGTGAACAATTTTTTGGTTGTAAATATTATCCGGGGGATACTTGTGAAAGTCCTGTTGCTAGAATAAATTTTATCCTTGGAGATGACACAAGTGAATTTGATTGTAACGATTTAAATAGTAACATCAATCCAGGAAGATCAGAAAATTCAGAAGAATATTGTTCTGATGAGATTGATAACAATTGTAATGGTAAAATAGATTGCAATGATCTGGGTTGTTCAAGTTTAGGAATCTGTACTTCAAATCCAGAAGGACCAAATTCAGTTTGGATGAACAGGGAAAACACAGAAAAAATAACTTCTGCGGTTTTTAATGTGAAAGACACATTAATAATTACTCAAGTTTTAAATAATTCAGGTCAATTAGAGTATATTGATATAGCCGATATTGAATTACTTGAATATGATTCTGGAACACAAACTTCTTCTGTTGTTTCATCTTCTTATTATTCTCAGCAAAAAATTATTGGTGGAACAGATGATATTTCTTTGCTAGGGTGGGATTTAACAATAAATGATGCATTTGTTCAGTACTATGGTCAAGGAGAAGATGACAATAAATTAGAATTATATTTTGTTGTAACAACTACTGAAGGAGGGGTTTACACAAGTGGATATTTTGATTTAATGGTAATTGGAGATGGGAATACATATTGGGAAGATCCAAACTCAGAAGAAATAATTCATAATTTGGTTTATGATGGAACTTCTCAAACAATGGATATGGTTTTGAATGATTCAGGATTAGTTGGAGATCACGTTGTTTTCTATGTTTATGAAGGAGGAGAAGAGATTCAGGCTGGGGGAGGAAATCAATTAGATTTCGGAGGAAGAATTTCCCGCCCATTTGTAATTAACAGTACTTTAATAGCAAGTTTTACAGAAGTGAAAGAAGTTTATGATGTCTACTTTAAAGCTGTAAATTCAGAGAATCCCGAGGTAGAATATTGGATAAGTGAAATTTTAACAATAGATGTAACGGGCTCAACAATACTCCCTCCAGCCTTCAATGACCTTGCTTATTGGATGGATTCTCCTCCTGAAAATCACATAAGTGGGACGGTAGAATTAACTGGAGAGGAATTAGAAGTTACAATGACTTTTGCAGGTTTAGGTTTAAGTGCTGAAGAAGTTATATTTTATATTTATGAATATGATGATGGATCCGCAATTGGTCTTGAAGGAGGAGTCACGGGAGGAGTAATCTCAAACTTTTTAACTGGAATGGCAGTGGAGGGAGAAGAAGAGGGAACATTTCAGCAAACATTAACTTTTACTTTAGATTCTTTAGAACAATTAGATGATGGTGATGATACCGACGGAATTTATGAAATATATTTCGAAGTAAATGATAATTCAGATTGGAGATCAGGGATTTTAACAGTAGATGCAAG
>CAZFLO010000046.1:3129-6793 GCA_964519005.1 Candidatus Woesearchaeota archaeon
CAGATTATACTTGTAATTGTACTTGGGATACTACTGTAGATCCAAACGCCTGTGGACCAACATTCACTTCAAGTTCCGGTGGAATTGAAATAGGAACTTGTACACATCAAAATGATTTATCTTCAGATGATTGTGAAGATGGATTCTTATCTTACTCTTGGGATATTAAATGGGTCTGGTCTGCTAATAATCCTACTATGGCTGGTTTAGAAACTTGTGCAGATCCAGAGTACGTGTTTTCCCCTATTGACAATCTATGCCACTATGACCCAATCGGTTCAAGAGCAAATTGCGAAGGCGGATCAAACGTAGTTGCTTGCCCTGCACAAATCCAATTATCTTTCTTTTCTACATTAAATATAATTGCAGCAATAGTTCTACTAATAATTGTTTATTATTTATTGAAAAACCAGAAGAAGACGAAGAAGAAAACAAAAAAGAAAAAGGTTTCTAAAAAAAAGAAGTAATATTTCTTTGTATATTTTCGACTAATTTTGATAATCCAAAAATTTAAATAGCTATTGATATCTATAGGAAGATGGAAACAAAACAAATAAACTTGAAAATCCCAAAGAACTTGTTAATTGCTGCAGAAAGTTATGTGGAAAATTTTGGTTTTAGAAATATCCAAGATTTGACAATGGAAAGCATAAGAGAGAAAGTTTTTGAAAAGAATGAATATGATGAAACTTTTACAAAAGAAGAAATTAAATTAATAGGTGGGTTAATAACAAAATCTATTGAAAATAAAGAAATTGTTTCTGAAAAAGAATTATTTAGTTCCCTAAAATGAGTTATCAAATTAAATCCTTAAAATATTTTAAAGAACAGTTTGATAAATTGGATGAAAAATCAAAAAGAATAATTCATAAAAAAATTCAGTTAATTAAAGAGAATCCTTTTCGGTCTAAAAGGATTCATTCAAAATCTTATTCGAAAGTTTTCAGGATCAGGTTAAAGATAAATTTTAAAGAGAAAAGATTAATTTATGTTATTCTAAGTTCAAATGTTATTCTAGTTTGTTTATTAGATCGAGACAAGAATTATAAAGATTTAGAAAAATACCTCTCTAGATTAAAATAAAATCCCCCTTCCCTTATCTGCTCAAATCACAAGTAAATTTATATAATTCTTTTCCTCTTTTATTAAATGAGGTCAATGAATAAATTTCTTTTATTTTCCATAGTATTAATTATCATTTTATTATTATTCCAAATAAAAAATATTGGAATAACAGCAAATGTAATTTTCGAAGGAGGAGATTACGAAGAAGTTTCAAATTGCGAGGATTTACAAAATATCCAGGACAATTTAAGTTTAAATTATATTCTAACTCAAGACATTGATTGCACAGACAGTATTAATTGGAATGGCGGTTTAGGGTTTGAACCCCTCGGAGATTTCGATTCACAAAATTGTTTTCAAGGAATTTTCGAAGGGCGATCATATGTTATTGAAGGAGTTTACATAAATATCCCTGAAGAAAGCAGGACAGGATTATTTTCTTGTTCATCAAATTCCCAAATAAGAAATATCAAATTAGAAAATCTTTTCATCAAAGGAGACAATTATGTGGGGGGCTTTGTGGGACAAATTAATGAAGATTCAACATTTGAAGATTTAGAAAGTTCCGGAGAGGTTATTGGAAACACCTACGTGGGGGGGTTGGTTGGCTACGCAGAGAAAATAATTTTATTGGATTCAAATTCAGAAGTTTCAATTCAGGGGGACCAAAAAGTAGGAGGATTAATTGGTTTTTCTTCTGATGGAATGTATTTAGAAAATTCAAATTTTGTGGGAATTATAAAAGGAAATCAATTTGTTGGAGGGCTGGTAGGATCTTTCTTTGGAGGAACAATTAAACAATCATATTCTCAAGCAACAATAACTTCCCAAGAAGAAGGATACGCTATAGGAGGTTTATTCGGAAATGCCGGAGTAGATTATCTTTTCCCAAACAACCAAGGACCATACATTAGACAATCTTACATTCTAAATTCCTATTCAACAAGTTCAGTCGAGGGTAAAACAAAGGTCGGAGGAATTGGAGGGATACTAGAAAATGCCATCTTAGAAAATTCCTATTCAAGTGGCATAATCAATGGAGAAGAAAACGTAGGAGGTTTAGTTGGTTCTGTACTTGGAGAAGATGCTTTAGTTTTAGAATCCCATTCTCTAGCTATCGTTGAAGTAAATGATGTCGGGGGAGGAGTAGTAGGCATCCTTTCTTCAAAAGCAAAAATAGATAGTTCTTATTCAGAAGGTTCAATTACAGGAAAAGATATTCTGGGAGGACTAGTTGGAAAAGCAATTGAAGAAGCAGAAATTTCTAATTCTTATTCAAAAAATTCAATAGAAGGGGAAAACATCGTCGGAGGATTCATAGGATATTTAGAAAATTCAAAAGTTGAAAAATCATATTCGCTACTTGATATAGAAGGCGAAGATTCAGTCGGGGGCTTAAGTGGAGAGGTTTTTAATTCAAGCATAAATAATTTTCATTTTTGGGGATCGTTAGAAGGAAAAGATCATGTGGGGGGATTAGTTGGAAAAGTAAGTGGAATTACAAACATAAAAAATTCTTCTTTCTCTGGAGAAATTGAAGGAAAAAACCACGTGGGAGGATTTGTTGCAGAAGTTTTAGAAGAAGTGAACATAGAACAATGTTCTTCAACAGCACAAATAATTGCGCAAAATGAAGTAGGGGGAATGATTGGGATAGTCAAGTCATCTTCCTCGGGAATCAAAATAGACAGATCTTATTTTAACGGTTCTATAGAAGCAAAGAAACACGTGGGAGGAATGATTGGGAAATTAGATCCAACCGAATCAAATTATATAATAATCGATTCTTATGCCCGAGGATCCCTCTTAGGACAGAACCAAGTGGGAGGATTAGCAGGGAAAGCAGAAAAACTTTTCATTGAAAATTATTATTTCTCTGGAGAAATCGAAGGACAAAATAATCTGGGAGGATTAATGTCCTCGGCAGGAAATAATATCGAAAGCATAGGCTGTTATTGGGACACAGAATTATCAGGTCAAACTTCCTCGGCAATTGGAACAGGAAAAACAACGGCGGAGATGAATTTAATTGAAACATTTGCTGGATGGGATTTTGATTCAATCTGGTTATTTATTGGAACAGAACCCCCAAAACTCAGAGGAAACTATTCGGGAAATCTATTTCTAAACGAGGGAGAATCCCATTGGATGAATTCCCCTCCGACAACAAACATTTCAACAATTGAATTAACTGGAAATGAATTAGAAGTCACAATGACTTTAGCAGGAACAAGTTTAATTGTGGGAGAAGATGAAATAGAATTAAGGCTCTATGAATTCGATGAGAGCGGAGGAATTTCCGAAGGGGAAATCTTTGAAGGAGATTTAGAAACAAGTGAAGGAAATATAATTCAAGCCACATTAATCATAAATCTAGATAATTTGGAAAACTGGGATTCTAACTCGGAAACAATTGATTTTGATGGAATTTACGAGTTATATTTCGAAGTAAATAACAATGAAAATTGGAGATCTGGAATTTTAACAGTTGATGTAAATCAATCAAACGAATTCCAAATGTATTGGGGAGATTCGGGAGAAAGCGAAATAACTTCTTTCCAGTATTGGAAAGATCAATCAAATTTAGTGACATTGATAA
>CAZFLO010000047.1:0-6370 GCA_964519005.1 Candidatus Woesearchaeota archaeon
AACCAAAATTACCTTGCCCGAAAACCAAAGGATATCTTAAAGAAAAATCTTGAGCCATACGAACCATTGCTTCATAAACACTCGAATCACCATGAGGATGATATTTACCAATTACATCCCCTACAACTCTCGCTGATTTTTTAGTTTGAGTATTTGGTCTCAAACCCATTTGTTGCATTGCATAAAGAATTCTTCTCTGAACAGGTTTCATCCCATCTTCAATTGCAGGAATAGCTCTTGAAACAATAACACTCATAGCATAATCCAAATAAGATTTTTTCATTTCCCCCGTAATTTCAGCATTAATTACTCCTTTCTCCTCGGGAAACTTAATTCCAAAATCTTCTTCGACTTGAACTGCATCTTCAACTTCCTCTACTTGATTCATTTGACTTTCTTCCTTAATTTCCGAATCATCCAATTCCATTTGATCAATTTCTTTTTCTATTTTATTTTTTTCATCTGTCATTTTTTTATATTTCCAATATTTATTTTTTCAAATAAATTTTAAGCTACCTCCTCTCCTTTATCATCCAAATATTTCATAAATTCATCTTCAGTTAATTCGTCTTCTTTAACTTCTTTTCCAGCCCAGCCACATTCGCTACATTCCCAAACACCAATTTCTCCCATCTTAACCTGGATTTTATCCGAATTACATTTAGGACATCTACGAACTTTGAAAGTTTTTTCTTTCTTCTTCTTAGGTTTTTCCTCTTCTTCACCATTCAAAATCCAATCCGGTGTTTTTAATTTACTTTTTTTTGCCATTTTAAATATCTAAATCAGCTTCATGAGCATTCTCTGCAATAAAAGCTTTCCTCCCCGCTACATCATCACCCATCAACATTGAAAAAACTTGATCAGCTTCAACAGCATCCTCAATATATGTCCTTTTAATCTTACGAGTTTTAGGATTCATCGTCGTATCCCACAACTGATCAGCACTCATTTCACCCAAACCTTTAAATCGAGTAATATTAGGATTTTGAATTCCAGCAGTCTCTTTCTTCAATTCCTCTTCGGAATAAACATAATGATCTTTTTTCTTTCTAATTCTAAACAACGGAGGCATCGCAACAAAAATATGCCCACTCTCAATTAATTGGGGCATGAATCTAAAAAAGAAAGTTAACAACAAAGTCTTGATATGTTCTCCATCAACATCTGCATCAGTCATAATTACAATTCTTTTATATCGAAGTTTAGTCAAATCAAACTGCTCTCCAACCCCAGTTCCAATTGCAGTAATCATATTTGTAATTTCTTCTGAAGACAACGCCCTCGAAGGAGAAGATTTCTCAACATTCAAAATTTTACCCTTAAGTCCCAAAATAGCCTGATTTTCTTTATTCCTTGCCATTTTAGCTGAGCCCCCTGCCGATTCACCTTCAACCAAATATAATTCAGAATCTTCCGCTTTTTTATTAGAACAATCCGCCAATTTTCCAGGAAGTCCTCCAAGTGAAAAAACATTTTTTCTCCTAACCAAATCTTTGGCTTTCTTAGCAGCAAGTCGAGCTTTAGCCGAATCCATTGCTTTACTAGCAATCTTTTTTGCAATAGAAGGGTTCTCTTCAAAATACTCTGTTAAAGCTAGTGTAACCGCCGAATCCACATATCCCTTAACCTCAGAATTGCCCAGCTTCCCTTTTGTTTGACCTTCAAACTGGGGCTCAGGAATTTTTACACTAACAATAGCAGCAAGTCCCTCACGAACATCGTCCCCTGAAAAACTGTCCCCATTTTTCAAAATACCTTTTTTCTTTGCATAATCATTCACAACCCTAGTCAAAGCAGTTTTCAAACCAGAAACATGCGTTCCACCTTCAACGGTATTAATAGTATTTACAAATCCGAAAATAGTTTCATTATAACTAGAATTATATTGAATCGCAATTTCCATTTCAATCCCCTCAAGTTCTTTCTTAAAATAAATAGGTTTAGTGTTTAAAACATCCTTTGATTTATTAATCCATTTTACAAACTCCATTACTCCGCCAGCTGCATAAAACTCCTGCTTCTTCCCTTTTTTCAAATCTTCCAAATTAATCCTTAAACCAGCATTCAAAAAAGTAACTTCTCTAAATCTATTCTCCAAAATTTTATATTCAAATTCTAAAACAGAAAAAATTTCCGGATCAGGCCAAAATTGAATTCTAGTCCCAGTTTCTTTATCTGAACATTTTCCTACAACAGTTAATTTATTCGTAGCAATTCCTCGAGAATATTCTTGTTCATACACTTTTCCTCCTCGTTTAATTCTTAAAAGTAACTTCTTACTCAAAGCATTAACACAACTCATTCCAACTCCATGGAGTCCCCCAGAAACTTTATAAGAATCTTTATCAAATTTTCCCCCTGCATGTAACTTTGTCAAAGCAACTTGTGCTGCAGGAATTTTATATGTTGGATGCATATCAACTGGAATACCTCGACCATCATCCTCAACAGAACAAGAACCATCTTCATGAATTTTTATTTGAATTTCCTTACAATGTCCTGCTAAAGCTTCATCAACAGAATTATCCAAAAGCTCATAAACAAGATGATGTAATCCATGTTTATCTGTCCCACCAATGTACATTGCAGGTCTTTTTCTTACTCCTTCAAGGCCTTCTAAAACCTTAATATTTGATGCGCCGTAATCTCCTTTTGCCATTTTTTTTATCTTATTTTTGCGACTATTTTCAGTGCAATTTCATACAATAAAAAAACAAAATTACTTTATAAACTTTGTGTCAAAAAAGCATTTTATCGACGGATTAAACTGAGAAGTAACAACCACAAGATATAAAAACTTAAACAACTATCAGGCCATAGAATTTAACGAAAATAAAACTAAAAATAACTCTAATTTTTTAAAAAAATAGAAATAATATCTTATCAAAAAAACTAATTAAAAAAGAAATAAAATCAACGCTTCTTTTTCTTAACTTTAATCTTATTCTTAGGATTAAATTTAATATGAATCGGTAACCACCTAACTTTTCTTCGACCCATCAACATATTTTTTCTACACTTTGAAGAACACAAATAATTCACAGTCCCATCTTTCATAACTAAAGTCAATCCCCTTGGGAATTCATAATTTTTTTCACAATAAGAACATTTAGGCATGGGTCGCATCTCCACTTATTCTGTAATAGGGCATAAAAGGATCATCACTTCCAAATTTTTTTTGAACAGAAGCCATATAACTCAAAAAATTTTTATACCCAAGATCTTTACCAACATAATTAATGGGAGTTTCCTCCAGAGTCTCATTACCTGAAATTTTCTCTTTTCCAACTAAATCAGGTAAACTTTGCATTTTAAGTATAACTCCCTTTCTTTACATTAGTTTTAATTCTTCTAGCTTCAATTTCAGTTTCTCTAAGCATTAAGACATCTCCAAGCCGAACTGCTCCTCGAACATTACGTCTCATAGATCGACCAATATCTTTCCCCTCTTCAACTAAACATTTAACTTGAGTAATTTCTCCTCTAAAACCAGTTCGACCAATTAATTCTTTAACAGTAGCTGGAACAACTTGCCCAGTAATACTAATCTTTTCTTTTTTCTGTGTTGGTTTATTATCTTTTGCCATTTTTAATTATAAAATTCTTAAACATTCAAAAATTTAAGTTGTTGAATTATTTTAAGAAAGCAATATCTTTATCGGCTTCTCCAGCATCAATAACAGCGATAGAAGAAGCTTTGACAGGAAGCCCTACAGCAATCCCTAATTTTTGCTTATTATCTGCTTCCATACAAGGAATTCCTTTTTCCTTACACAAAACAGGAATATGAGCCACAATTTCTTTTGGTTCAACATCCGAAGCATAAGCAACAAACTTAGCAGTTCCTCTCTCGATTGCTTTAGTCACTTCGTTAGTTCCTTTTTCAATCTTGCCTGTTCTCTTTGCCTTTTCAACAATTTGGTATACATCCATTTTCATTTTTTTTGTCACGTTTAATTTATCCGAAAGCTCCACCCACTTGTAACTCACGGGCTGATAGAAATTTGCATTTCTTCATTTGAACTGTTGTTCATCGGATATGAATATTGACAAAAATTAGTTTATAAACTTTTGGTTAGAAAAACAAATCTTTAAATATGATCTCAATTAATCTCTCCTCACTCAATTACCACAAAATCAAAACACAAAATTATTTTCATTTCTTTTCCAGTAGTATCTCCAAACTTTTTTTCTCCAAATTTTGAATTATTTTTGTGTTTAAACAAGGCAAATGGTTTTGCCGTGTACTCACGTACACAAAAAATCATTTAACGACGTATGAACCAAAAAGAAACAAAATCACCGCCAACTCACTTCAACCTGATCCGTCCGCTCCCTAGGCCGAATATCCAAAATTTCATCTTCCGAATAATCAAAACCAATTCCTGATTTAAACATGATCTCTCCAAGAAAAGCAATCATTGCACCATTATCTACAAGTAAAGGTTTTTCTGGACAAAAAGATTTTGCTCCTCGATCCCCACACATAATTTTCGCCATTTCCTGCAAACGAGAATTACATGCAACTCCTCCACCCAAAAGCAACTCAGCTTTATCCACATGAGCCAAAGCCCTTTCTGCAGTTTCAATAAGCATCGCAAAAACAGTCTCTTGCATCGAATAAGCCAAATCCTTCAACTCAAAACCCTTCGCTAATTTTTGCCGAAGATTAGTCAAAATACCAGACAAAGAAATATCCATCCCCTTAACTGAATAAGGCAACTCAACATACTTTCCTCCAATAGCTTCTTTCTCAATCTTTGGTCCACCAGGAAAACCAAGCTCCGCATAACGAGCAAAATTATCAATAAAATTTCCAACCCCCACATCCAACGTCTCACCAAAAACACGATATTTCCCTGCAGCATAAGCAATCACCTGAGTATTAGCCCCACTACAATAAAGCAAGACAGGATCTCGAGCCCCGGTAACTCGACCAATTTCCAAATGAGCAACACAATGATTAACAGGAACAAGTTTCTTTCCCAATTTTTTCCCCAAAAATTTTGCAAATTTCATTCCCTCGATTAAACAAGGCGGTAAACCTGGTCCACGAGAATATGCAATTACATCAATATCTTCCTCGTCAATTCCCGCTTCTTCCAGAGATTCAGAATAAACTTTCCCACAAACTTTCCGGTGATGTTTAGCAGAATCCATTGGAATAATTCCCCCTTCTTCAGTCGTATACATATCACGCACATTCGAAATTATTTTCCCATCCCGAACAATTCCAATTCCAAATGTATGTGCAGTTGATTCAATTCCCAAGGTTATTGTCATAAAAATAAATCAAAAAAGAACTATATAAAATTATTTTTTCTCCCAGCGCTCACTATCTCGACCATAACATTTATCCATTATAGTTTTAAATGATTCATCTAAATCCAAATTTAAAGAATTGGCTAAACAAACCACAGTAAAAATTATATCTCCCAGTTCTTCCTGAAGTCCTCGAGTATCTTCAAAATCCTTTTTCTTCTTTGACCCAAACAAATGATTTATCTCTCTAGCAGTCTCCCCGACCTCTTCACTCAATCTTGCTAAAATTTCATGAGGTTTGAAATAACCTATTTTATACTGAGAAATCCATTCATCAACTTCTTTTTGAACGTCTTTTAATGACATATCAACATCACAAAAAAGAACTATATAAAATTAATCGAACAAAGAACATCCGGGGGAAACAAATCACCTCTTTCCCCCAGGTTATAAATATAAAAAAATAAAATAAAAAAATTATTCATAGAAAATAAAACTTATCGCTTTTTCTTCTTAACAACTTTTTTCTTAGCTGGTTTTTTCTTAGCTACTTTCTTTTTAACAACCTTCTTTTTTACAGCAGGTTTCTTTTTAACAACCTTCTTTTTTACAGCAGGTTTCTTCTTAGTAACTTTTTTCTTTTTACCACCTCTAGCCATTTTAGCTTCACATACGTTTCCAGCACCATCAACGTAGTAAAGGTGACCTGGCTTTCGTACAATAGCTTTTTTAACAATTATTTTTCCCATTTCAACACCTCCTTTTTAGTAACTTGTTTATGTCCTCAACAAAAAGAACATCAATTACAAAACATTTACACAGATTACCTATTTAAATGTTTCTCCCCGTCGAGGATTTTCAAAACGTCGTCGTATTTGAAACTAATTGGAATTTCTATCAATTTTTTGAATTTTATCGACGGTGAAACATTAAAAGAAAAAGGTTTAACTTTTTTCACCTCAATTAATTTTCCATACTCATCCAACCAAATTGCAAAAAAACTATAAAAAACAAACCAAGAATGAATTGACATTTTCACAGGTTTGTCGAATGAAAACAACAAAGCATTAGCTTTTTTTCTTCTAGAAAACATAAGTCCAATTCC
>CAZFLO010000048.1:0-6339 GCA_964519005.1 Candidatus Woesearchaeota archaeon
CATTAGTTTTAGTTTTTTCCCAACCGCAGCAAGCTGCGGGGTATATTCATCAAATTAAATTAAATATTTCGGATAATCCGATAATTAAACTACCTCAACACCATATAATTCTTTAACTCTTTTTTTGATTATGCTCAAACTAGTTCTACCTAAAAGATTTCCAAGAGGATTATATACTGGAAAATATAATTGATTATTTTCATCAAAAAAGTTAATTGCTTTACTGATTTTATCTGTAGAATGTAAGATCTTATTTCTTAATTTTAATTTATTTTCATTTATTAAAATTTCTATTGATTTTTTAGAATCTTCTCCTTCTGCAATTTTATTTATTTGCTCCAAATCCACCATGTCCAAATATCCTTTAAAATTACTGTTTTCATCTACAAATAAAATGAATCCTCTTGCATTGAGAAAAATCCTTATTGCATTAATAAAGTTCGTAGAAATCGAGGTCCTATAAGAGTCTATACTGTTATTAACAAAAGCCTTAATTTCCCTATTTAAAATAAATGTCTTATTTTCCATAATTGCCTCTTATTTTTTTAACGTTATTAGAGATTATATTCTTTTCGGATAACGGAGTATTTATTATTTTTCTGCGTAGATTGTTCCACTCGAGGGAGTTTAAATTATCTTCTAAAACTCGGGTCTTATTATCTATGGGTTCACTTGCTAAATCTAATTCTTCTTTATGAACAAGCTTTATCAAAATTTTCTCAAAAGCGATAGTTGTTAAAAATATGACTGGAAATATACCGATTAATATGTTAATTGATTTGGGAAAGGTTATATACAATAAAATAAGTAAAATTTGTTCAAAAAAATATATCCCCGTAAAAATTATATCTAATTTATATTTTTTATTCATTAAAAATGAAGGAAAATTTCTTTTTTAACTATTTATGGCATTAGAAATATGTTAATATTATTCCCTGGCCTTTCGCCATTTTTTCAGCGTTATTGTGAAACCAATAATTTTCGCTGTGTAATGAACTCCCATCTTTTTCAGAAGTTCTACTGAATATTTTTTGACATCTTCCTTTGATTCCCTTGCGGCTGGAAGAACTGAAACTTTTACTGTTCTGACTCTATCGAAATAAGTTTTCAAGGTATTTAGAAAGTTTTGTGTTATTCCGTTTTTTCCTAATTGTATTTCTCTTATCATTTTATCTTAATATCTTGTTTCTTTACTTTAATTACCTTAGGTTTGTTTTTTAATTTCCAAGATCCTGCTTTCATCCAAAAAGATTTCTTAATATCTTTTCCTGTGAATTGATGTAGTGAAACACCCGCTTTGTTATCTCTGTAATCTTGACTTTTTGATGCGCAAATTATTGCTGCTTCTTGGATCTCTTGTTTTGTTGGATTTAATTTCGCGATTACACAAAAAGGGCTTCCAGGTTTGACTGTATGTAAAATAATGTTTTCTTTTCCTTTGTATTCCTTCATTAACTCGTCATTATTTTCTGCATTTTTTCCCAAAAAGATCTTTATTCCGGAATCTAAAGTGTATTCTCTGCATTTCATAGTCCCTTGAAGGAAAAGTAGCATTTAAGTCTTTTTATAAAAAGATTTATATATCAAATATCCTTCGGATGATCATGGTAAAAAAGAGCTTGCTATTATTTTTGGCGTTGACGCTTTTGGTCAGTTTTGTATCTGCAGGAACTATTGTAAGTTATCCTGAAGATGGAAAATGGTATGATCATGAAATTAGGTCAATTTCTTTTGGATCTGAGCTTTCAGAAATGGACTTTTGTTTTTATAATTTAAATGGTTTTGAGGAAGAATTTGATTGTAGTGATAAAGAGATATTCTTTGAAAAATCACCTGTTGTTGAAAATGAAAATATTTTGATCGTTACCGCATTTGAAGAAATCGTTGCTTCAGGGGGAATTATTTCTGAAGAGTCTATGATTTCTGAAGAAATAAAATTTTATATCGATACTTTTGAGCCGTCTAAATTAGTTATAAGAAATTTTGAGAACAGTAAATTAATGAATAAGAAAATAGTTAATATAAAATATGCTTTTGAAGAACAAAATCCAAGAGAATGTATTTTGATTGTGGGAGACGCCACTCAAGTTAATGAGTACATTCAAAATGAATTGAATGGTGGTTGTTCGGGATCTTTTCAAGATATCCCCTTTATTGAAGGCGTGAATGATGTTTGGTTTTTTGTAGAAGATTATATTGGTAATAAAGTAGTTCTTGAGATTCCAGGTATTGAAGTAGATGCTACTCTACCAGTAATTAATTTTGAAGAGGAAACAACTGAAGAAGGAACTTATAATCAAGATTCGATATTTTCAAAGATTACTGCCTCTGATGCTAATTTGAATAAAGTATTTGTTGAACTTTTATCTGTTGATGGAGAAAATGTTGCTAATTGGGAACAACAACCAGGAGGAATTGTTCCAATTTTTTACACTAAAACCTTTTCTGATTTGGGTGAAGGCAGATATATTTTGAAAGCTTATGCTGAAGACGATTTTGGAAATAAAGCTTATGCTGAAGAAAGGCAAATTAATTTGGATCTTCATGCTCCAAAATATTCTGAAGTAGAAAAAACAGATGGTTTATTTCAAACAAGTAAAGAATATTTTTTTGAAGTTATTTGGGAAGATGGGATCTCCTCGGTGGAAGAAGTTTGGATTACATTTAATGGAGTAGATTATGAAGCTAAGAAATATCCTCAGTTAGGATTTGTAACTGATCCGGAACCTCAGAAATATTACTTTTCTTTTGATAATTTAGATATAGGAAATTATGCATATTCTTGGCATGCAACAGATGAATTTAATCAAACAAATAGTACTGGAGATTTGATCTATGATGTTTATGTTCCTGCTCCTGTTCCCACTCCTGTAACTTCTGGAGGAGATTCTACTTCTTGGAAATGTCTTGAATGGAGTGAATGGGGAGAATGTGGATCTAACAACTACCAATATGGCCAATGTTCTTCAAAGGAAGAAGTTTCTTATAGTGAAAAAACTGCACTCTATAGATCAAGAGAATGTGTTGTTGAAACAGTAGATACAATTGTAGAAGAAATTAATTTCGAAGAAGCTGAACCAGAAGAAATTCTTGAAGAAGAAAGAGAATATAACAGTTTCATAACTGGTGCAGTTGTTGGGGGATTAGGTAAAAACCTTGCTAAAACTAATTTCACTTCAGCGTTATCTTTTATTTTTGCTGCAGGATTATTATTTGGAGCGAGTACTGTTTTTAGAAGAAATAACTTTTTGAAGAAATAAATTAATTTTTAGTTAGATAGTTATTAACTATTTTTAAACAATCTTTTTGATTTTTGTGTGTTAGTAATTTTTGAGCTTCTTTGTATGTTGCCCATTTACTTGAGAAATGTTCTCTTCTGTCGAATTTGATTTTTCCTTTCTTTACTTCAACAGAAAATAAATGATAACTTTGTCCGATTATTCCTGATCTGTCGGAGAATATTTTTGGATATTTGTATTTGCCTTTTATCTTATGATTGACGATTTTTATTGGTTTTAAGTTAGTTTCTTCTTTGATTTCTCTTTTTACAGTTTGTCTTTTTGTTTCGAATTTCTTTATTCCTCCTTTTGGAAATTCCCAACCTATCCAATGTAATTTTCTTTTTTGGATGATGTAAATTGGTTCTTTTCCTTCTAAAGAATATGCTACAATGAAAACTGATTTACGGTATTTTTGTTTGTACATAATATTAGAGAAACAGATTTAATTGATAAATGTTTTGAGAGAAAAATTAATTGCCCCATTTATCTAAAGCTTTTCTTAACTCTTCATGAGTTTTTGCGTATTGCTTTAATGGGATCTTTTTCATTGTGGCATCGACAGCTTGACGCATTGCGATTGATCCTTTGACAGTTCCGTCTGGGTGGCCGTGGATCCCTCCTCCTGCTTGAATTACAACATCATTGCCCATGAACTTCATAATCTTATCTACGATCCCTGGATGAACTCCTCCTGAAGCCACACCAAAGACTGGTTTAATGTGATACCATTTTTGACTTAGATTTTCTTTAGTTTCTTTTGTGAATTGTTGTTCTATTTCTTTTTCAATATGTAAAACTTCTTTTTTTCCTCCAGCCATCTTCCCATATGCTGTTCCGATGTGCAATGTATCTACTCCAACCATTCTCGCAAACTGAGCAATTACTTCCATCTTCATCCCATGATTGGGAGATCTATCAAACATTGCATGTCCTGCTCGATGTGCATGGATTGGTAGCTTAGTAATTTTCCTCGCATATTGCAATGCTGCCCAGCCTAGTGTTAAAATATCAAGCATAATATAATTCCCACCATTCTTTTCTACAAACTTAATTCTTTTTACCATTTCGTCTACGGGGGCCGTACAATTTGCTAAATAAACTTTTTTCTCACCTGTTTCTTTTTCTGCTTTCCTCAATGCTTTTAGAGTTAAAGGAATTCTTTTATAAAAATTATTGAATGATTGTGAAGCTAAATTCTCGTCGTCTTTTACAATGTCACAACCCCCGATCCAAGAATCATAAGCCACTTTTGCATGTTCTTTTTCATTAAGTCCTACCTTGGGTTTTACTATTGTTCCGACGAGTGGCCTTGTTTTTACTTTCAAATATTTTCTTATTCCCTTTATTCCAAATTGAGGTCCTTTGAATTTCTTTAACATTGCTTCGGGAAACTTTATATCTTCCCACAATAAACCTGTAACACATTTCATTCCGTAGATGTTTCCTCCGATAGATGAGAGAATATCTGGGACGCTGTCTGCTTCAAATAAATCTAGGGGATAGGCAATTCTACATCTCAAATTTTTTTTATCTAAATAGTAAACCTTTGGAGTTATTTTTAATTGGTTTTTTTTGTTTACCGTCGTTAAATCTGTCCAAGTTCCGACGGAACTTTCACCGGCAGTTATAGAACAAACTTCTCTAAAATCATAACCTTTTGATGGCGTTATTTTATATTGGCAAATAACGTCTGTTTTTTTTGGTTTGTATTTTAAATTTATAAAACTGTCATAATGTACTATTGTCATTTTATCATCTCTTGATTATTTAAGGGATGTTTATTTTATAAATTATTCTAAATGCTTTGTGCAATTCAATAATATTAACTTTGGAATTTTGCCTTTGTTAAATTCAAAAATTGTTACTGAAGTATTCCCCAATCTTGTTTTTTCATGATCATTAATTAAATCTGTTAAAAGAAAATTTCCAATTGTGTTATGCGTTACTATTAAAATCGTTTGTTCTAAAAATTTTGATTCAAATTCATTCTTTAAATTAACTATTCTTTTAGTTGCTTCTTCTGGATTTTCTCCCCCGTATTTACTGATTAATTCATCACTCCAAGGTTCTTGGGTCTTAATTTCTTCCCTCTTCTGTCCTTCAAATTTTCCAAAGCTCCTTTCTCTTAATTCTTTTTTTAGCTCAAAGGGTATGCTTGAATGAAATTTTATAATTTCTTTTGCAGTGTTTGCAGCACGAGCTAAATCACTAGAAAAAATCAAATCTATTTTTTCGCTTTTTAATCTTTCTGCAACTTTTTTTGCCTGTTCAATTCCTAGTTCAGATAATTTTCCGGGGGACTGGCCTTGAACGATTCTTTCTTTATTTTCTTCTGTTTCTCCATGTCTAATAATTATTAATTTCATTTTTCTTTTTCACAACAAGTTTTTTCATTTAGAGAATGGTGATATTCTTTGCATTCATCACATTTTCCATGACGAGGGCAGCCTGGCCAAGTGCAGGGGCAATCTTTATTTTCCATTAGAATTTCCTTATTTCTTGCTCCCCTTGAGCATCTTTAACTTCAAAACCTAGACTTTTTATTTCATCCCTTAATTCGTCTGATAATTTGAAATCTTTGTTTTCCCTTGCTGTTTTCCTTTTATCTAACAAATCTTTTACTTTTTTTGGAATTTTTATCTTTTCTTTTTCGAATAAATTAAATCCAAAAATTTCATCAATCTTTTTAATTGTTTGAACTTTTCCTTTGTCTTTTGAATCCACAATTTTCCAAAGTAAATTTATTGCTCCAGCAGTATTGAAATCTTCATTCATTAACTTAGTGAATTCTCCTAGAGATTTTTCATTTGATTTTTCATCGTCTTTTAATTCTAAAACTTTTCTCTTCAATCTTTCAAGAGAAGTTTTTGCTTCATCTAATTTTTCTTCAGAAAAGTCCATGGGTTTTCTATAATGATTGTTCAAAATAAAATATCTAATTGTTTCTCCAGAATATTTTTTCAAAATATCTTTTATTGTTTTAAAATTGCCAAGAGACTTCGACATTTTTACTTTGTTTACATTGACCATTCCATTGTGCATCCAATAATTACACATC
>CAZFLO010000049.1:0-6151 GCA_964519005.1 Candidatus Woesearchaeota archaeon
GATAAGGGGGAGGAGGAAATGAAAGAGTGAATTCTGTTGGTACTGCTGAAATTAATGGTACTGGGGGTGGGGGTGGTGGAGGAGCTTATAATTGGCCAACCTATTATGATGGGGGTGCTGGTGGTTCTGGAACAGTGATAATTAAGTATCCTTTTATTGTTGAAGATTATTCTACTTATGAAAATAATGGTACGGTTGGAGATGGAACTGCTGCTTCTGTTCCTACTTGGACTAGTGAGGGGAAAATAGGGGGAGCTTATGATTTTGACAGCAGTGATGATTCAATTTATTTGACTGGATTGGATGTAGACACTTCTACTGGAAGTAAGACCACTATGGAAACTTGGGCGTATTGGGAAGGAGGATCTACTGAAATGTTATTTGGATTTACAAGTTATGATTTAATTTTGGGTTATGGAGGATGTATTGGATTTAACACGGGTGTAGGGGATTCATGGGGGGTAAGCACTCCAGCAAATTTGGATAATGAATGGCACCACATAATTGCAATATTTACAGATACTGGAACTATGAGCAATAAAATCTATATTGATGGTGTTGAACAAACTTTATCTCAATGTCAGGGAACAACGGCAGATAGGGGTGTTGGAACTACTGCAAGGATTAGTGGTTGGACAAATGATAATAATTACAAATTTGGGGGATTGTTGGATGAATTTAAAATTTATGATAGGGCTTTATCTCCTGAGCAAATTGTATTAAATTATCAAGAAGGATTGGCTAATCATTCTATTGAAACAATTGTTTCGCAAGAAACAACCCTCGGAGATAATTGGACTGTTGCTGTTACCCCTAATGATGCAACTGAAGATGGGACTACTGTGTTGAGTAATCCCTTGGTGATTGACGAATATCCTTGTAATGCTCCTGAATCTGGGGATTGGATTATTGATGGAATTGAATATTGTGAAGACATGGATATTACGATGGCTGGACATATTACGATGGATTCTGGGGATAAACTTTATTTGAATAATGTTTCATTAGGTATTGATCAAGATGTTAGTTGGAATTATGATTTTACTGTCGGAGATGGAGCGGAACTTTATACTTATGGTGGAACAACTATTGATAGTTTGAATTCTCTTTATACTTATCTTTTTGTTTATGGATATGTTGAAATGAATGATACGACGACAAATAATCGTGTTCGACATTATCATCAATCTGGGGGATCTTCTGAAGAAAAGTTGAATAATGTTTCAGTTGGGGAGTTGATGTACATGGTAGATGATTCAAATGTTCTTGTTGCAGAAGATTCTTATATTAATGTTATTTATAATTATCTCGAAGGAGGAACAAATTTTTATAATGTTAGTAATTTGGTTGAGGATGTTCCAATGAATATTTCTATTGTTGCTGAAGGGCCTTCAACTTTTACAACAAATTTTACAAATACGGAAGTTAATAATTTTTATATTTGGAATAATGGGGCTGATGTGAATGTTACTAATTCTACTTTTACTTATTATTTTCATTATAATTATAATAATGATGATTCATATTTGAAAGATGTTGATTTGAGTTATTTAGTTTATAGTTCTATTCAATCAGGAGTTGATGCGGTTGTTTGGGATAACTGGACTTATCCAATGGATGGATTAACGCGAGACATTGTTACATCTGGAAATAATGTTTTTAGTTTAGATAATGTTGATTATAATATTAATTATATGTATACTTATTATGATATGAATATTACGAACTCAGATATTTATTTCAATCCTGATTATTCTAATGGAGTTAATTATTGGGAGAATTCAACCATTTATAGGATAGATGCAAATGTTGGAACGAATTCAACTTTTAAAAATACAACGATTGATTCTTCTACTTATTCTAGGCTTTTTCCAACTTCAACTTTGAATTTTGAACCAGGTTCAGATAATAATAGGATAGATAAATTATATGTGATTAATGCTGGAACGAGGACAATAACGGGGTATGTTTCATTTACAGATCTGTACACTGCTTGGACTGCGGGGAATTATATAAATCGTTATTTTCCAATTAATTTGACGAATATAATTGGGGAGGGGGTTTCAGATATTGATGTTTTAATTAAAGATTCTGTTGGGGCTGATGTGAATTCAGGAACAAGTGGTGCAACTGGAATTGCAAACATTAATGTGACTGATGATGAGAATGCAACTTATCAGATTTATATTGGTGGGGAGTGGATGGTTAATTTTTCTATGCTAGGATCTACTGCTCCTTATGGAATTCAAGTCGATGTGATTAAACCAGTAATTGATTATGCTAAGATTTTGCCTGATCCTTTTTATACCGACGACGGGCTTGTTACTTGGGTTAATTGTTCAGATGGTTTTTATGATCCTTTGGGAGTTTATTGGAAAGTTTATAATAATTCAGTAGAGTTTCCTAGCGAGAATGGGCAGGAGAATGTTAGTTCTGGGACAAATACAAATTTGTATAATATTTCAAGTTCATTGACGGAGAAAGGGGAGAATTGGACTGTTGAATTTACTTGTTCAAATTGGGTTGTAAATAGTACGGCAGTTAATGCTTCAGTTGTTATTCAGAATACTGTTCCTGAAACTTACACTTCAGTTATTTTGAATTCTTCCTTGGGAACAAATTTGACTTCGGAGAATTTGAGTGTATCTTTTTCTGGGGCTTCAGATCTTGATTCTGATTCTTTGACTAACATTACAGATTGGAGAATTGATGGTTCTTCCGTTGCTGTTTTGAATATGCCTTTTGATTCTAATCGTAGCGGTCAGAGTGGTGCTGTTGTTAGAGATTATTCTAGTTATGAAAATAATGGTACTTTGGCGGGGACTTCAACTGATCCTACTTGGAGTTCGGATTGTCAGGTTGGAGGTTGTTATGATTTTGATGATGATTATTTGTCTGTTTCTGATGAAATTGAATTACGATTACATAATTTTACACTTTCTGCTTGGATAAAATTTAATCAACTTTCAACTGGTTCTTGGTTTGGTATTGTTGGAAAAGGTTCTCGATTTGCAAGCAGAAACTATGCTTTTTTCCAAGCCCCTTCAACAAATCAAATTTTTTATTCTTTTTCGAATGGAACTGTGTTTGCTTCTCATTATAGTAATAAAACTGATTTTTCAGTGGACACATGGTATTATGTGGTGACAACTTACAATGGTTCTTCATTTAATTTATATGTTGATGGAGATTTAGATTCAAATTATTCAGAATCAAGAACTCCAATAACTACTTCTGACGATTTTTTTATTGGGGGAATTTCAACTTATACTGGTTTTAATGGATCGATAGATGAAGTTCAAGTATATAATTTTGCTTTATCTAAAAATCAAATAAAAGAAATTTATGATGCGGGTGTTGCTGGTCATCAGGTTGAAACTTTTGTTTCGCAGGAAACAAATGGAGGAGATAATTGGACTGTAACTGTTACTCCAAATGATGGAGAGGTTGACGGAACGACAGTTTTGAGCAATTGGTTGGAGATTTTGGCAGGAGATACTTGTACATATTCCGGGTCGGGAAGTTGGGCAGTTGATTGTTCTGATGCATGTAATGTTACTTCAACCGTTGATTTGTCGGGTAATGATATTTCCATTACTGGAGTTGGAACTTTTAGTACAACTGCCAATATTACAAATTATGGAACTTTACATTTAGAAGGAGATAGTGAGACTGAGATTTGTCATGTTATTTGTCAAGGGGGTTGTTTTGTTAATTAGGAATGCATATAAACTATAATGGACACGTATAAACTATAATGGATACGTATAAACATAAGTTTACAAAGTTACAGAATGAAATTTTTAGTTTTCTTTGTTTGAATTCTGAAAAAGAGTTTAGCAAAAGAGAAATTTCTAAAGGACTTAAAGTTTCTCCCACTGCAATAGCCAATTCTCTTGTTTTATTGGAAAAGGAAAAATTAGTTTTGGTGAACAACGAAGGTAATATAAATTTTAGTAAGGTTAGTTTGAATAGGGAATCTCAAGAAGTTATTAATTTAAAGAGGGTTGAAAATTTAAAGAATGTTTATTCTTCTGGTTTGTTTAATTTTCTTTTTGATAAATTTCCTGGAGCAACAATTGTTTTATTTGGTAGTTATTCTTTTGGAGAAGATATTTTTTCATCAGATATTGATATTGCAATTATTGGTGTAAAAGAAAAGATTGTTGATTTGAGAAAATTTGAGAGATTATTTGGTAAAGATATAAGACTTAGTTTTTATGGGAGCTGGAAGAAAATTGAGAAGAATTTGAGGGAAAATATTCTTCGAGGGATAATTTTGTCTGGAGGGGTGGAACTATGAATTTTCTTTTGAGTTTTGAAGAATATTTGAAAAAAGGAATTGTTAAAAAACATAGTCCAGATATATTAAGATCGAGAAGTTTGGTTGAGGAATCAAAAAGGAAAGAGGTTTTTTTGAATAAAATTATTAAAAAAATTGGAATTGATAAAGAAAATGCAAATGATATTATTGAGATTTGTTATGACCTCATTGTTAATTTGATAAGGTCAAAAATGTTGTTGAAGGGTTTTTCTTCTACGGGCAAAGGAACACATGAAGCAGAAATTTCTTATTTGAGAAAATTTAATTTTTCCGAAGAAGAGGTTAGTTTTGCTAATCAATTAAGATATTTTAGAAATGGAATTTTATATTATGGTAAGAGATTTGATGAGGGTTATGCTAAGCTGGTTTTAAAATTTTTAAGAAAAGTTAGGGAGGGTTTGAAAAATGAGAATATTTATAAATAAATGGTTCATATTTGGTACATATGGTTCATAAACGGGACATTGGTTTAGAAGCAGTTCTTAGTTTGATCTCTGGAAAAAAACATTTGAGAGAGCTTTCTCGAGAGCTTGAGGTTTCTCATACTACTCTTTCCCGGAGGATTGATGAATTGATCAAACTAAATGTTTTGGATTATGAAATTGTTGGAAGAAATAAAGTTTTTTTTCTTAAGAATAATTTGATTTCTAGAAATTATTTTTTAAATGCAGAGAGATATAAAGTATTAAAATTTTCAGAGAAATATTCATTTATGTCTATTTTACTTGAAGATATTTTAAATTTAACAAATGGGTTCCTTGTATTGATTTTTGGAAGTTATGCAAAATTCAGTTCCAATAAAAAAAGTGACCTTGATTTGTATATTAATACGGATTCTAAAAAATTAAAACAAAAAATTGAAGATTTGGATTCTAGATTGAATGTTAAAATTGGACGATGGCATGACGATTCTATTTTTATTAAAGAGATTATTACAAAAGCGATTAAAGGAAGGGGGGAAGAAGATTTTTATGAAAAAATTTCTAATTAAAAAGTTGTTTAAAGAAGAAAAATTAAAATTGGAAAAACCTTCTTTAGAAATTTCTGAGTCGTATTTGATTAAATCTAAGAATTCTTTACTTTCTTCAAAAATTTTATTTAAGAATAAATTGATTGAGGATTCCTTCTCTATGGCTTATTTTTCAATGTATAATTCTCTTTTGTCTTTGTTGTTTCGGGTTGGGATAAAATGCGAAAATCATTCTTTTTCCATCTTTTTATTGAATAAATTGTTTTTTAGAAAAGATCTTTTGAAAATTATTTCTTATGCAAAAAGACAAAGAATTGATAAGCAATATTATGTTGAATCAAATAATGAGAAAAATTTATTTTCAGAAAATAAATCTTTGATAAAGCTGGCAGAGAATTTTAATTTAAAGATTAGGGAAATTATTAATTCTTTAAATGAGGGTTCGATTGTTAAAATTAGAAAGGAGTTTTTAGATTTAAAATGAAAATTAAATATATTTTAATTTTGTGTTTTGTGTTTGGAATTTTTTCTTTTGTTAGTGCGGATTTGTTATCAATAAATTCTGGTGGAGATTTAGGTTTGATAATCAATCCAAATAATTTAATTGAAGGTTTCTTTTTTTCTGCAAATAATTTGCCTGTTGTGACTAATGTAATTTTGTCTTCTTCTAGTTTGGGAAATACAACAAATGAGAATTTGACAGTTACTTTTTCTTCAACTGACGAGGATGATGATGCAATTACAAACATTACTGATTGGAGAGTTGATGGAACTTCCGTTGCTGTTTTGAATATGCCTTTTGATACGAAGAGATTGAATGGGGAAGTTAGAGATTATTCTAGTTATGGGAATAATGG
>CAZFLO010000050.1:0-6108 GCA_964519005.1 Candidatus Woesearchaeota archaeon
CAACAACACCAGGCCAATGATTTTTTTTATCCGTTGTCCTAATAAAAGATGAATTTGAAATATTTAATTCCCGAGTCAATTTTTCAAAAGCATCAGAATTTCCATCAACAAATTCTTGAGTATCCAAACCCTGCTTTTTTGCAGTCTGGTAATTCTTAACTCCATGCTCATCTGTCCCAGTAAGAAAAAACACATCCTTTCCAATCAACTTATTCCATCTAGCTAAAACATCTGCTTGAACAAATTCTAATGCATGCCCAATATGCGGATGTGCATTTGCATAAGGAATTGTTGTTGTAACATAAAATTTTTCTTTCTTTTCCATAATAAAAACTATTCACTCCAATATATAAAATTATTTGATGTAAGAAATTACCTAGATAAAGAAGCAATTTCCTTTGAATACCCATAAATTCTCTTCAAATTCTCCACTTCACTTAAAGCTCGAACACTTTTGCCAAAGGCTCCCTTGTTATAAATCTCCCAAAATTCCTTGTCCTTGACTCCCCCAAAAATTTTCAAACTATTTTCATATTTCCTATTGAAAAAACTCCAAAAGGATTTCTCATAAATTTTCTTCAAATATTCCAACTGTCCTAATCTAAATTCTCCACTCTTTAATATATCACAGATTCTCTCAATTTTTTCACCAATCATCCTATAATCCATTGCACGAAGCAAAGAAACTTTTGTGTCTCCCACATACTTTCCTTCTTCTAAAAATCTCCTAATTTGCATCACAAGCATAAAATAAAATTTTGTCAAAGAATCTTCCAATTCTACCATCTTAATTTCTCCCGATCCCTCAATAATTTCGTCAAACATGCTAACACAAATATGGTGCATACGAGTCAAACATTCCCCAATAGATAATTCTTCAATTTTGAAACATTTTACAACAATTTTTTTTGAATTGTCTTCAACAATCTGCACATTCATAAATTTTTTCAAAAAATCATACAATAAAGACAATTCTTTTTGTTTAATATTCTCTAAACCAATTTCAATTTTTTCACTTCCAGAAAAATAAGCTTTAAAAAAATCACGAGTAAAACTTTCCCGATATTCAAATTTTGAGTTATCTTTTGGTCTTAAAGAAACAAAATCTGGAGAAATAACCAAAGTACCATCTTCACTTGTACGAACTTTAATTTTTGATCCTTTTTTTAATTTCAATGTTCTAGTCCATCCTTTTGGGAGACTCAGAAATAAAGACTTCCCAATTTCTTGAAGATTTCTCTCAGTGATTTCCATAAAAATATAAATAATCAAAACTATATAAGTTTAAGCTTCTTTAAAGATTTATAGAAATTCTTTATATTTAATAATAACATAATCATTTTATGAAAAAGATAGACATACACTGCCACACCACAAATAGGCTTCTCGAAAATACAATAGATAAAAAAGCAAACATAAAAACAATATTAAAAAAAATGAAAAAACACAACATAGAAACAACTTATATTTTACCAACATACTTTGCTCACAAAGGTTCAGGAATAACAAACTTCAGATTATTAAATTGGATAAACAAACACAGCGAGCTCAAAATGTTTGGAAGTTTAGATTTTGAACACTACTTTTATCAAGGAATAAATGAAATAAAAGAATTAGCAAATCTCAAAAAAATTTCAGGAATCAAAATTTATACTGGATATCAAAACATAGATTTCTCCTCAGAAAAATTCAAAAAAATAATTAATATTGCAAATAACTTTTCGCTACCTTTAATGTTTCATACTGGGTTCGTACACGGGGGTAGAGAAAAATATAAAGACAAAATATCAGAAAGAATAATTGACATAATGAAACTTGAACCAACAATTAAGAAAAATCCAAACCTAACATTCATTTTAAGTCATATGGGAAAACCACATTTGAATAAAACAATTTCATTAATACAAAAATACAAAAATGTTTATACTGATATGTCTGGATTAATTGATTCCAAATATGAACAACACGAAATTCCCAGAATAATAAATAAAATAAAAAAATTCCTTAAAGAAATTGGTCCAAATAAATTGCTTTTTGGTACAGATTTTCCTGTTCAAACTTATGAAGATTCAATTAGATTCATTGAAGAATCAACAAAAGATTTTCCACTGGATTATAAAAAGAAAATATATTATGGAAATGCGAGGAAGATATTAAAATGAATTCAAACGAAGACTTCAAAATAGAAAAAATAGACAACCAATTAGATGGGAAAAACATAGCAATTTTAATATCAAGCGGAATTGCAGCATACAAAACACCTTCGATAATTAGACATTTTAGGCAACATGGAGCAAACATAAAAGTTTTCATAACTCCAGAAGCTTCAAAGTTTGTAACAGAAACAACTTTAGAATGGGCTTCAAATAACTCGATAATAACTTTCCTTTCTCCAAAATCTGAACATCTAACAGAAAATATCAATGCATATGTTTTTGTTCCAATAACACATAACACTATTTCGAAAATAGCAAACGGAATTGGAGATAATGCAGTCACAACAACTTTCATTTCTGCACTCGGGAAACTAGAAAATGAAGAAACAAAAATATTAATTGCTCCGACAATGCACGGTTCAATGATGAATTCTATCTACAAAGAAAACATTGAAAAACTAAAACAAAAAGGAATAAAAATAATTGAACCAATAATAAAACTCAATAAGGCAAATATCCCAAAATCAAACACAATAGTAACTGAAACTATAAAAGAAATTTCAAAAAGTTCTCTTAAGGGGAAAAAAGTTTTAATCACAGCAGGACCAACTCCTGGAAAAATAGATAACGTTAGAATGATAGTAAATAGGTTTAAAGGAAGATTAGGAATAGAAATAGCAAAAGAAGCATACATGAGGGGAGCAGATGTAATATTGATAATAGGATCCAGTGGATTGCCAATTCCTTCCTACATAAAAACTTACAAAATAAGGAGTTATGAGGAATATTATAAAAAAACATTTGAAATTTTAAAAAAAGAAAATCCGGAATTTGGAATTTTCTCAGCAGCAGTTGCAGATTATCTTCCAGTTAAAATTAAAAAAGGAAAAATCCCCTCAGGAGGAGCAATTAAATCTATTTCATTAAAAGAATCAAGAAAAGTAATAAAAGATATTAGGAAACAATTTCCTTTCCTCCACATGACTACTTTCAAATATGAAGAATTATTAACAAAAGAAAAATTAATTGAAACTGCAAAAAAGAGAATTGATTCTGGATATAATCTGGTGATAGCAAATAGAGGAGAAGATATGATTAAAGAATACAAGGGATTCATCGTCAACCCAAAAAAAGAAATAAAAGAAGTGAATTCAAAAAAAGATCTCTCAAAAAAATTAATGAATATTTTAGAAAAAATATAAAATCTAATTTTTAATAAATAATCAATATTGGAAAATCATTATTTAGAGTATAAATTAGCAACATAATCTTCCAATTTTCCTCTCTTCCTCTCAACCAAATCATCATCTTTCTTTTCAACCAACCCTTTCCAATTCAAATATTCTGGAGAAGTTCTAGAATTAAAACTCGTAAATAAATATCTAAATTTAGTCCCCTCAACTTTTCCTTCTCCCCTTTTTTCTGGATCAATTCCCGGATTAATCTCATTTAAAGAAAGCATCAATTGATGCAATTTACCTTCTCTAAATCGATCATCGACAACAACAACATGATACCTCAATCCCAAATAATTTTCCCCTGAAGGTTCACAGTTCCATCGAACATGTCGTTCCTTATCTGAAACCCTTTTTTTATAATTTATTTTTTTCATCAAAAATAAAAAAACCCGAAGCTATAAAAATATAATTACATTGAAGGCAGTATGAAAAAAGAAGTGATCCCAAACAAAACAGAATTAAAAGAATTAAAACACAAAACAAGAAGACTCTCAATAAAAGAAGGAATTTTCTGGTCTGTTAAAGCTTCGTTTGGAGATCACTATGTTGCACCTTTCGCAATTGCAATGCAAATGTCCAATTCTCTGGTAGCAATTTTAAATTCCCTTTGGAACTTAAATCCAATAAGTCAATTATGGGGCTCAAAATTTGTTGAAAAATATAAACGAAAAAATGTACTGATGAAAACTATTTCTCTAGATTCTTTTGGTTGGTTATTAATGGCGATAATAGGAATTCTTTATTTCTTAAACATAAAAAGAACTCTACTTCCATACTTATTAATTGTAGATTTTATTTTAATCTTAGTCGCAGGGGGACTAGGACACCCTTCATGGTTTTCCTGGATGGGAGACGTTGTTGATGCTAAATTTAGAGGAAGATGGTTCTCAAAAAGAAATACAATAATTTCTTTTACCACAATAATTTTAGCAATTTCCGCAGCATTAGTTTTGAGATATTTCAAAAACAATGGGGAAGAAATAATTGGATTCATAATTCTTTTCGGAATAGCTTTCTTAACCAGGGCATACTGTGTTAAAATAATTGGAAAACATTACGAACCCCCATTTAAAAAAAAGAAATCCAAGAAAAAACATTTAAAAAAATTCATCAAAGAATCTAGAAAAACAAACTTTGGAAAATTCACTTTATTCAGAGGAATTTTCGCCATAGCCGTCGGAATTACTTCCCCACTAACAGCAATTTATCTTCTAAGAATTTTGCAATTTGATTATCTAACATATATAATAATAATTCTTTCCGGAACCTTTTTCTCAATTATAACTCTAAATCTCTGGGGAAGAATTGCTGACAAATACGGAAATTATGGGGTAATTGCAGTTACAACAATAGTAATTCCTTTAACCCCGCTCTTATGGATATTGTCTCCCCACAAGATATACCTTTTCCTCGTCCCTGCGATTCTGGGAGGAACTGCTTGGACTGCATTCATAATGGCTTCAGGAAATTTTATTTACGATAATGTTCAAAGAAAAAATTTAGGAAACGCCATTTCATATTTTAATTTATTCATTGGATTAGGAGCATTAACCGGGGGAATAATCGGAGCAATTTTAATTAAAGTCGTTCAAACAAATTGGATAGAACCAATCTTCCTAATATTCATGATTGGTTCACTCCTAAGAATGATTGTCGTCGGAATTAGTATTCCTAAATTGAAAGAAATAAAGAAAAAAAAGAAATTCAAGAATATTGAAAATTTTAAAAAGATTCTCCTAAAAGAAGCAAAACCAACAATAATTGAAGACATACACGAAATTGCCTCTATAAAAAGCTATATCACAGAAAAGTGAATTGATAAAACATTTAAATAACGATATATCTAAATTAAAACATGATAAAAAGAAAAGGTTGCCCAAATTGCAATGAAAAGATAAAGAACAATCATAATTTCTGCTCAAGTTGTGGAACTAAAATAAAAGAACCGAGCCAAGATTGGGGAATGTTAGGAAAAAACGATACACACACAAACATCTCCCCTCCAAAACTATTTGGAGGAATTTCTGGAGGAATAATGAATAAGATGTTAGGAAGCGCAATGAAAATGCTAGAAAAAGAAATGAAAAAAGAAATGGGTCCAAACAATCAAAATTCTCCTTCAAAAATAAGATTAATGATTAATGGAAAAGAAATTACTCCCAAACAAAAAATAATAGAAAAAGACAGCCCAGACACTAAATTTCTTCCAGTTGAATTCAACACAAATAGTCTAAAAAAATGGAAAACATTGGACAAAAAAGAACCCAAATCAAATTTGAAAAGAATAGAAGACAAAATCAAATATGAAATTGAAATCCCCGAAGTGGAATCAATAAAAGACATTTCCATAATAAAATTAGAAAATAGTCTGGAAATACGAGCAATTGGGAAAAAAGAAGCATATCTAAAAACAATTTCAATTGATTTGCCCCTAAAAAAATATTCTTTACTAAACGGAATTTTGACTCTAGAAATGGATGCAGCAAATTAGGATTTCACAACTTTTATAAATCAATTTTATCTAAAAAATCTATATCAGATGATCCAATAACTTAACTCGCAAGCTTGATTGCAATTAATTATTGGTGCTTTGCACAGATTTTGTGCAATCAAACATTGCTCGGTCTGGTTTACCAGCCTTCGCATGAATAAGATCCAATAGCTCAGTCTGGTAGAGCGCTGCTCTGATAAGGCAGAGGTCCACGGTTCAAATC
>CAZFLO010000051.1:0-5939 GCA_964519005.1 Candidatus Woesearchaeota archaeon
TATTTTAACATATTATCACCTGTTACCTATTCTATCTAATTTTTATAAAAATAAGGCTGGAGATAGAATTGTTTTGAACTATGAAAGAGATATTTTTGAATATTCAGTTGAAATTCCAGAGGAAAAGATTTGGGAATTTAAAGATTCTTATGAATCAAAAATGGCTCGGGAATTGATTGTGGTGAAAAATGAAAGGAAAGATTATTTGCTCCAAGATTTTAATGTTTCGGATAACTCTGGATCATAATCCCATTTACGGATGAATTTAACTTTTGCTTCATCAGGTGCAGAATTGTTTAATTTTGCCCAATCTCTTTTTATTTCTTTCATATATTGTTTGACAAACATAGATTCTTCTCCTAGAATTGATAAGAAAACAGTTGGGGGAAGGGCGTTTGGAGTCCATATTGAAGGAGCTTTTTCTTCCGGATTTCCTAAAATAAGATTACGATAAAAAACAAAGCCCGCATCATACCCCATATTCGTTTTAAAATAAGAATCTTCAACACCGTTTAATTCTTTTGGACTCATAATCATTGCTTGCCCCGTTAAACGAACAGATGAAATTAAACCATAATCTTGAAAGTTTTTGTTTTTATCTTGTTTTATTTCTAATAACTTTTCCGTGAAATGAGAAACATGTGAGAAAATTTCATAATCTATTCCTGCTTCCTTAACTGAATTCACAATATCGGGGTGATTTTCTGGCCTTTCACTTAGCCACAACCAGGTTAAATTTTTTTTAGACATAAAAAATGGATGAATCTTCCTTTTTTAAAGAAATTGGTAATAAAATATATGTTTTAAATTCCCCTGAAATCTAATTCATTATTTACAACTGCTACTGTTTGAGAAGCAAAATAAACATGGGGGCCGACTGAAACTGGCGTTAAAATTTTCTTTAGTTGTTTCATTTCTTTTTTTGGAATTCCATCCTGATCTCCTAAAATAAATGCGCATTCTTTTGGAATTTTTGCTTTTCTTATTGATTCTCCTTTTTTGTCGAGGATAAAACATTCTACTTCATTGTTTGTTAAATCTTCAATAACTTTAGGGAAAGTTTTCTTTTCAATAAAACATCCAGGGAGAACTTCCCTTTTTTCTCCTTCTTTGTATTTATACAATAATTTTTTCAATAAATTTGCAATGTCTTTTTTTGAAATAACTGATTCATCTTTTACTGTAATTTCTATATGTTTTGGCGGGTCAGGCATTCCGTAAAGGACAAAATGGAAAGTCACATCTTTTCTGAAACTGTTCGAAAGATAAACTGCTTGAATGAATGAGTGAATTGCTATGTCTATTCTTCCAGCCCGCATTAGGTTTCCTTGGGAAATTACTTTTCCTGAAGTTGTTCCTTCTTTTGAAAAATATACAAAGTGTTTCATAATCAATTCAGAAAAAGTTTATTTTTATAATTACCTTTTTCTGGGACTTCTTAAATTAGTTTTAGAATTTTGATTAGTTCGTGATTGGCTTGATTGAATCTTTTGGATAGGGGATTTTGACTGATATCTACTTTGCCTAGAAGAATTGTATTGCGTGTTTGTTTTTTGTGTGGGCATCTGCCTCGATTGGAAAACATTTTGTTTTGGGATGTATGTGGATCGTGAATTTCTTTTTTGTGAAGAAGAATTGTACTCTTTTTTTGGTTTCTGATATCTTTTCTTTATTCTAGAATTTCTTATCTGTTCTTGTCCAATTATTTCTGGTGTTTTCTCTTTTGGTTTTTCATTTGGAATTATATGCCCCCCTCTCCCTCTTGGGCCATTATAGACATTGCCTTTGTCTTTAGAAGAAAAATTTTGTGGAAGAAAATTATAGTTCCAAAAATATTGATTATGGGAGGGGTTGTGAAATCCAAAATGAAAATGATTGTTGAAAAATGAATTATGCCAACTATGAAAAAAGGGTCTATGTTGAAAATGGTGCCAAAATATTGGAGATTGGGACCTTATTTGAATATCTTGGGAATCCACAATTCCATTTTCATTCATATCTATGTATGGCCCAAAATCATAGGGTTGAGGATCTGCCCAATCATAAATTCCATCTAAATCAAAATCTTGATAAAAAGAAGAATAATCTCTGAAGTCTAATGTTTTCTCTTCTAAATATTGTTTTTTTGGACTTTTCTCTATTCTGCTATAAACAGGATCATGCAAATAACTTTTTGGTAGAGAACAGCTTCCAAGTCCTATTGCTAAAGGTAACGTGAAAAATAGAGTTTTTTTTATTGATTTAATTAGATTCATCTATTTTATGAAGTGAAAGAATTATAAATAATTTGTGGAAGTTAATTAATGGGTTGAAGAGTGAATTCTGACCTAGCAAATAAATTTCCTTCTTTTATTACTTTGAAAATTCCTATGAATTGATCTTTTGAAAATGCAACTAATCTTTCATCAATTTCATAATCAAAATCTTTTTTATTTGACAATTCATCTTCGTGGATTGGGCTTCCATGGAAAATTTTTTTGACTGCTCCTGAATGTACTTCAATCGAGGGAAATAATTCTGAAACGATTTCTCCAGGAATAATCATGTTTCTCAAGGAAATTTCATTTCCTTTTTTGTATTCTTCTGCTGCTTTTTCAAAATCGTATAAAGAAACAATTGGATAATCTAAATCATGTTCTGAGAAAATTCCCGCGTTTGTTCTTCGAAGTTCGAGCATATGTGCTCCGCAACCTAGCTCTTCTCCCAAATCATTACAGAGAGTTCTTATGTAAGTTCCTCCCTGACATTTTACTTTTATGAGGATATCTGTTCCATCTTTCTCTAGAAGTTCAAACGAATAAATTGTTCTCGGCCTTAATTGCCTTTTTACTCTAGATTTTACAGGAGGCATTTGAATTATTTCTCCGAGAAATTTCTCTTTTATTTTTTCCCTTATTTTTTCTAATTCTACTTCTTCATGCAAACGCATTATTCCCACATATGTTTTGTCTTCTCCCAAGAAATATCCGGCCAATTTACAAGCACGGTTTATTGCTATTGGTAAAACCCCTGTAACTTTTGGATCGAGTGTTCCAAAATGGGAAGTTTTTCTGGCTCCAAGAGATTTTCTGACAAAGTCTGAAATGTTGAAAGATGTTGGTCCTGAAGACTTATCAATATTAATTATTCCGAATTCTAAAAGTTCCTTTGTGGATTTCATTTTTTTTATTTTTGATATGTTGGGTTTCATAAGAAAATAAGAAAGGGGGGGTTTTTATTGGTTTTGATAGGGGGGAAATTTGTAATTATTCTCTGCCGCTGGAGGGCATTAATGATTGAGGTTAATAGAGTTAAATTATTTCGACCTCGCATTCTTCTCTATCGAAAGTAGGATATTCTTCAATTCTATAAATGGTTGCTTTATCTTTTAGTTTTAATGCAAGCTTTGGATTTAATATTATTCTTTTCTTCTTTTTGTCTTCATAGAAATCTTTCGAATTTAATTTTGAAATAATTTCTTTATTTGAAGAAATTGCAAAATACACTATTGTCCCGTCTTCTGTTTTTTTTGCAAACTTTGGAGTTTTATAATTTTTCAATCTATTTTTATATTGATGCAAATTTTTCAATTCGGCTGTGCAAAGATGAATATTTAATTTGGGGGCAACTTCATTTATTTTTTTTATTAAATATTTTCCTGCATTAATTGAATCTTTTACTGTATAACCGTCTTCGGAAATTTTGTATTTTTTATTCATTTTCTTTTCGGCTAATTCTCCAGATTCTAATTCATTTAAATTTAAAAAAGAAATGTATGGCTTTGCTGCTTTTACTAATGAAATAATTTTCTCTTTTTTATCTGGGAAACAAGGAATTTCAATTCCAATGTTTTTCTTTTTCCAATATTTTTTAGCTAAGGCAATTTTTTGAATTTCTTTATCTAAAGGTTTGTCAAAATCTGGGTGAAACCTTATTTCATCAACGCAAGTTGAAAGTTTTTCTAATATCTTTTCTGTAACTAATTTTGTTGAAACATAAATATGAATATGAAATTTTTTTCCAAAAGTTTTTTTTAATTTTGTTGCTAATTTTATTGTTCTTTCTAGTTTCAATAATGGATCTCCTCCCGTTAAAGAGCAACCTTTTGCGCCGGAAATTTTTACTTCTTGAATTATTTCGTTTATTGAATTCTCTGTTGAAATTTTTCTTTCGTTTGCATAAATTTTGTCAACTGATTTTCTCATTTTAGAAAGCGGGCAGAATTCACATCCTCTTGAGCAAAATCCAGTTACAAATAAAACCATCTTTTGCCCTTTTACGCAAAGTTCGCAGCCCTTGGCAAGGTCCCCTTTTAGATATGAAGCGTGTTTTGTTTTTTTCATGTGAATTTCCCTTTTAACATTTCTTTTCTTTTTTCTTCAGAAAATTTCTCAATTGCATATCTTAAAGTTGTTCTGGGTAATTTTTTATAATTTGTCTTTAGGAAATCTAATAGAACTTCTTTGTTTCTTTTTCCAACTTCCCTGAGCATCCATCCAATTGCTTTGTGAATCAAATCATGTTTATCATTTAATAAAATTTGAGAAATCTTTAACGTATCTCCAAAGTCATTGTTTCTGATAAATTCGAATGTTGAAACAATCGCAATTCTTTTTTCCCAGAGATTTGTTGACCTTGCCAATTCATATAGGATCTTTTTGTTTTTATCTAAGAGGAATTTTCCTAAAATTTTATCACAGGTTACATCTACTAAATCCCAGTTGTAGAAATTTTTTGTATTTTTCAAATAAAACTGAAGAAATTCTTCGGAAGGATTTTCTTTAAACTTGTTTACTAAAAGTATTCCTCCGGCCATTCGATATTCGTGAATATCTGATTTCAAAAGTTTCTGAATTCCTTGAAGAGTAACTTCTGGATGTCGTTTTGTAATTGCCCTTAATTCAGGCATTGAAACTCCGATAAACCTATCTTTTTTGTCAGTATATGATTGATTAAAAAATCTCGTATATCCTTGGGCTTTTTCTTTTGAAGCTGCTCGTTGTAAATCTTTTGTTATGTGGTGAAGTGTCATAGAAAAATAAAATAAAAGATGGTTTTAAGAGTTGTTGTTTGGGGGAAAGAAAAATTATTGATTAGAAACTGCTTCTTCTTTTCCTTTCTCTTTGGCAGTTTTTACTTCAGTAGTTTTTTTTACTTCCTTAGCTTTTTCCTTAGATTCTTCTTTTGCAACTTCTTTTACTGCTTCTTGTTTTTCTTTTTCTTTGCTCTCTTTAGAAGGTACATCTTTAGGTTCCACTTTGTCTTTTACACTATCTTTATCTTCTTCAGTATCTTCTTTTTTTCCCTTAATGGATTCCTTTGCTTTGTCCATTACTGACTTTTGACTTTCCTTAACTTCTTTAGCTTCTTTCTTTTGTTCTATTTCTTGTTTCTCTTGCCTTATCTTTTTGAAATTCAATTTTGCGGGTAAATCGATTGCATAAACTCTCACGATATCTCCTTCTTTAATTGCTTTAACTTTAACTTTATGTAATGGTTTTTTAATTCCCCTCTGCCACAAGAATTCATTCAAATACATATCTAATCTTACTTTTTTCAAATCCCTGCTTCTAACTTGCATATGTTTTGCGATAAATTCTTTAACTGATTTTATTGCTTTTGGAGTTTTCTTGTAACTTGGAACTGGCCTGCATCTTTCTCTCAAAGGAATTGTATATTCTCTTTCAATTTTTTCAACTTTAGCTGTTTTTGTTTTCTCTACCATGTTCAATTATCCGAAATGTGATTTCCTTCTTTTTCCTGGTTTAATATGTAATTTTGTTCTTCTCCAAGATCTTCTGTTTTTAGTCATAACTGAAGGGTGTACTCTTTTGCCTGTTCCGTATTTTCTTAAAACAGCCCAGATTGGAGCCCACTTCGTTTGTCTTCCTTTAACTGTTAACTTTTCTTTTTTATTTTTATACGTGATTCCCATTTCATTTTTTTTCCGTTATTTCTTT
>CAZFLO010000052.1:0-5935 GCA_964519005.1 Candidatus Woesearchaeota archaeon
TAACAAAATTAGCAAGAACTCAACCAAATACAGAATATAATCCAGAAACATTTCCAGGATTAGTATTAAGAATTAAAGAACCAAAATCAGCTGTCCTAGTCTTTTCTTCAGGAAATTTGGTATGTACTGGAACAAAATCTTTACCCCAAGTGAGATTAGTAATTGATGAAGTGATCAAACAATTAAGAAAAGTAAATGTTGACGTAACAATTAAGCCAAAAATAACTGTCCAAAACATTGTAGCATCAGGAACAATAAATTTGCAACTTAATTTAAATTATCTGGCATTAGAAATGGAAAACACAGAATATGAACCAGAACAATTTCCCGGACTAGTTTACAAATTAGAAAACCCAAATTCAACATTCCTTCTTTTCTCAAATGGAAAACTTGTTTGTACTGGAACAAAAAACAAGCAACAACTTGAGGAATCAATGGGACGACTTCTAAAAAACGTTAAACAGGCTTTGAAGGGCTATAAAAAGAATAAATAAAAAAATTTAAAAAAGTTTATTTAAAGAAGATCTTTATTTTATCAAAATTCTTTTAGGTATGCTCCTGCATGAGCTAAATAAGAACCAAAAGTTTTTTTAAAATGATCGTCCACCAAGGAATTATATCTTTTTATTAAGGAGTTATCCTCTTTATTACGTATAAATTCCCTAATTTTTTTATCACCAAACGGCAATTCGTCAAATTCATCAAATTCATTTCTCAGGTCTCTTCTAAAAAAGAAATCTTTAGAAAAAACATTTGCTCTAGAAGTAACTTGATTATTTTCTTTTAGAACGCTTTCCATTGATTTACAATTTTTTGGTTGGTAACACATTTCTTTTTCCTCCATTACAAATTGTATTTTCCAAAACAATAAATGTTCCACTAAAGGAATGTTCTTGCTCTTTCATTTGTTCAATTACTATTTTCATAAAACCATAAAACCCCTTACCTTAATAGATATAATTGAAGATTATTCAAATAGTAACCAAAATATTTATAAAAAGTTGAATATTATTCAAGTTATGAAAAACATAAAAATTGAATTACTAAACTTATTGAAGAAAGGATATTGCACTCCACAAATATCTAGTTTAGCTAAAAAATTAAAAGTCCCCTCGGCAACTCTCCATTACAACATTAAAAAATTAGAAAAAGAAGGAATAATAAAAAAATATTCAGCAGTTTTAAATCATAAAAAAGCAGGAGAGGAATTTTGCTCTTTTGTTTTAATAAACCTATCAAATGACGAATATGGAGATCCAGAAAAAATTGCGAAAGAACTATCCTTAAAAGAAGAAGTTGAAAGCGTAAACATCTGCACAGGAGATTGGGAAATCCTAATTAAAGTGAGAACAAAAAACATAGATGAATATTATGAATTTTCAAAGAAAGTTTTTTCAAAAAAAGGAATTCGAAAAATAAAAAGCTTAAATTCTTTAAAACAAATAAAAAGTGAATTCATCGAAAATAATAAATCTCCCTACTCCAAAACCACTCAATAATTCACAATCATTTTTATAAATCCGTACATCATTTTTCTTGAATGGATGGTGAAATAGATTTTACACAGAATTTGCCAGATGATTCTGAAGATAAAAAAGAAGGAGAACAAGTAGCACAACATAATTCTAAACAAGAAGAATTAATCCTAGAAGCAAAAAGATTCATCGAGTCCTATAAAAAGAACTTGCAAAGTTCACTCCGAGAAGAAAACAACGTAGTTTATCTTGACTTCATGGAAATCGCTGAAGAATCTCCAATGCTTTCTGAAGAATTAATCAAAAACCCAGAAGAAAGCTTGAGAATAATGGAAATGGCCGTAGAAGATACTGGCCTAGCTTCAAACGTAAGAGTAAGATTATTTAATTTGCCTAAATCGGATGAAATATTGGTGAGAAATATCCGAGCAAAACACCTAAACGAAACAATTGTAATTGAAGGAATAATTCGTCAAGCCTCCGATGTACGGCCTCAAGTAGTAAACGCAAAATTTGAATGCCCGAGTTGTGGAACAATAATTTCAGTATTACAAATGGAAAAGAAATTTCGAGAGCCTTCCAGATGTTCTTGTGGAAGAAGAGGAGGATTCAAACTAATTTCAAAAGCAATGGTGGACACACAAAGATTGATTATTGAAGAAGCTCCAGACATGCTTAGCGGAGGAGAACAACCAAAAAGAATAGATGTTTTTGTGAAAGAAGATCTGGTAGATCCAAAAATGGAAGTTAGAACAACACCGGGTTCTCGTGCAAAAGTTATAGGAATATTAAAAGAAGTTCCCGTTCCACTTCCGTCAGGAGGCGTATCAACAAGATTCCAATTGGCAATTGAATCAAATAATATAATTCCCCAAGAAGAAACCTTCGAAGAATTAGATATTTCAGAAGAAGACGAAACTCAAATAAGAGAATTGGCAGCAGATCCGAATGTTTATGAAAAACTAAGAGATAGCGTGGCGCCATCAGTTTGGGGATTTGAACAAATCAAAGGTTCATTATTACTTCAATTATTTGGGGGGGTTAAAAAAATGAAACCTGATGGTCAGCATTCAAGAGCAGACATTCACATCATGATGATTGGAGACCCCGGAGTTGCAAAATCAGTAATCTTGGGATTCATGGCCAACATTTCTCCAAAAGGACGTTACGTGGTAGGAAAATCAACTTCCGGAGCAGGTTTAACTGCAACTGTTGTAAAAGATGAATTCCTAAAAGGTTGGTCCTTGGAAGCAGGAGCAATGGTCTTAGCAAATAAAGGACTCGTATGTATTGATGAATTAGAGAAAATGACTCCAGAAGATCAGTCTTCAATGCATGAAGCAATGGAACAACAAACCGTTACAATTTCAAAAGCAAATGTCCAAGCAAGTTTGAAAGCAGAGACTTCTGTTCTTGCAGCAGCAAATCCAAAATTCGGAAGATTTGACCCAACACAAGGAATCCCCCAACAAATTAATTTACCTCCAGCATTAATCAATAGATTTGATGTGATATTCACAATGAGAGATATCCCGAACAAAATCAATGATTCCAAAGTTGCAGATCACATGTTAATGGAACATCAAACAGAAGCAAAACAGATGCCAATAGAAAGAGATATTTTTAGAAAATACATTGCATATGCAAGACAAAGGATAAGGCCCCAACTTACAACAGAAGCCGTGGAAAAAATGAAAGAGTTCTATGTAAATTTGAGAAATAGACCAATGCTAGAAGGACAGGAAATGAGAACAATTCCAATTTCAGCCAGACAATTAAATTCGCTAGTAAGAATGGCAGAAGCAGCATCAAAACTTAGAATGTCAGAAACAGTAGACGAAAAAGATGCAATGGTGGCAATAGATCTAATGAAATATTATTTGGAACAAGCAGGAATGGATGAAGAAGGAAACATAGACATGGACAAAATATCCGGAAAAATGCCCTCAAGCAAAAGAAACAAAATATTCTCATTAAAAGAAACCCTAAGAGGACTCAAAAAAGAAATAGGAGAACAAATTCCTTTAGAAAAAATAGTGGAAAAATTGAAAGGGGAAATGTCTGAAGCCGAAATAGAAGAAGCTCTCCAGAAACTAAAAAACGCAAATGAAATCTACGAACCTAGAAGAGGCATCTTCGGTTTGATTTAAAATTAAACCCTCCAACAAAACACTATCAAATAAAATATCTTCCAAAAGAATTTGAAAGCACAACAATAAATATATGTCAGGGAAACACAATTCTAAATCTAATCTGGGCTCCAGAAATAATTGCAATAAAAATCAAATCAATTATCTGACAATTTCAAAAAACACTTTGAACCCCAAGTTTGACACTTTGATTATTTATTCTAAGTCTTCTCTCAATTTTGAACAAAAATATAATTATCAAGAAGAAGGTTGTAAATTCAAAATCTTTAAACATTAAGAAGATAAAGACAGGAAAATACCTTCGCTACCGCTCAAAATTAACAAGACAATTGAGTTAATCCGAAGGCATACTGAGTGTGTATTTTTGATGAAAATATTATTAGAGTTGGCAAGGATTATTTATCTTACTCTGTTCGCGATACAATATTTGCCACTGACAGAGTCGATAATTAAACTGCCCTAATTCTGAGCCTGCGAAGTTATCTGTTATGATTAGGGACTAACAATAGAAGATTTTGATGAATTAAAAATTTGATTATTCAAAATTGAGAGAAGGTCTTTAATTTTTGCATACTTTTACATTGGTTAATTAGTAAACTGTCAAGCTTGGGTTTGAACTTCTATGGAAAATCGCTAAAAGTAAATAATTTAAACTAAAAGAAGTTATCTAAAATATGATTTCTACAAAGAAAAAAAGTGTAAAAAAAATACCAATAAAAAAGAAAGTAACAAAAAAGAAAAGTCCAAGTAAAGGCTACGAAAAAGCAAAAAGTGGTTTGAAAAAATTAAGAGCATATCGGCCATAAAATGCTAAATAAAAAAACCAGATTGGATATAGTAATAACAATTCTTGCCACTGGAATATCCATAATATTTATCTTACTCTCATACATATTTAGAGAAAATTCAACCGAAATACTATCAATATTAGTAATAATTCTCCCAACCATATATATCGTTGGAAATTTAATTATAAGAAGTGTTATGGAAGAAGAATATAATAAAGCAATGTTTGAAACTAGTGATGGAATTGAGGAGATGGAAAATGAAATCAAGGAATTAATAAAAGAAAATAATGAATTAAAATCAAATCTAACCACTCAAACATCCACATAAATATTTAAAAACCAATTGTTCTTTTTTCCCCCATGTCTGATCAATTTAAAAGAAATATTGCATATAAAATGAGAATTGGAGATCTTTTAATTGCAAAACCAATTTTTGAAGAAGATAAATTTCTATATCTAGAACTAGGAGAGAAAAAAATTTCAAGAATAAACATTATTGGAAACGTGGTAGATAAATATGAAAGTGAAGGGGACAAAAAATATACTTTTTTTACCTTCGATGATGGTTCAGGACAAATTAAACTAAAAATTTTCGGAGATGATTCTTTGAAATTCAAAGAAGTCCTACAAGGACAGACAATCACTTTGATAGGAGTTGTAAGAAATTGGAACAATGAAACATATGTTCAACCAGAAATAATGAAAGAAATAGATTCAAAATACCTGTTGGTAAGAAAATTAGAATTAGAAAAAAACAGAAATGATAATTCAAAACCGATTGAAGACAAACAAGAAATGAAAGCAGTCAAAGACCAAATACTTGATTCAATAAAAGATTCTGAAAAAGAAGGCGGAATAGACACAGATCAGATAATTTTGAAATTCAGAGAAATCTCAACAGAAATAATAAACCAAGAGATTCAAAAACTTCTAGAAGAAGGAATTATTTTTGAACCAAGACCTAGTAGATTGAGATATTTGGGATAAAATATCTTCTAAAATAATCCCAAAAAATCTTACCGATAAAATAAATGAGGAGTATTTTGAGTTAGTTTTATTTTTCATCTAATTTTATAAAAACATTTAGCATTTCTTCCAATTCTTTTTCTTTTAAATGAGGATATTCTACAAGTGGTTTTTTTCTCATAATCCATTTTGAGAATTCATTTTCTTTTGGAATTATTTTTCCATTTCTTTCCAGAAGTTGCTTAGTTGCAAGTAAATTTGGGTATGGTTGAAAATGACAAGGGGAAATCTTTGTTATATATTTTTTTTCTTTTAATTTTTTTAAATAATCATATGTTCTTTTATGAGTTTGTTTGTTTTCTCCAGGATATCCTACAATAACAAAAACATTTGTATTCAACCCGTTTTCTTCTATTTTTTTACAAGATTTTGTAAATTCATTAAGATTTATTTTTTTGTTCATCAATTTTAATATATTATTGTCAGAGCTTTCTAAAGAGATAGGCTCTGGGACAGAATTAAATTATCTTCTTGCACTTCTTAAAAACCTCTAGAA
>CAZFLO010000053.1:0-5902 GCA_964519005.1 Candidatus Woesearchaeota archaeon
ATAGATTACAACTATTAAATCGAGTCTTAAATCTTCTTGGTGATTCAAAGGCTCAAAGCAAAGATTTAGATAAATGCCATATTTCTTTTTATGTAAAAGAGGTTTTTATTCTAAACAAAAAGAAACTTTTTTAGAATTTTTAGAATACTTAAAGAAAGAAAATTATTCTTTTTTCTTTTATCCTGTAAATAGAAAATTTAGAAAATTAAATGAAAAAGAAGAAATAGAAAATATTCTTCAACAAAAATTCGAAGGAAGTTTTTATGATTCCACTAATGATGTATATGTAAATATGCTTTATTTTGAGAAAAAATACTAAAAATAATAAAACTTTCTTTAGGCATTAAACTTTCCCTTCTAGGTGCGGTCGGGGCGTTGTGATTTGAACTACGTTCAATAACCCAAGGTCACGAGAACCTGCAAGCAGGCGAGGATCACGGTCGGGGCGTTGTGACATCATGGGACATTTGGGATTTTTAGGAAGATTTAATTATTCTTGATCTTTGAAGATTTTATGAAATCCAAAAATACTTATTCATTACCTTTTAATAAAAATACAATTTTCTTAGCAATTTCAGACCCTCGTGCACATCATAGTAATTGGAAATATGCAATTGATTTCTCAATAGATTTTAATGAACCTATTCTTGCTCCTCTTGAGGGGGTAATTTGGAATGTGAAGGATGATTCAGATGAAGGTGGAAATGATGATAAATATGCTGAATGGAAATATCAGAATTTGATTACGATTAAGCATTCAAAGAATGAATATTCTCAATTTGTACACCTTGCACATAAATCTGCGTTAGTGAAAATTGGTGATAAAGTGAAAAGAGGGGAACCTATTGCTAAAGGTATCGGGATTGTAGGGTATACAACTGCGCCTCATTTACATATGATGATCTTTCATATTCCCAATAAGAAAAAAAATATTTATGAAAGCTTGAATATTCATTTTGATGAAATGTTTAAAATTATTAAAACTCCTGAAGAACACCAAAAACAATTAGATAATCCCAAATATAAAAAATTAAAAAAAATTTCTTTGAGATAAAATTTACTATCGATCGGAGCGTTGTGAAATAAAATCAAAAAATCTAGGAACTTTTAAATAAGAATATTTCTTGTTTGTTTTGAGGTGTGAAATATGAATAATAAAAAGCAGATATTTATTTTGGGAATTGTTATTTCTTTAATTTGTTTTGTATTGGCTGTGGCTAATGCACCTGTTGATTTAATTTTTAGTAATAATGCAACGGATTCACATGATGAGGGTTCTTTTTTTGTAAATTGGACATCTGGAGTGGGGGATGCCGAGGCAAATTATTCAATTTATGTTTTTTCAAATGATACGCTTTATTTGAAAGCAAATAATGATAGTGCTTTAGGATATTCTTTTTCAAATACAACTGAGGCAAATTATACTTTTATTATTGAAGCAGTGAATGTGACTGCAACTGGGACAAATTCTACTACAAATGTTTCAATTTATGTTGATTCTACTATTCCTACAATTATTTTACCAGAATATGCAAATGCAACTCTTATAAGAAATAATCAAAATCTAACTTTGAATGTTTTAGTTAGTGATGGCTTGTCTGGTTTAATTGGAAGTGTTTGTTTAATTAATGTTAATGGGACTAATCAATCTGTTTCTGTTTCTAGTGGATGGTGTAATAGTAGCATAATTAATTTGACTGATTTATCTGATGGAAATCAAACAATTAATGTTTATGTTAATGATAGTGTTAATAATTTTGGATTGAATAGTTCATATGTTGCTCAAATAGATACAACCTCTCCAATTCTTAGTGATTTGACTTTATCTAGTTCTTCAAAAACTTCTTTGACAATTACGTTTTCAGGAGGAGAAGGAACATGTACTGCCAGTGGAACTGGAACAACTTCAGTTTCTGATTCAACTTTGACAGTCACTAGTTTGAGTTGTGGAATTTCATATTCTTATATAATTACTTGTACGGATTTGGCAGGGAATGCTGGTAATTTTTCGTCAACTTCTTTTTCAACAATGAGTTGTGGGAGTAGCAGTACAACTCCTTCATTCTGGACAAATACTCAAATAATAAATGACGATCAATTTATTAATGGATTTACTAAGGAATTGGCAGTAAAGAATAGATTGAAAATGAGCATTGATAATGAAGATCATTATTTGGGAATTATAGAATTGACAGATACAACAGCTAAGATAAATGTTAGTTCAAATCCTCAACAGGAGGTTTTTAATATTGGAGATTCGAAGAAATTTGAAGTTACTGGAGATAATTTTTATGATATTTTGGTTACTTTGAATTCAATAGATTCAAATAAGGCTAATGTAACAATTATCTCGATTTCCGAGGAGATGGAAGAATTAACTGGTTCTATTGGTGGAGAAAATAATGATGATCTTGGAGGAGAAAATGAATCTGGAGACGGAGGAGATAATCAATCTGATGAGAAAAATAAAAATTTGATTTGGTTATGGATAGTTCTTGGATTGATTGTTCTTGGAGGAGTTGGTTATTTTTTTAGAAATAAAATCAGAGATTTATTTGGGTGATTTTTATCTTGAACTTTTTTAATAATTTTGCTTTTGATAAATTTGTATAAAATGTTTTTGATTTTTAGTTAAATATAAAAAGAATTTTATATTGAATAAAATATGAAAAGAGGCTTAGTATTAGCATTGATTTTTATGGTCTTTGTTTTGGTATTTATTTTTGCTTTAAATTTTACAGGTTATGTAATGGGGGATCCGTCTGGATTTGGTGATTCTGGCGGTCCGAATGGTCCCACTTTTGAGGAAATGAATTGTATGCAAATATGTGTTGAGCAAGGTTGTGAAGTGGGAGATAGAACTTGTATGGAAGCTAATGCTTTGATGTGTGGAGAAGAATGTGGGGTAGATGCTTCTGGTCCTCCGGAACCAGTAGATGAAAGTGAAACATGTATGCAGGGGTGTATTGTCGAGGGTTGTGAAGAATTTGATTTTGAATGTCAAGAGAATAATATGTTTTCTTGTGAGGATAGTTGTGGTATGAAAGGTGATGCTCCAGATGAATCTGAAATGGGTGAAGAACAAAAATGTATGTCTGAATGTGTTGCTGAAAAAGATCCTGAAGCCATTTGCAGTAATGGGCCCGAGGGAGAAACAGGAGATCGGGTTTGTAAGAAATGCGCGAAAGAATGTGAGCATTTGTATGAAGGTCCTTGTTTGGGGGATAAAGAAATTCGGGAGAAAGAAAAAGATTGTAAGACATGTAAACATTGCTATGGTGAACCATTAATGGGGGATTCGGGGCAAGGTTGGGAATGTATTGTTGATGTAGAATGTAATGATGCTTCTGAAGAGTTTGGAGATGAATCTGGAGAAGGTCCTGGAATTGGACAGGAAGGTTTTGTTAATAGAGAAAAATTTACGGAAAGAATTGGAAGTTTTTTCAAAGGGTTATTTGGGGGAAGAGATAAAGGTAGTTCAGAAAGTGGAGATGATTTGGGAGACTCTGGAGATTATGAAAATTTTGTTGAGGAAGAGATTTAATTTTTCCCAAAAAGATTAAATAGTTGATTTGTTAATTTTATTATATGGCAAAAAAAATTCTTGTTGTTGATGATGAGAAAGATATGTTGAACACAATTGGAGATCTTTTGAAACCCGAAGGTTATGAAGTGACCCTTGAACAGAATTCTAGAAAATCAATTGAGCTTTCTAAAGAAAATAAATATGATTTAATTCTTCTGGATGTTCGGATGCCTTTTTTTGGGGAAGATACTTTGAAAATTATGCGTAAAGAAGCTACAGGAAATCCTAAAATTGTTTTTTGTACTGTCATGTCTCGTCCAGATGTAAATGTTGAAGGTTCTAATGGTTTCATTCAAAAACCAATTGATCCAAAAAGATTTTTGGAAGAAGTAAAAAAATATTTGTGATTTAAAATAAAATTAAAAAGCTTTAAATATAAAAGAAATTTTAGTACTATAAAGAAGATGGTGAAAAAAATTTTAGTTGTTGATGATGATTCTGGTGATTCAAAAAAAATGAAGTCTATTTTACAAACTAAAAATTATCAGGTTGATTGTGCAAAAAATGGGGCAGAGGCAATAGATTTTGTTGATAAAACCAATTTTGATTTAATTCTTTTAGATGTTAAAATGCCAACTCTTTCAGGGTATGATTTGTTGAGGTTATTAAAGAATAAGGAAAATGTTAAATCTAAAATTATTTATGTCACTGTTGTTCCAAAAAAAGAAGTTGTTTTGGAGGATATTGATGGCTTTGCACAAAAACCTTTTTCTTCAGAGAGTTTGATAAGGGAGGTCAAAAAAGTTTTAAAGTAATATGGCAAAGAAAATTCTTATTGTAGATGATGAGGCAGATATTAGAAATACTGTAAAAACTATTTTAGAAAAAAATGGTTATGAAGTTGTTACTGCAATTAATGGAGATGATGGATTTAAAAAATGGAAATCGGAAAAGCCAGATTTGGTTTTAATGGATATTATGATGCCTGGAACTCCGGTCAAAGATGTAATTCCTAAGATGAAAGGTGCGAAAGTAGTTTATATTTCAGTGGTTAGAACTTCTGAAGCTGAAAGAGAAGATTTAATGAAATCTTCAAATATTAAAGGTTTTATTCAGAAGCCTTTTGATATTAATAATTTGGTTAAACAAGTTAAAAAATTTGTAGGCAAATAAAATGACAATTAGTATTAAGAAAGAACTTGATTCTAGTCAAACAATACTTTTGTTAATGTCTGGAATTGAATATAATAAAACTATGGTGAAGGTGGTAAAGGAACTTAGTGGTAAAAGTGTTTGTTATGTTACTTCGAATAAAACTTTTGATTCTCTGAAAGAAACTTTTAAGAAAAATAAAGTTGAATTTAAAGATATGGTTTTTATTGATTCAATTTCAAAAAGTTTGAAAAAAGTTCCTGATTCTGCTGACCAGGTTTATTATGTTTCTAATCCTGGAGCTTTGACCGAATTAAGTGTGGTCATTGGAAAATTTTTGAGACATGATTTTGATTATCTTATTTTTGATTCAGTAACAAATTTAAATATTTATAATAAAACTCCGGTGTGTATAAAATTTATTAATTCTTTAGTCAATAAAATAAAACGTTCTAAAACAAAAGCTGTTTTTTATGCAGTTGGAGAAAAATTAGACGAATTACCTGAACATATTAGTTCAATTATGGACCGTGTTTTATGAGCCTAGCAAGATATAAAAAGTATTTTTTCTAATTAATTGGATGAGGTGTGTAAATAAATTATTATTAATTTTAATTTTTGGAATTTTTTTAATTAATGTTGTTAGTTCTGCAGTAAATACTCAGAATACTTTTGCAAGGAATTCTATTAATCAAAGGGCTTTTGATGTTGCAACTCAATTGGAAATTTATCTTGAGGTTCATTCCGACATGACTTTGGAAGATTTGAAAAATGATGCTCGGTTTAATGAGCTTGCGGTTCAGCAGGTTGGGCGAACAAAATTAATTAAAAAGTTGAGTATTAGCAATATTGTTCTTTCAGATAAAATAAGCGAATTTCGTCAGGGTTATACTTTGGGAGCAAAGAAATGAGGATCTTCCAAAAAATATTTTTTATGAGTGTTTTGGTAGTGGTGCTTTTTGGGGGTTTTGTTTCTGCTTCGGAAATTCAAGCTCCGGAGAATTTAAGCGAACATTTTTTATACAAAGATTATGAATTTTCTGATGATGAAAAGGTTATTGATTTTGGAACTCAACCACTTTGGCTTCCAACATCTACAATTACAGATTATATGAAGAGAGATGTTATTTTAAATGAGGAGTTAAAAAAGTTAGGATACTCCATAAAATATCATCCTTTTTTGAAAGGGGATGATATTAATTATTTTTTATCTAGTGGTGCTTT
>CAZFLO010000054.1:0-5836 GCA_964519005.1 Candidatus Woesearchaeota archaeon
TTTTTATGTGTTTTTTTGAAAATTATGAATGTTGCAAAACCTAATATTATAATTAATAATATCCAAGCAATTGTGGATTTCATATTCCCTGAAACCCTTTTTAATTTTTTAACTCCTATTGCATTTCCTGTAAGTGAAACTGATTGAGAAAATTCTCCTATTTCTATTTGGTATTCTCCGTTTGGTGCTGAAATTTGATATTCTTCTGTTTCATTGATATCTAGATAAATAGAAAGAGGAATTATTTCTTTTCCTATTTTTATTTCTAAAGTATCATTGTACAATACATTTCCTTTATTTGAAATGATTAATGTATCATTGATCATTTCAATATTTGCTTTTCTATTTTCTTTAATTTTGAATTCAACTTGGTTGGTCATTTCCTCTGAAAATACATAAATACTCCAGGTGTTTTGGGGTTCAGAATATTCTATTGGATATTCAATCGTTTCTCCCGTTTGAGTGCTTATTTGTTTTAAGATTTCTTCTTTTTCATTTTTAATTGCGACATATGCCATAGAATTTATTTTTTCTCCAGTTTGATCGTGCAAAATGATTTTAAATTTTAAATTTTCTCCGGAAAGTATTTCTCTTTCTTCTAATTGAATTTCAATATTTGTTGGAATTTGTTTAATGGATACGAATGCAGTATCATTTCCCTGATTTGTTATTTGTGCTTTTTGGTTTTTTTCATAAGCGTAAAATTTTATTATTCTTTCTCCTGCTTTTGTTTTTTCTGGGAGGCCCATATTTAGGGTGAATTTTCCTTCGATTATTTGTTCTATTATCAAAATTTCTTTTTCATCATCTATTTTTATTCTTGCTTCAATTGATCCGTTTACGTTTTTTCCATTTTCTCTTATAGCCCTACCTTCTATTTTTGTTATTAATCCTGGGAGTAATTGATCTGTGCTTTCTAAGGTTATTTTGATTTTGTCAGAAATGGTGAATTTTTTTGAAATTGCAGTACTGCTATTTTCTATTTTGCTTTTTATTTGACAAGATCCTTTATTGTCTCCAATGAATTCTTTTACTAATGGAATAACTAATTTTTTTGTTAAATTTTCGGTTAAAAATAAATATTCTTTGTAAATTTCTACTTCTCCCGTGGGGCAATCAAGTGTTAATGTTAAAAAATTGTTGAATTCTATCTCTGGATTTATTTGTAAATTAAGTTCTATTTTGTCTTGTAAATTATATAATGGATTGAGATCTGTTTCTAAAGAAATGCTTGCGGAGGCAAATGAAATTAGGAAAAGAGTCGCTATTGTTAGTAAGAATATTTTTTTCATTTTCCCGTCTTTTATTTTATACTAATTACAGGGAAAAATTATTTATAAATATTTGTAGGTTTTTTCAATTCCAAATCTTTAAATATAAAGAGAAATTAGTGAAAGTAATTAAGGGCGCATCGTACACTGGCAGTATATCGGCCTCCAGAGCCGAGGAAGGGGGTTCGATTCCCTCTGTGCTCATATTCAAATAAAATGAAAAAAAAGATCAATCCCTATGAAGTTGAAGGAAAAGTTGATTATGATAAATTAATTAATGAATTTGGGGTAAAAAAAATTACTCCGGATGTTTTGAAAGATATAGAAGAAATTACTGGAGAGCTTCATCCTTTTTTGAGAAGAGATATTTTCTTTGCTTATCGCGATTTAAAGAAAGTTCTTGAGGATTATAAGAAAGGAGAAAAGTTTTTCTTGTATACTGGGCGTGGGCCTTCTGGACCAATACATTTGGGGCATGTTAGTACTTGGTTATTTACAAAATGGCTTCAAGATAAATTTGGTGTTGAACTTTGGTTTCAATTTACGGATGATGAGAAGTATTTGTATAAAGACAAAAGTTGGGACGAAATTCAAAATTGGACTCGGGAAAATATGCTTGATGTTATTGCGTTAGGTTTTGATCCCAAAAAAACACATTTTTTAATTGATACAAAACATGCTGGAATAATGTATCCTGAGGCTGTTAAAGTTGCTAAAAAAATTCCTTTTAATCAAATAAAGGGGGCTTTTGGGTTTACTGATTCAAATAATATTGGAAGTATTTTTTATACGGCGATGCAAACAGTTCCAATCTTTTTATCAAATGTTTTGAATGGAAAAAATGAAAATTGTTTAATTCCTTTGGGAATAGATCAAGACCCCCATTTCAGACTTAGTCGAGATGTTGTGGAAAAATTGGGTCACAAGAAACCCGCAATAATTCATTCTAAATTTATGACCGCATTAACTGGTTCTGAAGGGAAGATGGGTTCTTCTAATCCAGATAAGGCAATTTTAATGACGGATACTCCGGCGCAAGTTAAGAAAAAAATAAACAAATATGCTTTTAGCGGTGGCCAAGAAACGGTGGAAGAACATAGGGCCAAAGGTGGAAATGTTGAAGTTGATGTTGCGTGTCAATGGTTGAAGTATTTTGAAGAAGATGATTCTAAGTTGGAAGAAATTTATTCTAAGTATAGAAAAGGGGAATTATTGAGTGGAGAAGTTAAAGGAATTTTAATTGATAAAATTAATTTGTTTTTGGGAGAGCATCAAAAGAAAAGAATTGAAGCTGAGAAATTGTTGGATAAATTTATTTATAAAATTTAGATTTATTTTTTGAAAATTTTTGAATGTTTTCTCACAAATTTTTTGTAATTTTGTGTTTCTTTTGGAGCTTGAGCGAAATCCCAATCATTTCTTTTTAGTTTTCCTATTCCCCAATTGTATGATGCTATTATTTGTTCAAGTTGTTTTTCTTTTGATAATGTTTGCCATTCTGGATTCATTTTTTTAAGGGCTTTTGAAATCCATTTTAAATATTTTAGAGAATTTTTTAAATTTTTTTGAGGATTAATTGCTTCAATATAAAAATTTGAATGAGGGTCCATTTCTTTCCAAGTTTTTGGCATAATTTGTCCAAGTCCTCTTGCTCCTGATTTTTTATTGTGGGCGTAAATGTTGTATCCATAACCGTCGTGGGATTCTTTTTTTATTATTGTTCTAAATAAATCTTTTGAGATTATTTTTGGGATTCTTTCTTTGTTGTATATGTTATTGATTAATTGATCAAGTTCTTTTTCGGGAAGATATTTTGGAGCAGATGGAATTTCCGTTGGGTTTGATTCTGATATTTTTTTTATTGTGTAATTGGTTTTTTTTAAATCAAGGAATTCTTGCATTGAAGGATGATATGCTTTTTGTTCTGTTTCAAGAAATGTCTCTATTGTTTTTTTATATTCTGAGATTGGAGTTCCAACTATTTTTGTTGGCAGTGATTTGTTTTGAAGAGGGATACTTGTTCCCAATAATAGCATAGTTGCTAATAATGTTTTTTTCATTTGGATTTTTTGTTTGTGAAATTGTCATTTCTTTGTTCTGATCGTTGACTTTGCTTTTAAAGTTTTTCATTGGTTTTTATTCAATAATTTTATAAACTGGCTGGGCTTGTTTATTTTATGAAGACGCTTAATTTGCATGTGGATTATATTGAATGGGAAGGTTTGAAGAAGGCTTTGAAGAATATTGATGAGTTGAGTTCTAAACAGGATCCGGCTAAGAAGAAAGTTGTTGAGGCTTTGGTTGTTATGACTGCGGTTGAGAAAGGAGATAGTTTGGAAACGGTGGAAGAGTATGTTAAGAATATTGAGGATATTGTGAAGCAGGTTAAGGCGGAGAATGTTGTTTTGTATCCTTATGCTCATTTGTCTAGGAATTTGGGGAAGCCTTCTGTTGCTATTGAGATTTTGGAAGAGGCTGAGAAGAAGTTGAAGAAGGCGAAGATTAAAGTTTTTAGGGCACCTTTTGGATATTATAAGAGTTTTGAATTGAAAGTTAAGGGGCATCCTTTGAGTGAATTGAGTAGGGAGATTGTTTCTAGTGGGGGCGAGGTTATTGAAGATTTGGGGGAGAAGGAAAGGGCTAGATTGCTTCGGGAGATTTCAAAATCTCGTTTGGATACTTCTAAGTTAGCGGAGAATGATCATAGAATAATTGGTCGTAAAATGGATTTGTGGAGTTTTAGTCCATCGGCTCCGGGGATGGTTTTTTGGCATGATAGGGGATTGCATCTTAAGAATAAGTTAATTGAATATTGGAGAGAATTGCATAGGAGAGATGGATATGAAGAGATTTCGACTCCGCAGATTATGGATAGAAAGCTTTGGGAAGTTTCAGGTCATTGGTCAAAATTTTCGGAGAGTAATTTTAAGACGACTTATGAAGGGAGAGATTTTTTGGTAAAACCGATGAATTGTCCTGGGGGAATGTTGGTCTATAAAACAACTCCTAAAACATATAAGGATTTTCCTTTAAAGGTTGGTGAACTTGGTTGGGTTCATAGAATTGAATTGTCTGGGGTTTTGTCTGGGTTATTTAGGGTAATTCAATTTGTTCAAGATGATGCACATATTTTTTGTACTGAGAAGCAGGCGGAAGGAGAATTGGGGAAGGTTATTGATTTGACTAAGGAAATTTTGGATACTTTTGGATTGAAGATTCATCATGTTGAACTTTCTACTCGGCCTGAAAAAAGAATTGGAACTGATGAGGAATGGGATTTTGTTGAGAAGACTTTGGAAAATGTTTTGAAGAAGAAAAAGATGAAATACAAGATTAATAAGGGAGATGGGGCGTTTTATGGGGCGAAGATTGATTATCATTTGGAGGATTCGTTGGGGAGGACTTGGCAATGTTCGACTATTCAGTTTGATGTTTCTCTTCCTAGGAGATTTGATTTGACTTATTTGGATGAGAAAGGAAATGAAAAGAGGCCGGTGATGTTGCATAGGACGATTTATGGTTCGCTTGAAAGGTTTTTGGGAATTATTACTGAGCAATATAATGGGAAGTTTCCGTTGTGGATTTCGCCTAATCAGGTTAAGGTTTTGACAATGAATGATTCATGTGAAGATTATGCTTTGGATGTTAAGGATAAATTATTTGATGAAGGATTTAGAGTTGAGAAAGATTTTTCTAATGAATCTATTGGGAAGAAAGTTAGGAATGCTTCGATTGAGAGGTTCAATTATATTGTGACTGTCGGCGAGGATGAAGTTAAAGCTGGGGAGATTGCGGTTAAGTCTCGGGATAGTGGGAAGTTAGAGAAGATGAAGTTGGTGGATTTTGTTGGGTTGTTGGATGGGGAAGTTGCGGGGAAGAAATGAATTTTATTGAAATTGTAGTAAAGAATCTTGAAGAGAGATTGGAAATGCCAGGGATTAAAAATAAAAAAACTGTTCAAGATAAGTTTGCCAGATATGGTCGAACATTTTTGAATATTGGAGAGAGGCTGATCCCATTTTTTAAGATTGGAAGAATTAATTATGAAAAGGCTGAATTAGATGCTATGGATCCTGAAGTTTTTATTCAAGTTGTTGGGGGGAATTTTGATGAGGCTGTTGTTGTTAATTCTAATAATAAATTCTATGGGTTGAAGCTGGATAATGAAATTTTACCCCATATTCATTTTGAAAATGGTGATGCTGTGAATATTCGGATGAATAAATATCTTGGGAAGATATATAGATCTAATAATCATTAGGTGGTTGATAGATTTCTGAAGTTTAAGTTTTAGGATATAATTTTAATATCCAAATAATTTATCGTATTTTTTATGAGACATTATTCCCAAGACAAAAGCGATTATTTCTATTTTTGTTTCTCCTTTGGTTAAAGTATAAATCATTCTCCAATAGTTTGGAAGTTCTACTCTGAAAAGATTTGTTGTTTGGTATTTTTCTATGAAAAAGAGGTTATCGAAAGTCTTAAATAATAAAATTGTCTTGATATTTTAAGGTAACAGGTATTGCCTTAAGTCTTCGGACATACCGCAAGCGTGTTCCCGG
>CAZFLO010000055.1:0-5765 GCA_964519005.1 Candidatus Woesearchaeota archaeon
CTTCTTTTATTTGAGGTAATTACCGAGGATGAATTCATTAAAGAGGTTAGAGGTTAAAGGGGGGTTTGAAATTTTACTTACTAGTTTTTTCTTGTAAGTAAAAGGATTTTTATCGACGATGAATAATGTTTTTTCTATTTCTGGTTTCTTTTTGTCGACTTTGTCGTTGAATTCTTTTTTAGAGAGAGGTGATTTTTGATGAGTGAAGAAATTTTTGGAGAAGATAAAATGAAAGATAAAATAATTGTTTTTGATAATAGAAAAATTAGGAGAGTTTGGCATAATGGTGATTGGTATTTTTCTGTTGTTGATGTTGTGGGAGTTTTGACTGATTCTAAATCTCCTAAAGGTTATTTGAAAAATCTTAGGAGAAGAGATATTTACATTAATGAAGGGTGGGGGCAAATTGCCACCCCCCTTAAAATTAAGACTTCTGGAGGGGAACAAAATATTAGTTGTGCAAACAAAAAAGGAATTTTTATGGTTTTATTTTTAATGTTTTTTTTAGTTTTAATGATTCATGCTCAAGATAAATTACAAATTTGTATTGAGAAAGGTATTTATGATGGAGGAATGGAAAATGGAATTTAAAGAAACAGAAATTTTAGAGTTTAAGAAATCAACTTCTGAATTGAAAGAGGCAATTGTTTCAATTGTTTCTATTTTGAATAAACATAAAAGGGGAGGGGTTTATTTTGGAATTAAATCAAATGGGGAAGTTGTTGGTCAAAGTGTTAATGAAAAAACTTTAAGAGATATTTCTCAGAAAATTTCAAATTCTATTGAACCTAAGATTTTTCCCAAAGTTTATGAAAAGAAAATTGAAAATAAAGTGTGTATTGTTGTTGAATTTTCTGGTGAAAATGTTCCTTATTATGCTTTTGGTCGGGCTTATATTCGTGTTGCTGATGAAGATAAACCTTTGAGTGCAAAAGAATTGGAGAAGTTAATTTTGAAAAGAAATAAATTTTTGTGGGATGAGGAAATTTCTGAGAAATCAGTTAAAGATGTTAATTTAGGAGTGTTAAAAAAATTTATAGATAAAGCAAATGTTGTAAATAGGATTAATTTCGGATTCACAAATGCTAAAGATATATTAAATAAATTAGGACTCATGAATGGGAAGGATTTATTGAAGACAGTTGATGTTTTATTTTGTAATAAAAACTCTCTTGAAGTTCAGGCGGCTGTTTTTGCAGGTAATGACAAAGTTACTTTTTTGGATATTAAACAATTCAAAGGAAATTTATTTAATTTATTGGAAGAATCAGAAACTTACATCAAAGAACATATTGATTGGAGAGCGGAGTTGAAGAGTAGAGAAAGGAGAGAAATTCCTGAAATTCCTGTTAGGGCAATAACCGAAGCTTTAGTTAATTCTTTTATTCATAGAGATTATACAAATCATAAGGGTAATGAAATTGCAATTTTTAAAAATAGAATTGAGATTTATAATCCTGGAGAATTTCCAGAAGGTTATGATCCAAAGGATTTTTTTACAGGGAACGAAAGGTCAATTTTGAGAAATCCCCTTCTTGCTAATACTCTTTATTTAAGTAGGGATATTGAAAGATGGGGCTCTGGAATAAAAAGAATTTATGATGTTTGTAAAGAAGCGGATGTTAAACTTGAATTTCAAAAATTAAAAAGTGGATTTTTGGTTGTTTTTTATAGAAAAGAAGGTCCTAAAAGAGTCCTAAAAAAGGTCCTAAAAGAATTAACAAATAATCAACAAATTATCCTTAGGGAAATTGAGAAAAATTCAAAAATTACTAATGATGAATTGGCAAATGTTTTGAAAATTTCTGCAAGAAAAGTAAGAGAAAATATAAGCAAACTTAAGGAAAATGATTTTGTTGAAAGGGTTGGAGGCAAAAAAATAGGTTATTGGAAATTAAAGGAGAAAATAAAATGAATCGGAGAATATTAATTGTTTTTGGAATGCTTTTTTTATTTGGAGCGTTAGCTCCAGTTGTTAGTGCTGCGGATGGGAACGGGTTTTTGCAGATTTGGAGAAATAAAACAACTGATGCAACACTGCCTAGTGTACCCCTAATTGTGGAATGTTGGGGCGATGTTAGTTGGGTTGACAATAATGGGAATTGGAATATGTTGGAGGATTTGGAAAATGGGAATTTTTATAAATTTGATTTAGTTTATTTTATTGATATGAGCCCCGGTAATCTTAATAGGTTGCCGGATGAGTTTTTTTCTTTTTGGAGGTTTTTGAAATGAGTAGTATTTTAAATATAAACTATTTGTTTATATATATAAACCGGGAGTTTAATGATGAAATTAAATAATGAAGAAAAAGTAGTTTTGAGAATTTTAAGAGAGTTGGGAGTTGAGTATAATGCAAATAGTCTTTCCAAAGTAATTGGTTTAACTTCTATGGGAAGTTTGAAAATTTTGAGGCGTCTTGAAAATCAAAAATTGATAAATATTCGGAGAGTTTCTAATATTAAATTTTATGATTTTAATTTTGATAGTTCTTATGCTAAGGATTATGTTTCTTTGATTATCAGAAAAGAAGTGGATAGTTCTTCTGCTTTTGTAAAGAGATGGGTTAATGATTTAAGGAAGGTCGGAATTGCAGAGATTGCAATTCTTTTTGGATCTGTTTTAACTAAAGGAAAAAATGCAAAGGATGTGGATGTTTTGTTTGTTGTTGATAAAAATAATTTTTCTAGGATAAAAAAAGAAGTAGAGAAATTAAATCAGTTGAGTAATAAAAAAGTCCATCCTGTTTATCAAACTAAGAAAGATTTGATGGCCAATTTAAAAATTAAAGATAAAGTTGTTTTAGAAATTGTTAAGGGAATTGTTATTTCTGGGGAGAAGAATTTTGTTGAACTTTTGGAGAAGATAAAATGAAAGACAAAATAATTATATTTGAAGACCGAAAGATTAGGAGAATTTGGTATGAAAATGATTGGTATTTTTCTGTTGTTGATGTTGTGGGAGTTTTGACTGGTTCTGTAAATGTTAAAGATTATATTAAGAAATTGAAACAGAGAAATCCTTCTTTGAATGAAGGATGGGGACAAATTGTCACCCCCCTTTTAATTGATACAAAAGGAGGAAAGCAAATATCTAATTTTTCAAATAAAAAAGGAATTTTTAGAATTATTCAGTCTATTCCTTCAAAGAAAGCTGAGCCTTTCAAATTGTGGTTGGCTCAAGTGGGAAGTGATAGAATTGATGAGATAGATAACCCCGAATTAGCTCAAGAAAGAATGAAAGATCTTTATGAGAAAAAAGGTTATTCAAAAAATTGGATTGATAAAAGAATTAGGGGAATTGTTGTTAGACAAGATTTAACAGATGAATGGAAGAAAAGGGGAGTTGAACAGAAGAAAGATTTTGCAATCTTGACTGCAGAAATTTCTAATGCAACTTTTGGAATGTATCCTAATGAATATAAAAAATTTAAAAAATTAGAAAGAGAGAATTTGAGAGACCATATGACTGATTTAGAATTAATATTTTCAATGTTGGGGGAGGCTTCAACTTCTGAAATTGAGAGAACTCAAGATCCTGAGAGTTTTGAGGAGCATAGAATTGCTTCAGTTAAAGGTGGAACTATTGCTCGAAATGCTCGTGAAGAATTAGAAGTTGAAACTGGTGAAAATGTTGTTAGTAAAGAAAATTATTTATCTGAAAAAGAAATTGAACTTAGAAAAAATAAAAAAGAGGTTGATAAAATTGTAAAATGAAGATGAATAAATTTTTAATTTTGTTTCTTGGAATGCTTTTTTTATTTGGAGCGTTAGCTCCAGTTGTTAGTGCTGCGGATGGGAATGGATTTTTACAAATTTGGAGAAATAAAACAACTGATGCAAACGTTAGTTGGGTTGACAATAATGGGAATTGGAATATGTTGGGGAACATTAATCTTTCTGGAATTGCTTATGGAGATGGTTCTGGTTTGACTAATTTGAATGTTAGTTCAATTAATTTGACTGGGTATGTTCCTTACACTGGTTCTTTGGCAAATGTTGTTTTGGGTGATTATAATTTTTCAGTTGGGAGTTCGGATTTTTTTGTTGATGCTTCTACGGGGAATGTAGGAATCGGAAATGATTTGAATGTTACTGGGACTGGTTTTTTTGGTTGGCTTGGGAGTTTGTCAGAGAGGATTACTGGTTTGTTTGTTGTGAATGCAGATGTTAGTAATAATTTGAGTGTTGGAGAGAATTTGACTGTGGGAGGGGATTTAGCTGTTGAAGGGGATGTTAGTGTTCAAGGAGATGTTATTGTTGAGGGTTTTGTTTATTCAGATGTTTGTCCTGAAGGGATGGCTTATATTGATAAGGTTGGAGGTTATTGTATAGATAAGTATGAGGCGTCTATGCCTGGGGCGACGGGGTCGGTTATGGGGACTTCGGGGGAGATTGCTAACCGAAATAATCCTGGAACAATGAAAGCAGAATCTAAAGCAGGAGTTGTACCTTGGGTTCGGGTTAGTCAGATTAGTGCGAGAACTGCTTGTGAGAATGCGGGGAAGAATTTATGTAGTGATGCGGAGTGGTTGGGTGCTGCTAATGTTCAGGGGCAGACTTATTATTTGCCAACTAGTTTGAATGTTGCCCCTTATTATTGTGTTGTTAGTTCAAGCACTTATTGCGTTGATAATAGTTATGAAAATGGTGAAGCTTGTGATACTGGAACTTATTCGGGGGGAGCAAGTGGATGTTATTCGGAAGAGGGAGTTTATGATATGGTTGGGAATGTTTGGGAGTGGACGGACGAAGTTATAGATGTGACGAATCCTGACGGTGTTGCTGGGTGGAAATATGCTAATGCCGAGGGGGGATGGTCTACTTCGACTAGTGGGCTTTGGAATAAATATGGTAATGATGGGGTTTATTTCCCGACGAGCACAACAGCGCGTGCGGTGTTACGTGGGGGCCGTTGGAACAATGGTGCTTATGCTGGTCCTTTTTGTGCGCATTTGTATTATGCGCCTACGACTACGTACTATAAGATTGGGTTTCGTTGTTGCTCAGCATTGAGTTAATCTTTTAATCTGCGTATGGTGGGTGAAAAGGATTTTTGAGAAGGGGAGAGGGGAGAAAAGGCACCCAAGGGTGTACCCCGAAACATTTTTGAAAAAAATGTTTACTGGGGGCAAAAAAAAGAAAAATGGAAAATAAAATAAAAATGGGAGAGAGAAGGGAAGGTTATGTTTTGTTAGAGAAAACTCGGGCGCTTTATAGTTTGCTGCAACCTTTTTTATTGCTTTTTCCAAAGGATGCAAAAATTGTTTTAAGAGTTAAAATTGAAGAATCTGTAATTGATGGGCTTAAACTTTTAATTAAGAAAAATTATAAAGAAACAAACAAAGAAAGAAGAAAATTGATTTTAGATTATTTAGGAGAGATAAATGTTGTTAGGATTTTGATTAAACAATGTTTGGTTTTGAAATATATTTCTTTTTCGGCTTACGAAAAGATTTCTCCTTTGATGGATGAACTTCTATCTATGGCTACGGTTCAATATAAAAATTTGGGAGGCGAAAATGAAAACTTATGATAATTTATATGAGGATATAATTTCTTTGCCTAATTTGTATAAAGCATATTTTAAGGCAAAGAAAGGAAAGAAAAATAAAGATTTTTTAAAATTTGATAAAAATTTAAATGAGAATCTTTTTGATTTATATAATGATTTAAATTCTTTGAATTATGAATCTTGTGGGTATAATACATTTTATATTAAAGATTATAAAACTAGGAAAATTTTAGCACCTTCTTTTAGAGACC
>CAZFLO010000056.1:0-5478 GCA_964519005.1 Candidatus Woesearchaeota archaeon
CAGGTGAAATAAGAGTTCTACCAGAATAATTAACTCTCTTACCAGCCAAATTCTTTCTAATCCTACCTTCCTTACCCTTAATCCTCTCTGTAATTGTTTTAAGCGGCTGTCCTGAACGATGTCTCGCTGGAGGAATTCTCGCAACAGTGTTGTCAAAAAAAGTTGTAATATGAAATTGTAATAAATCCCAAAGATCTTCAATAATAACTTCTGGAGCACCAGCATTCAAATTTTCCCAAAGTCTTTGGTTAGCTCTGATAATATCTGATAGTTTATGGGTCAAATCATCTTCCGATCTTTCTCCAGTTTCTAAAATAATTGAAGGTCTAACAGTTACAGGAGGAACAAGCAAAGAAGTCAAGATTGCCCATTCTGGCCTACAAGTTATGGGATCAACACCAATTTTTCTCAATTCTTCATCTGGGATTTTAACTAACATTTCCCTAACTTCAGTTGGAAAAATTCTAGTTTTCCCCTTATAGAATCCAGTCGGTTTATCCAATTTCATCTTTTCTTGATTAGCTTGACAGTGAGGACATTTCTTTGCATCTTTAGCTTTTTTAGCTCTTTCAGTTGGAGAATATTTTGCTAAGTTTTTTTCATCTAACATTAATTTTCCACATTCTTGACAGAAACATCTAAGTCCTAATTCAATCAATGGAACATATTTTAAGTGAATAACTGATTTTGCCAAATCAATACTTCCTGGGTGTCCCAAACATTCCTTAATTCTTCCACCACAAGTTCTACATCGCACACCCGGATCAATCGCACCAAGTCTCAAATCCATCAATCCCCCATCAACTGGATATCCGTCGATGTCATAAAGTTCTGGCGTCACAACTTTAGCCACAGATATTTTCTTAATCTGTTCCGGATTAAGTAATGAAAATTTAATTTCCCCGATTTTTTTTCTTATTGGTTTTTTCATTTTAATTTATATGTGCCCCCATTAATATTTTATTATATTTTTTAAAACCATGTATAAAGTTGGAGCTTTTATCCCAAAGAAAATCCCTACCTAAATCTTCAAAACCCACATCTTCAAAAGTTTGGTTATAAAAATTTGAATTTATTAAATCCTCATTTTCTTTGTAAATTGATCTAAAATATTTTTTCCCTACCTCAATAACAATTTCTTTTCTATTTTCTAAATCTTCTCTTATTATTTCATCTCCAATTTTTAATTCCAGATTATTCACTTTTTTTCTAAAATCTAATTTTATATTTTTTTTCATTTTAATTTATTCGTATTTATTCTTCAATTTAAATTCAGTATTTATATGTAATCCTTGTAATTCCTCAACAAGTAATTTGAAAGCATATGAAACTTCAACTGGTTCAACATTTTCTGAATTACATTTTGGACAAGAAGTTTTCCCTCGAATATTATCTTCAATTGCAATCGCTCCACAGTTTGAACAAATAGGTAACACAACTTTATCCGAATCATATCTTTCTTTCAATAACAATGAAGCCCCGTGAGCAACTAATGCTTGTTGTTCCATTTCTCCCAATCTCAATGCTCCTCCTCGACTTCTTCCTTCAATCGGTTGTCTTGTAAGTAAAGCAACTTTACCTGAAGCACGACCGTGCATTTTATTTCCAACCATATATTTAAGTTTCAAGTAATATAAGTTTCCGACAAAAATCTTTGATTCCATTTTCTTTCCAGTAATTGCATTATACATTGTTTCCTTACCATCAAATCTAAATCCTAGAGAAGTCAATTGATTTTCTAATTCTTTTTTAGTTTCTCCAGAGAAAGATGTACCATTGATAACTTCTCCTCGAAGTGAAGCAGTTTTTCCTGCAAGTAATTCTAATAAATATCCAACAGTCATACGACTCGGAAGTCCGTGGGGATTGAACATAACATCAGGTTTAATTCCCGACGCTGTAAATGGAATATCTAATTCTGGAACAACAGCACCAATAACTCCTTTCTGACCATGAGCAGTAGCATATTTGTCTCCCAATTCCGGAATTCTTAAATCCCTCGTTTTAACCTGAACAATTTTATTCCCTTCGCTGTCAACTGTAATAAATACTGCATCAACTTTTCCTTTTTCTTCTTGTCGAAGCGTTACACTAGATTCTTTTTTCGTTCTAACTGAAATTTCTCTAGCTTCTGATAAAAATTTAGGCGGCGAAGTTTTTCCAATCAATACTTCCCCTTCCTTAACATCAGCTTCAGGAGCAAGAACACCGTCATCTTCTAATAAAGAATAAAGTGATTCCATTTTATATCCAGAAATATCTTTTTCAGGAATACAAATTTCGTCTCGAAGTCCTCCAGCATAATTCATTTCGATAGCTGAATAAGGTCTGAAATAAAAGCTTCGTCCAACTCCTCTGTCCAGTGAACCTTTATTGAAAACCAAAGCATCTTCCATATTATATCCTTCATAAGTCATGATTGCTACAGTTAAATTTTGTCCAGCTGGATGAATATCTAAAGTATCATAAACAAAACTTCTAACCAAAGGTTTTTGAGGATATTGTAAAATTGAAACATCTGTATCTAATCGACACAAGTAATTTGCAGCATAAAGTCCAAGAGCTTGTTTCTGAGTTTTTGAACCCCTGTTTAATCTTGAAGACTGGTCGTGATTCCCGTATGGAACTAAACTTGTAACTGCCCCCAAAAATGCAATAGAATCAATTTCCATATGTGTGTGCTCCGGAGTAACTTCCTCCTCGTAAACCGCAACTAATGCTCCCTCTTCTTCTGAAGCATCCAAATATTCAATGATCCCTTCCTCGAGCAAATTATCCCAAGTCATTTCTCCTTGTTCTAATCTAATCAAATGTTCATTTTTAATTTTCGGAGAACCGTTTTCAACAATTATCAATGGCCTTAATGCTCTTCCAGGTTCAATGGAAATAGAAATTGTTTGAAGTCCATTATTTTGATTCAAATTCAATTGGATTGGCAAATTTCCATTTCTTCTTTTTTCTTTAATTGTCTTAGTGAATTCTGTAGGATTAGTTGTGTTTCCAATATAGTTCCCGTTAAAGAAAACTTCCGATCCTTCTGCAGCTTCTTTATCTAATCCCAATTCTTCTAATTCCTCTAAGAATTTACTTTCATTCAATTCAACTCTTGTAGAAATTTTTGACAATACTGCCAAATTTTTTCTTAAACCAATTTCAGTTCCTTCCGGAGTTTCAATTGGACAAAATCTTCCAAAATGAGTTGGATGCAAAGTTCTCGCCTTAAAATTTTCCTGGCTACTTTCAAGCATACTAGAAACTCTTTGTAATTGCGAAATTGTTGCCAAATAATTTGTCTTATCCATGTTCTGAGTAACTCCACTTCTTTCCCCAGTCCAAGAACCAGTAGCAATTGCCGATTCAATTCTGTGGCTGAACAAAGTTGATTTCGCCAAAACTTTAATTGAGAAAAACTTTTTCCTCTTAGAAGATTTTTGTAAAGAATATTGCAAATCCCTAACAAGAATCCCCAAATTAACTCTAAATAAAGTTGCTAATAAATCTCCGGATAATCTTACTCTTTTATTTGCATAATGATCCTTGTCCGTTTGCACAGCCGGGTTTTCTTTAGCAATTAAATATTGTTTAATCAATTTACATAAAGTAATAGCTTTCTTATTTCGATCTTCTTTTTCTTGACCAATATGGGGAAACAAATAAGAATCAATTCTCTGCTTTACTCGATCCAAAATTTCTTTTGTAGTTCCTTGCAGATTTGTTTTTTCAGCAATGTACATCATCGCATCTTCTTCAGTTGCCAAATTCACAAACTCATACAAATTAACAATTAGGCTATCAGTTTCCTTATTAATATACTTCGCAATGTCTGCTTCTTTTGTCAATCCCAAAGCTTTCAATAAAACAATTGCAGGAAGTCCCCTGAATCTTGAAAAATCAATTTCAAAAAGTCCTTCTTTATTTTCAGTCACAGTAGTTGGAATTCTATAAGTTCCTTTCAAACTAAATAATTTTAAAACAAGTTCTTTCTTAGCATTCTCCTCGATGAAAGGTTGATTTTCTGCCAAGTCTTCCGCCATTACCATAACTCTTTCGTTACCTTTAATGATAAAATATCCTCCAGCATCTAATGGATCATGGTAGTTTTCAATCAATTCTTTTCTATTTAATCCATGAGTATTACAAAAATTACTTTTTACCATAACAGGAATCTTTCCAATTTCAACAACTTCTGAATCAATTTGCCCATCTTTTTTCACAGTTAATTCTAGATGTATTGGTGCAGCATAAGTTAACTTTCTAAGTCTTGCTTCATAAGGCATAACTCTTGAAGTAGAACCATCAGATTCGATCACAATCGGTTTACCGATTTCAATTTTACCCAATTTAATTTCATATTGTTCTTCATCTTGTTCAATAGCTCCAGAAATTTCATCAACAATTTCTTGAATTCTATGTTCAAGAAATTCATTATATGATGTAACATTTGATTCCACCAGGGAATGATCTTCAAGATATTTTTTAACAATCAAATGTTTATTTTGTGTAACCATTTTAAACAACAATTCTGAAATAAATATTTACTTCATCTCCTTCTTTTCTTTCAATTTTTATAACATCTCCAACAACACAACCTTCAGGCAATCCAGGATCAGTAGAAAATATTTTTGGTAATTGGACTTTAGATATATTCAATTTGGTAAAGATTTCTTCTGCTTCTTTATCAGAAATTTTTGTGTGCTTCGGTTGTAGAATGTGCATTTTTTAATAGGGGGTAATTGTTTTATATCGCATAATATACTCTAAGTTATTATGTAATACAAAAGTGTAAAAAAATTAATTTATAAATGTTTCGTTTAGGAATTAATTTTTGAAGATTAAGAAAATTAATCAATATCTCTCCCTTGCCAGTCAAAAGGCAAATTTTTGAGAAATTTTCAATCAAAATCCTATTCCAATTTCCCAGTTTTCAAATAACATTCCAATTTATTTACATCTAAATAATAATTGACCATATCCTCGCTGATTCCAGAAAGAGTAATCTCCATTATGCTCTTTCTTCTTCTCTTCAATTTTATGGGAAAACCATCCCAATCTTGATTGTTCCAATATTTTTTATTGGACATTTTTACATATCCTTCACTTATAAGATATTTATCAATAATCTCTTGATTGTTCATCCTTTCCCAAATTATTTCTTTTTCCTCTCCCTTATTTTCAGAAATATCAAATGTTATTTTGCTCCTTCCATTTCCTGCAAAAAAGCTACCATATCTAAAAAAATTAAAGGTACCAATAGATTCAATTGATTTTTTCATAAATAAACAAGAACATTATTATTTATATTAATTATTGTGATAAAAATAAAAATGGCCCCAAAAGATTTGAGGCTCAACAAAGTTGAGTCATCCCCTTGGGAAACCCGTAGGGTGAAAATCCCTTAAACAAATTTTTCTTTAGAAAAATAAAAATGGCCCCGAAGGGATTTGAACCCTCGACACCTGGATTAAAAGTCCAGTGCTC
>CAZFLO010000057.1:0-4087 GCA_964519005.1 Candidatus Woesearchaeota archaeon
GGGCAGCCCCATTTTATTCGAACAAAAACAAAATGACAACAAAATCAAAAAAAACAAAAGCTGCAGGAAGGTTTGGAGCAAGATATGGAAAGAAAGTTAGAGACAAATTAGTTTTAATAGAAGATAAACAAAGAATTAAACAGAAATGCCCTTTTTGTGAACGTCTTGGGGTAAAAAGACTTTCGAAAGGAGTTTGGGAATGTCCTCGATGCGAAAAGAAATTTGCATCAAATACATACTATTTAGATTAAAATGACAGAATACAAATGTTTCAAGTGTAAGCAGGAAATTGATAGCAAGGACTTAAAGAAGAGATTCGTTTGTCCTAATTGTGGTTTCAAAATTTTCTTCAAGCCTCGAACAAAAGTGAAGACAATAAAGGCAGAATAAAAATATATTAATAATTATTTTATTCGACTAATATTTAAAATGGAAAACGAAAAAATTCAACAAATACAATTCTTAGAACAGAATATTCAAGGGATTTTAATGCAAAAACAATCTTTTCAAATGGAAATGAATGAAACTATTTCTGCATTAAAAGAAATTGAAAAATCTAAAGAAGATGTTTACAAGGTTATTGGGCAAATTATGATTAAACTACCTAGAGAAAAAATCGTTGAAGATTTGAAAAACAAAGAAAAAATTCTCAAGGTTAGAATTGAATCTTTGGAAAATCAGGAAAATTCACTCAATAAACAATTGAATGAGATTAAGGAAGAAGTTTTGAGCTCTATTAATAAAAAGGAGAAATCATTATAAAAAATTGACGAAATCTTTATAAAGAAATTCGGTGTGAATCTACTATGGTATTCAAAAAATTCAGAAACGCTTTTTCAAGTCAATCAAATGAGGAGTTTATTGACAACGATTATTTAGAAATTGATTTAGAACAAGAAAAAAAAGAGAATAAAGTTTTAGTTAAATTATTCACTTTGAAAGATTATGAAGATGCAAATCAGGTTCTTACTGCTTTGAGAGAAGGTTACACTATTGCAGTTGTTGATATTAAAATTTTGAAGAAAAAGGATCCAATTGAATTGAAGAGAGCTATTTCCAAAATAAAGAAAACTGCAGATGCACTTGAAGGCTCTATTGCTGGTTTTGGAGAAAGTACAATTATTATTACTCCCTCTTTTGCAAAGATTGAAAAGAACGTTCAACCAACAAAACCTGAAGAAAGAAGATCCTATTCTGATTTTTAGAATTCTAGATAAAATTTAAAACTGATCATTTATTCTTAATCCCATGAAAACACATTTTATTCCAGTTATTTCAAAGGAAACATTAGATTATTCTAAAATAAAAGAATTGATTCAAAAAGAAATGTCTGAGAAGAAGATTGCTATTTGTTATTCTAACCAATTTGTTGGAATTGCTAAAGAATTGGAGAAAAAGATAGGAAAAGAAGTTCTCTTCAAGACTCAAGTTCTTGGATGCAGTAGTCCCAAATTCCCGAAAGACGTTGAGGCCATATTAATAATAGGGCAAGGAAAATTCCATTCTGTTTCCCTGGCATATGAATCCAAATTGCCAACCTATATTTTAGAAAATGGATCTGTTGTAAAGATTAAGCAAGAAGAAGTTGAAAAATTGAGGAAGAGAGAGCAAGGAATGTATTTGAAGTATTTGAATTCTGAAAAGGTTGGGATTCTTGTTTCTACAAAGCCTGGTCAGCAACAATTGAAGAAATCTATTGAATTTAAGAAAAATATGAAAGATAAGAGCTCCTATTTATTTATTGCAAATGATTTGGATATTTCTGAATTTGAAAATTTTGGAATTGATTGTTGGGTAAATAGTGCTTGTCCTAGAATGGATTTGACTGAAGGTTCTATTATTAATATGAATAAGATTCCTCAAAATAATTCTATATCTTAGCTAAAGAGAATACTGACTTTATTGCTACAATAATTGTTGCTGGAACAAACAAAGTTAATAATGCTGAAAATGTTGACGCTACTGTGTCCCCGATTCCTATTCCTATTAATGAACCTGTTACGCTCTCCATTCCAAACTTACTTACTATAACCAAGATTGCTCCTGCAATTAAAAAATTCTGGGAGTTCTTTCCTTCAACATGTAATTTAAATCCAACATATATTCCGATGATTACTAATATAGCATAAATTGGTGAGCTGAATTGAACTATTTTTGAGATGGGAATAAATGAACTTGTGGCTATCCCAATTAGCACTGCCAAGATAACTCCAATTAAGAACGCCCATGCTCCTGCCGAATTTTCTTGAGATTTTAGTACCATTTTATCGACTATAAAATGAATTGTGATTATATAAATCTTTTCTAGAACCTATATTTTTGAAAATCGAAATCTTTATAAAGTAGTAACTTTAAAATGAAGACATGACAAAGAAACAAATCACATTGATGATTGCAAGTGTTCTAGTTTTTGCACTCTTTTTAGGATTGACAAGTGCTATTTTAACTACAACTACTATGCCAACTTTAGCTCAAGAGGGAAATAATTTTACTTTTGATTTAACGAATAATGAAAGTACTGCTGAAAATATCGTAATTGATGTTGCGACTATTATTGAAGATGATCAAACAATCACATTCATTACTAAAAGCTTGAGTATTCCTGCTAACGAAACAATAACTGTTACTGTTAATTATCTAATTTCTACTGGGTTTGATTTCCTTTTGGGACAAGAATATACTACTACTATGACAATTGAAAGTAATTCAGTTGATTATCCGAATTTGACAAGAAATCTTGCTTTTGAAAAGACAACTTTTTGTGAAGACTGCACTAATGAAGGAGATTTGGATATTGATAGTATTGAAATTAATGTTTTAAATGGATTTGGAGATGATGAAGATTATTGGTATCCTTTAGATGAAATTGAAGTAGAATTTGATGTTGAAAATAAAGGAGAATGGGACATTAGAAAAATTGAAATTGAATGGGCATTATATAATACTGCTGGAGAAAAAATAATGGATGGAACTGAAGATGAGTTTAAATTAGATTATGGTGACGACATAACTACAACTTTTACTTTTATTTTGGATGAAGATTTGGATAAATTTGAAGGAGAAGATGCAATTTTATATCTTAAAGCAAAAGGAGAAATTGATGACAATAGTGCAAATGATAAAGATGGGATGGATACTTGTGCTTCTGATTCAATAGAAGTGACTGTGAATTCGGGAGATGATTTTGTTATTGCTACTGAATTTGAGATGAATGGTGTAGAAGTTGAAGATGATTTTTATGATAGTTTATCTTGTGGAGAAGAAGTTACTATTACTGGGAAACTTTGGAATATTGGTGACACTGACCAGGATGATGTTGAATTGCAAATATATAATAATGCTTTGGGAATTAACGAAATAATTAAGTTTAATGAAGTACAATCTTTTGATTACGAAGAATTTAGTTATACCTTTGCTGTTCCGGGAGAAATGGAAGAAAAGACTTATGATATTTCATTTGAAGTTTATGATGAAGATAATGATTTATTCGAAAATAGTGAAGACGATGAAGCAATAACTGATCTCTTTGTTAAAATTGAAGGATCTTGCGTGTTTGTTGAACCTACTATTACAGCTGTTTTGGACTCTGAAGCTAAGGCTGGAACTGAAATGATTGTTAAAGCTACCATTACTAATTCCGGTGAAGAACAAATGATTTTGACTTTGAATGTCGATCAATTTGAAGAATGGGCAACATTAACTAGCGTTAATCCTGGAGTTGTTGTTTTAGAAGCTGGGCAATCACAAGACGTTATGATTACTTTAAAATTGAACAAAGACTCAGAAGGCGAACATACTTTTGAAATTACTGCTTCGTTAGATGATGAAGTTGTTCAAACTGGATCTCTTTTTGTTACAGTTGAAAAAAGTTCATTTGACTTTAAGAATTTGTTTGATAAAATTGATTTGAAATTGGCTTTAATTATTTTGATTAATCTTGTATTAGTAATTGCAATTATTATTGTTGCGGTTAGAGTTGCACGAAGAAAATAATTTTCTAAATCTCAAATTATTTAGTTTCATTACATTCAGAAATAATTTTCTAAATCTCAAATTATTTAGTTTCATTACATTCAGAAATAATTTT
>CAZFLO010000057.1:4187-5423 GCA_964519005.1 Candidatus Woesearchaeota archaeon
CTAAATCTCAAATTATTTAAACCACCATTAACATTTTCTTTTATGGTAAAAGGGAATAATTCAATGCATCTCCTATTTAGGTATTTGTTATTGGTCTTGATTGCTCTTCCAGGGATGGGACTTTTCTATAGGGTATTCATGCCCTTGACCGTTTTTCCCGTTTATGGGCTGTTAAATCTTTTTTTTGATGCTACCCTTATTGGAAATACTATTTTTATCGGATTGACAGATATTGAGATTATTAGTGCTTGTGTTGCTGGAGCGGCATATTATTTTTTGCTTGTTTTGAATTTATCTACTCCAAAAATTGACGTTAAAAAAAGATTGAAAATTCTTGGAGTTTCCTTTGGAATACTTTTATTAATTAATATTTTAAGAATATTTATTTTGAGCGTAATTTATTTTCAAAATGAGGCAATATATAATTTTGCGCATATTCTCTTTTGGTATCTGGGAAGCACAATTTTTGTTGTTGCTATTTGGTTTTGGTCAGTTAAAAAATTCAAAATTAAAGAAATCCCATTCTATTCTGATTTGAAATTTCTCTATTCAAAATCTTCTTTGAAAAAGCGTTCATAAAAATTTGAGTGTGGCAAAGAAAATTATTGTTCCGGCGATTACTACTCCAAGGGCTATTGCAGCAATTGATTTTTTTCTGTTTAAACCAAGTGTCCAAGAAAGGAGTCCTCCCGTCCAGGCCCCCGTAAAAGGGAGGGGAATTGCAACTAAAAAAACTAAAGCTAGAAAACCAATGGATTTGAATTTTTTCTCGAATGAATGAGATCTTTTTTGAAGATGAATTAAATATTTTGAAAATAATTTTTCGTAAATGTAAATTTTCATTAAAAAATTATGCAAATAATCTAGAAAAAAGAAAACAAAGAAAATTAAAAGAACATTCAATAGTAAAATTAGAATAAATGTTGGGCCTAACGGAATATTATTTTTTGATGCATTTACAAGAGCAAGTGGAAGTCCAACTCTTAACTCGGTTATTGGTAACAAAGTAAATATTATTGAAAGAATAAAGGACATTTTACATAGCAAGATATTTGCTATAAATTTCCACCATTAACTTTTCTGTTGCAGGAAGGATTTCACAAACTTCATCATTTCCTTTGATAATTATATCATAACAATTATTTCCAACTTCTTTGATCTCTGTTTTATCCCCGTATTTTAAATTGAATTGGTTGTATCTCCCTTCTGGGTCACAACTTGCATTTTCATCGTGAA
>CAZFLO010000058.1:0-5407 GCA_964519005.1 Candidatus Woesearchaeota archaeon
TGGTTGAAATCAATAAAAACTAGGGCACAAGCGGTAGGAGATTGCGGGTATAAACCAGGAATTTACACTTCTTTAGAGGAACCAAATGGAATTGATAAAAACTTAGAAGAAATAAAAGCTGGTTTTGCCAAATTAGATCAAAAAGGCCAACCAAAGGACGAAATCATTTTAGAAAAAATTTATGAGGGAAACAGTTATGTTCTGGATTCCTTCCGGCGAGGATAAAACACATGAAACAAAAATCAATATTAATCGCAATTGTTTTTTTCTTTTCTTTTCTTTTCTTGATAAATAATTTAAATGTCGCTTCTGCAGAAGGAGAGAACTTTCCAAGTGATTATGATGTTCATTTTGGTTTAGATAATAAAAGAACCTGGTATGAATGGTGGGGATCACTAAGTCATTTCGGGAGTATTTTACATTACCAAGACTATTCAGCAGATATTTTCCTTTACCGAGCAGGAATATGGCACGCCCCTTCGGGAGGAGAGAATTGTGAAAAATGTAATGACTTAGGATACGCTTGTGGAGATTACCAATGTCATTCCCTGGGAACTTCTTGTGAAATAATAAACAAGGGTTATGAAAATGAAAAATGTATCTGGATAAATGAGGGGGACATGGCCCCTCCTGAAATTTCTCCATTAGAAAAAGTTCTAGAATCTGGATACAAATACATAAAGACGGGAGCACAATATCCAAAGGAATATGGAGTAAAAATAATTTACGAGGCAGATTCCGAACGTTGTATTCCTCCTTCCAAGTCCATAACTCTAGGGATAAATACGAGCGAATATTCAATTTGTAAAATAGATCCATTAAGGGGGCCCTCTTATGATGACATGGCCCAGATAATGGGACATGATTTCCACACATTAGAACATGTACTAACTTTGCCTGCAAGTGCATTTCCCGGAGAGGAAGCAATGCTGGGAGCAGGATTCGAAATCCCTCCAGAAAACACCCATGATTTTTTCATCAGATGCAAAGATTATAATGGAAACATAAATACGGCTACATTTGATATGGAATTTTGTATTCAAAAAGGACCAGAAACGGAGGCACCAGTAATTGAAGGAACAAATGCTCCCGTTGACGGTTATGTAACATTCAATGTTTCAAATTATTCTTTTGAAGTCTACACAGATGAACCGGCGGATTGTCGTTGGGATTTCCAAGATTTAGATTATGAAAGAATGAATCACAACATGTCTGATTGTTCATATGACATAACAAAATATTTCTCTCCCGGAGTTTATGGTTGGCGAACGAATTTAACAGGAATTCAAAGCGGACAAGAGAATGAATATTTTGTTAGGTGTAAAGACAAACCCTGGTGGGAACCAACAATGCAAGGAAAAAGATATTCCAATGGCATATCAGACATTACTGTCCTTATTGGAACATATCCATTACAAATAGATTCAATAACTGCAAATGGAAAAGAAACAGGTTCAAAAATGATAACTTCACTCCAACCTCTCCCAGTAAAATTAGAAGTAAAAACTTCCGCAGGAGCAAATGAGGGAAGATCAAAATGTCAATATGGAATTGACGGAGAATACATAGATTATTTTTTCAACGACGGAAATTTTGATTTCTTATCAACACATACACAAAATATAAATCTTGAATCAGGGCCACACAGGTATGACATAAAATGCAGAGACGAAGCAAACAATGTTGTAAACAATTCAATAAATTTCACAATAGAAATAGATAAGACCTCCCCAATAGTTGTTCGTATGTATTCAGAAGGAAGCAGTTTAAAATTAATAACAAACGAAGATGCAACCTGCGTTTATTCTGTGGATTCAACAACCGAATGTAATTATGATTATAGCGAGGGAACTGAACTCACAACCGTCGAAGGAGTAATGCATTATGTGGACTGGAACACTGAAATGAATTTATACATAAAATGTAAAGACGTCTTTGGTAATTTACCTACTGATCAAAATGATTGCTCAATAATTGCAAGAGCTTTTGAATAGGAATTTATTTTCTCGAGTGTGCAATCCAGGAACATATTTTCCTATTACCAAAAATTAATTCATGTATAAAATTATATTATCTTCCCGTTTAATTAATCAAGCTTCGCTAAGATTAATTGTCGCTTCCCGCGGGACGACCTTATACTTCAGGCTTCTACTCCCCTTGATGATTAAATTATTCCGAGAACAAAATTTAAGTTAGATTATTAAATTTACTCAATGAGAACATCAATTATTTTCCCTAAATTTCCGAACTACTTCGTGAAATTTATTATTTCGATTATGAAACCTAAATTTTACTAGCTTATTTTGGGAGAGACATATGTCACTTGCTTCTACAATTATTTTCTCGAGTAAAACTTATAAGCATAAATTACTTATCTTATCCATGAAAAAAAAGGGGCAGATGAAATTATCTTTCGGGATGATTTTCTCAATTATTTTAATAATCATTTTCATAGCTTTTGCATTTTATGCAATAGGCAAATTCATGAGTTTTCAAAAAGAAATTAAATACCGTTCTTTCACCGAAGATTTACAATCAGCAGTAGACAAGATTTATCTAAGTTCTCACGGGGAAGAAGAATTTATTAATAGTTTACCAAAAGGAGTAGATGCAATTTGTTTTATCGAAGACATAGATGAAAATTTAATTTATCAAGGAAAAGATTTCCGTCCAGGGGTAATGATAAAACATCTAGATATAGAGAAGATAGTTAACGCAGGAAGCCGAGGAGAATATTGTATAAATGGTTTCGAAGGAAAATTCACTTTCATGATTCAAAAAAGTTATGGAGAACCTCTAATAACAATTTCAAGAGTTTAAAATGAAAAAGAAAAAAGGTTTTTTGGACATATCATTTTCCTGGATTTTCGCAATAATTGTTGGAGCAATTATTTTAGGAGGAACAATTTATGGTTTATCAAAATTTACCGATTCGGCAGGTTCAATCTCCTCGGTAAAAGGAGCAAAACAAATAGAAATTCTTTTAGATCCTTTAGAATCTAGTTTTGAATCTATTCGGGCAGGATTATTCACGACTCCCGTAGAATCAAGAATTTATTCAACTTGTTATTCTTTGGAGGATTCGGGAGAATATTTTGGAAGACAGGGAATAAAATTAAGTGAAAAACTTAAAGGATCTTGGAGCAAGAAGAATCAGGAAATAACTTTCTCAAATAAATATCTCTTCTCGAAAAGTGTTTCCGAAGGCAAAGTGTTCCATTTAATTTCCAAACCTTTCAAATTTCCATTTAAGGTAGCAAGTATAATTTATTTGATTCCCTCAAACAAAGGATATTGTTTTATCGAGTCCCCTTCAGAAATTGAAGAAGAGCTAGAAAAATTGTACGGGGAAGACAGTTCTTCCGGAATTCAAAGTATCCGAGTTGGGGAGGAAAATTGCAAAGTTGAAGATACAACAGTTTGTTTTAGTGGAGATTCTTGTGACATTTTAGTAAATTATAACGAAGATTATCTAACCAAAAGGGAAGAAAAATATTATTTTCACGGAGATGCATTAATGTTTGCAGCAATATTTTCAGACAAAAGAATCTATGATTGCCAGGTAGGAAGGTTAATGAAAAGAACCTCCTCACTTATTGAAATTTATTTGGAGAGAGACAAATTAACTTCTCAGAGAGGATGCACAAATAATTTCGCATTAGAATTACAAAGCATTAAAAATTTCGCAAACGATTTCGAAAACCCAGAAGATTTTGAAGATCTTTCTTACACGTTAGAAGAATTGGAGAGCAAAAATAGATATTCGGAGTGCGCGCTATGGTAAACAAAAAAGGCCAAATGAAAATTCAACAGATGGCATTTATGCTAATCGCGATAACTTTATTTTTCGTTCTTGTGGGATTATTCATGCTTTCAACAATGTTCTCGGGGTTAAAGAAAAATGCGGCAGCACTTGAAGAAACGGATGCTGCAGAAACAGTAACAAAGTTAGCAAATTCCCCGGAGTTTTCGTGTGGCGCAGCATATGGGGGACAAAAAGTAAATTGTATAGATCAAGATAAGATTATGGGATTAATAAAAAATAACGAGCTATATGGCAATTTTTGGAATGTAAAATCTCTAGAAATAAGAAAGCTCTACCCCGAAGGAGAAGAAGTGATCTGCAATTCACAAAATTACCCCGATTGTAATTTTTTCAAAATTTATTCAGAAGGGGGAGTATCTGGCGATAAGTCATCATTCGCAACATTATGTAGAAAAGAATTTGCAAATGGGGCATCATATGATAAATGCGAAATCGGCAAGATATTCATAGGATTTTAAAATGAAAAAAAAGGCACAATCAGAAATGGTAGGATTTGCTTTAATAATTATAATTGTTTCTGTCCTTCTTTTAATTTTCCTAAGCATTTCATTAAAAAAATCAAACGATTCTCCCACAGATAATCTAGAAGTAGAAGCATTCGTCCAATCGTTTTTAGCCTATACAACAGATTGCGAAATAGGATATGCGTCAAATTATTATAATCTTCAAAGATTAATTCTGGCCTGCGATCAGAACAAAATATGTTTTAATGAGAAATCTTCTTGTGAGGTATTGAATGAAACGTTAAGGGGAATAATCGAAAGTAGTTGGAAAGTAGGCGAAAATTGGCCAACCAAAGGTTATTTACTAAATGTAACAGTTGAAGGTCAAGAATTGATTGGTTTTTATGAAGGAAATAAAACCCGGGCAAACAAAGGATACATACAAGTTCTGGATGGAGGAATAGACATAATTTTTACTGCATATGTTTAGATTTTTAAAATCTTTTTTACATGGTTTATTTTTATCTTTCTTTTTGGATTTTGAATTATTTTTGGAATAAAATCGAAAATTTTATTTTTGCCGCAATCTATTGATTGTAAGAAAACCAAATTTTTGCATTTTAACCAAAAAGAAACAAAATTCCCTAGATTTTCAAATGAATAATCATATGATCAACCGCAATTTCCGGCCTATGTCGAATTCTCTTTTTCGTTCTTTCTTCAATCAAATTAATAAAACCAAACCTTTCCAAAAGTTTAATGTCATCCATTGTGGCCTTAAAAGGTCTTCCCAATATTTTCGCAAGCCCATAAATTGAAGTAGGATTTTTGTATTTTATCGCGTCAAGCATTTTTGCTTTTTCTTTAGACAACAATTGCCGCAAAGCAGAAAGCCCATCAAAATCATATTCTTTATCTTTGGAATTAGAAGAAGAAAATATGTTAAAAGTTCCCCCGCTTTCTTTAATTGTAACTTCTCTTGTCTTTGTTTTTACCATTTTTCACTGAATATAACATATATATTATTTTTGAATATATATAGTTTTCCATAAATATTTCCAAAAATTATTTCTGTCCTTTCTGAAAAGAGACACCAAAAGACTTATAAGTTAATCCTTCAAAACACCCTTTATCGACG
>CAZFLO010000059.1:0-5207 GCA_964519005.1 Candidatus Woesearchaeota archaeon
TTTTTCTCTTCATAAAATATTAATCATTGGTTATTTCCATAAGAAATAGACGTGTGTGATTAGAGATTAAATATGAATAATAAATTAGATAAGATTTTAAATAAAAAAGGAAATTCGGATTAGAATGAGTGATGAACTAGAAGAAATTTTTGATTCTTTTGATGAAAATAATATTTTTAAAGATAAATCTTTTTTACAAACTAATTATAAACCTGAGACGATACCTCATCGGGGAGAACAAATAAAACAAATTGCTTCTATTTTGGCACCTGTCTTGAGAGGGGAAAAGACTAGTAATTTATTTTTATATGGAAATACTGGTACGGGAAAGACTTTGTCCATTCTAAAGGTTCGGGATGCTCTACAAAAAAGGATGCAAAAATCAGATGATTCAGATTTTGAATTGAAGCTCCATTATCTGAATTGTAAACTTAAACAAGTTGCAGACACAGAGTATAGGATTTTAGCAGAATTAATTCGTCAATTAGGAGGAAGTGTTCCTGCTACGGGATTGCCCACTCAGGAAGTTTATAGTAGGTTTATTGATTTGGTTGATTCAAAGAAACAATTAGTTGTATTGATTTTGGATGAAATAGATCAAATTGTGAAAAAAATCTCTAATAATTTTTTGTATAATTTGACTAGATTGAATTCGGAGTTATCACAATCACAAATTTCTGTAGTTGGAATATCAAATGATCTGACTTTTTTAGATAATGTTGATCCTCGTGTGAAAAGTTCTTTATCTGAAGAAGAAATTGTGTTTCCCCCATATAATGCATTACAAATTCAAGATATTTTAACTAAACGTGTAGAGGGAGCATTTAAGGAAGGAATTTTGGAAGATGGAGTTATTGCTAAATGTGCTGCTTATGCTGCAAGGGAATCAGGAGACGCAAGAAGAGCTTTGGATTTGTTGAGGGTTTCGGCTGAATTGGCTGAGAGAAATTCTTCTCCTAAAATTACTGTGGTCCATATAGATGAAGCAAAAAATAAAATAGAACGTGATAAAATTTTGGATGTTATTACTAGTCATCCTAAACAATTTCAAATGGTTTTATACTCGATAATTAAATTATCTGAAGAAAAGAAAAATGAATCTATTTTTACAGGTGATGTTTACAATTATTATCAACAATTATGTTCAACATATAAAATTGAATTTTTGACTCAAAGGAGAGTAGGGGATATAATTCAAGAATTTGATATGTTGGGAATTATTAATGTGAGAGTTATTTCAAAAGGACGTGGGGGGCGGATGAGAGAGATAAGATTATCTATTTCAAATAATGTTTTGAGTAAAGCAAAAGAAATTGTGGAGTCAAGTTTAGAATATTCTTGATTTTTTTGAATAATGAATATGGAAAAAATAAAAAATGATGAAAAAAGAATTATTAGATTATTGTTTAGAAAGGAATATTTTATTGGATAATTTTTTATTGGATAATCTCCAAGAGTATAAAATTGATTCTGTTCAAATTTTTTTAGATAAGTTAAAATCAACTACGGGAAAGAAATTTTTGAATAAATTATTGATTGAAGAGAATAAATCTCTTGTAAAAAAATTTATTAAAGAAATCTCTCTAAGTAAAGATAAAAGTTTTTTTAATTTGGCGGAAAAATTAAATTTGGAATCTTCTGAGTTTATTGAGAAAAATAAAGATCTTGAAAAATTTGATACTTTCGAAGCAAAAGTAAAGATAGCTCGTTCAAATCCTTCTATTCCTCGAAGTTTGGTGGTTAAGGATTTTGTAACTCATTTTAAGAATAGATATTCTGATTTGAAAAATATTATGCAAGATAGACCTGAATTTGAAAATTTAATTTCTATTGGAAAAATTTCTCAGGACAAACAAAAAATTTCTGTTATTGGAATAGTTTCTGAGAAGAAAATGACTAAAAATGGAAATTTGATGTTGGAAATTGAAGATTTGACTGGAAGAATGAAAGTTCTTATTTCTAATAATAAAAAAGAATTATTGGAAGAAGCAGAAAATATTGCTCTAGATTCAGTTTTGGGTTTTAAGGGATTAGGAAATAGTGATATTTTGTTTGTGAGTAATTTAATTTATCCGGAAACTATTTTAAATGAAAGAAAAAAAGGTCCTTTAGAAGAATATGCTTTATTTATTGGAGATATTCATTTTGGTAGTGATAATTTTTTAGAAAAAGATTTTTTGAAATTTATTAGTTTTTTGAATGGAGATGAAGGTAAAGAAGATTATGTGTATAAAATAAAATATTTATTTATTGTAGGAGATTTGATTACTGGAGTAGGTAATTATCCTAATCAAGAAAAAGATTTGAAAATTGTAGATTTGGAAGAACAATTTCAAAAGATGGCAGAATTATTGGGAAAAATTAGAAAAGATATTAAAATTATTATTAGTCCAGGAAATCATGATTGTGTTAGAATTATGGAACCGCAACCTCTTTTGAATGAAAAATATGCTTGGCCATTATATGAATTAGAGAATGTAATTATAACTGAAAATCCTGCCGTAATTAATATTGGAGAAAGGGAAGGTTTTGAGGGTTTTGATATTTTAACATATCATGGATTTTCTTTTCCCTATTATGCTAATAATATTCCTAAATTGATGCTTGAGAAAACCATGAATAATCCTGTAAAAATTATGGAATATTTATTGAAGAATAGGCATTTGGCGCCAACCCACGCTTCTACACAATATTTTCCCAATGAAAAAGATTCTTTGTTGATTAGAAAATCTCCAGATATTTTTGTTTCGGGGCATACACACAAAAGTGGTGTTGTTCATTATAATAATGTTTTAATTGTTTCTATTTCTAGTTGGGAAGGGTGGACTCCTTACCAAGAGAAATTTGGAAATACTCCTGATCATTCGAAAGTTCCAATGATTAATTTGAAAACTAGACAAATTAAAATTTTGGATTTTGAAACTGGAGAAGATGATGTTAAAAGATATGAGGAAAAAGATGGAAATTAAAAAATTGAAAATTGGAATTGATATTGATGACACTATTTGGAAATTTCATAAAAAGTTTTTTGAATTTTATAATAATAAATTTGGAACAAAATTAGATGTAAATAAATATTATCTCTATTCTTTGGAAAAACTTTTGAATATTTCTCAAGAAGAAGCGTTTTCTTTATTAGATGAATTTTCTTTTTCAGAAGGTTCTTATGAATTTGAATTAATGGAGGGAGTAATAGAATCTATTAATGAATTGAGCCAAAAATACCAAATTTATTTTATTACAGCTAGACATGAAGGATTATTTGAAACAACTTTTAAAAAATTAAAAGAATATTTTGATTTTGATTTTGAAATTTTATTTGTTTTTGATAAAGAAAGGAAATTAATCAAAGAAAAATTAGATTATTGTTTAGAAAATAATATTAATATTATTATTGATGATAGATTAAAGACATTAAATTCTTGTTCGGAAAAAGGAATTAAAAGTATTCTAATAAATCAACCTTGGAATAAGAATGAGGAATTGGGGGAAAATATATTTCGGGTTAATAATTGGGAAGAAGTTTTGGAGAAAATAGAATCTCAAAGTGTGTCTTTGATTGAGGAATTAGGAGGCGAAAAATGAGTATGGAAAATTATAAACAAGAAACGAAAGATTATATGAATCGGTTACAAAAGGAAGTTGAAGGAGTTTATTTAATGGCTAATGAAGCTAGAAAAAAAGGATATGATCCTGTGAATAAAGTTGAGATTCCTGTTGCATTATCTATGGCTGAAAAAGTTGTAGGATTAATTTCTACAGTCTATCCTCAAATGTTGAATTCTGGAATTACCGAGAGAATTTTGGAGTTAGAGGAACAATATGGAAAACTTGATCCTACAGTTATTTTTACAATTGCAGAAGAAGTTGCAGATCAGAAATTTTGTAAATTTGAAAACATTGTCCAAGCGATGGATGCAGGAATCAGAGTAGGTTTTTGTTATATTACTTTGGGGGTTGTTTCTTCACCTATTGAAGGATACACTGGACTAGAAATAGGAAAAACTCGTGAAGGGAAAGAATATATTATTGCTAATTTTTCTGGACCAATACGTTCAGCTGGAACTACTGCTTCTTGTATAGCTTGTTTTTTAATTGATTTTTTGAGGGAGAAGTTTGGATTTGCAAAATATGATCCTACAGAAGATGAGATAAAAAGAGTTTGGACTGAATTATCTGATTTTCATGAGAGAATTACAAATTTACAATATATGCCGACGGAAGAAGAAGTTATTTTTATTGCAACTCATATGCCTTTTCAAGTTGCGGGAGATCCTAGTGAGAAAATGGAAGTTTCTAATTATAAAAATTTAGAAAGAGTAAATACAAATCAACTTCGTAGTGGTTTTTGTTTAATTATGGCAGAAGGTTTAGCCCAAAAAGGACCAAAAGCTTTCAGGTTGTATAATATGGCACGTGAAAATGGAATTCAAGGGAAAGGTTTTGATTGGATGGAAGAATATATAGAAATGGTGAATAAAAAAGGAAGTAGTAAAGGAGAGAAGGGAGAAGGTAAACTAACTTAGATTAAAGATTTAGTTGCTGGACGTCCAGTGTATGGTCATCCTGGGAGAAGTGGTTCTTTTAGATTTAGATATGGTCGGGGGAGAAATTCAGGTTTTAGTGCTGTTTGTGTGCATCCAGCAACAATGGGTGTTAGTGATGATTTTTTAGCAACGGGAACTCAACTTAAAGTAGAAAAACCAACTAAAGGTTGTGCTATTGCTCCTTGTGATACTATTGAAGGACCAATTGTTAAATTAAAAAGTGGGACAGTTAAACAATTAAAAGATAAAGAAGAAGCTAGAAAAATTTACAAAGATGTGGAAGAAATAATTTATTTGGGAGATATGTTGTTTCCTTTTTCTGATGTTGCAAATAGGAATGCTATGCTTTTGAAACCAGGGTATGTTGAAGAATGGTGGAATTTGGAATTAAAAGAAAAAGACGAAGATTTTTCAAAATCAATTGATTACAATAATGTTTCTTTTGAGGAGGCAATAAAAATTAGTGAGAAATATGGAATTCCCTTTTATCCTAAATATATTTATTATTGGACTGAAATTTCTAAAGACCAATTAATTGGATTTTTGGATTGGTTAAAACAAAGTGTTCTTGAGGATAAATTAATTTTACACTGGACAAAAAAAGCAAAAGAAAAATTTCCTCTTGGAAAAAGAGCTTTGGAATTAATTGGAATTCCTCAT
>CAZFLO010000060.1:0-5105 GCA_964519005.1 Candidatus Woesearchaeota archaeon
TAATCAACTACTTCATCGGCATTATCTTTTAATGTTCTTGCAAGGTCAATCATGTATTTTCCTTCTTCTAATTTGTAGACTAAAGGTCTTTTTTTGTTGAATAAATTTGATAAATCCAATTCGAATTTTCCTTCCCCTGTAACTTTCACAGATTCGAAATCTAAAATTACTGGGGCATCCAAGTCTGTGATTCCTGCAATTTCCCGCACATCCTTTTCTATTTGATTTTTTTCATTTTCAGGAATTTCAATTATTTGCTCTTGTAATTTCTTTAATTGTTCTTCACGAATATAGAAAAAAAACTTAGAATGGCATTTGTTGCAACCTTCTATTATTTCCCTACTTCCAACTGGAATTATTTTTGAACATTTAACACATTGATGTGGCATTGTAAAATTAATAAGAATTATGATTATTTAAATTTGTTTGTGATTAATTACTTGGTCAACAACAACTCAATCTTCTTAGGATCTTGTTTTATCTCTCTTACAACTGTGGCTGGACCAATAATTGTTATTGCGCCTAAATCTGCTCCACTTAATCTTGTTGCAATTTTATATTTTAATTTTTCCATAGGAGATTGGTTTTCATGAGGAGAAATAACAGCTAATTCAATTCCTTTAAAATTTTTCACATGTCCGATCATTGCCATTGTGTCTTCAATTAAACGAGTTTCTTCATCAGGTTTTAACCGACCTTGCAAAATTAAAATTGAATTTGTGAAAGCAATATCCAAAATTTTCCTTATTCTTTCGGTTGACCCCTCATTTTTGATTTCTGAATAAGGCATGAACTGAATTCTAAACCCATTAATCTTTTTTGTTCTATTCTTTTTTTTCACTACTTTTTTTGCCATTTTATTTTATTTTTTTAGACAATTTGAATACGGCATCATAAAAATCATCTAGATTCTTACCATACTTTGCGCTTATTCCAATTACATCGTATTCTGGAAAAGCTTCCTCAATTTTTTTTAGTTTGGCTTTTCTTAAATCGGATTTATTTGCCACAATTAAAACAGGTATTTTTCTTGCTACAAGATTTCCGATAATTGTTATATTTACTTGATTGTACGGATTTTCTGTTGAATCTAAAACAATTACTACCAGGTCCATATCATCCAACCATTTTATTGATTCTATTATTCCCTGAGTTGCTTCTTTTGCTCTTGACTTTGCTTCTTTCTTTTTTACTTTGTATTTTAAGAATTCCTCATAATCCACTCTTGTTGTTATTCCTGGCGTATCAATCATCTTGAAAGTCATTGATTTTCCTTTGTAAGAAATTTCTACTTTTTCTTTAAATTGGACGTTTCTTGTTTCATGAGGAACTTTTGAAACTGAACCTATTTCTTCCCCTGTGAAATCTTTACAAATTCTATTTGCAAGAGAAGTTTTTCCTGCATTAGGGGGGCCATAAAATCCCAGCCTTATGTCTTTTTTATTCTTGAACACATTTGCGAAGACTTTTTTGAAGAATCCTTTTACTGATTTCATTGCCATATTTTATTTAAGATTTTTTTGTTTATTAAAGTTTTTATATTTTCGACTTTATTTTTATTTTGGAAGTTTATTTGCATTGATCCCTGGAACTCCAGTATTTTTTCCAGCATATTTTTTCATCACATAACTTATTTGTTCAGAACTCCAACCCACTTTGGACAAATTTTTCCTTATTTCGGAATTTTTCATTCCTTTTTTCTTTGAATTGTTGACATAAGTTATCATATTGAAAAAATTATTTTTATTGGGGAATAATTTATTTTCATATTTTCTTTTATACCAGTTTCCGATAATGAAATATGCAATCACTCCTAAAATTAATACTCCCAGAATAATTGCTGCGAAGATACGCCAGTCCTTTTCTTTTGTCCCCTCAACATCTGGAATTGTTGAAGTAAAAACGCTACTCAGGCTGGGGGAAATGAAGAAGGGCAATTGAATAAAATCTATATTCTCTGTAGTGTAGATTTCCAAGTGATTGATTGTTCCCAATTTAAAATGAGTATACCCATTTGTTGATTCTTTTGCGAAAGAATTTTTGAAAGTTAAACCTCCTAATTCCCTTATAACTACATCTGGATCCTCAGAAAGAGTTCCTTTCTTTGAAATGTCTATTGAAAAAATTCTGAAAGCTGCCGTATTTCCTTCTCCTTCATCAATTAATATTTCATTTATCATTATTGTTGCATCAATATTATTTTGGAACCAAGCAAGAATTGAATTAACATAGGCTTCTTCCTCTCCTGGAGTGTAACTTTCTCCCTGAATCGTTTCTAAGATGGCTAAATTTACTGTGGATTCTGAAGGATAATATGCTATTTGGGATGTTGGCACACTCAAAAATCCCTCGGGAAGATCCAAATTAATTAAAGTGAGTATAAAAGATGTGTCATTTTCGTCTAAAGAATAATTTGTTTTTATTTCTTCAAGAATTGTTTTAGTTTCATCTAGACCGATATATTCTCCCAACATCTTTTTTGTGAACTCGCCTAATGAATTCATTTGTGATTCAAGAGAAATTATTTTTGATTCAAGTTCTGCTATTTTTGAATCAATTATTTCTTTGGAAATATTTACTGTTATGGTTTCTGACTTTGAAAAAATAATCCCCCCTACATCCGTTATTTCTAAAACCAAATTAAATTCTCCTTTTTCTGAATAAGTGTGTTCTACTTCTGGAATTGTTGTTGTCTGGGTTGCGCCATCCCCAAAATCCCAAGAGTAACTAACTATTTCATTTTCTGAATTTATTTCTGCAGAAATTACTGTTGGAAAAGAAACCGGAATTTCTGTTGGAGAAATCGTAATTGAAATATTCTTCATTGAAAAATTTCCATTGTAAACTTCCAATTGATTGAAGAAAAGTTTGTATGACCTATAACCAGGAGATGAGAAAAGAAAAAATTCAGCACCATCAAACAACAAGTTTTGAAAGGGAGAAGTTATCTTTGCTGGGGCTGTTGAAAAGTTGTGAAAATTACTATTGATAACTCCAGACAAACCTATTTGATCGTATTTTAATTCTAAATCTTTTACTATGATTGTTTGATCAACATTTGAAGTTATTTTTAGGGGGATTAAACAAAACTCGGAACAATCCAAACTATCATATGTATTAATTATGTAATTTTTAATTTTTGTTGAAAGTAATTCTTGGGAACTCAGCTCATTTTCAATTGCTACTGTTCCAACAGCAGAAAATTTTGATTTTTGGAAAAATATCTGATATGCTACCACGTGGTCTCCAGGGGGAATGTTGTTAAAGCCGCATTTTTCTCCAACGGGACTTTGTCCCCTCATCAAATATGATCCATCGCCTTCATCAGGAACAAGACATAGATAATAGTCAGTTGGTTCTGTTACCAAATATTTAATGCTACAAGATACTTCGCTTCCAGTGCTATTGATTAAACTCCAATCTAATTCACAAGAAGTTAGGTTATTTCCAATTAAAGAATAAAGGACCATATTAAATTTCTTCGATCCTGCTGTGTCTTCCTTCAGCCATGCACCTACTTCAAATCCTGGGGCTTCATCTAATGTAACTCTTTGACAGAAAGGTGTTGATCCAACTGTTGATTCTAGCGAGGTTTTAGACATATTGAAACAACTATAGTTTTTTTCTCCACAAGTTTCTGTAGACTGCTTTGTGTTCCCTGATTCTGAAATCCCGTCATCCAACAAATCAATTTTTAATTGATTTGTACAAGAAGTGTCTGCTGTACTCATAACATTGAAATCCAAAGAAGTTATTTCGCTTATTATTCCGCCTATTTGAAAACCAATTGTTTCTGATTCTCCCTCATTTAAAATGAATTCTTTTTGAGTAGTTGGAGTTGATGCAGCATAGGTTGATTTACATTCGGGAGTATTACAGGCATATGAGAAACCGGAGTTTGCAGAAGTATTTAATAAATCTTTTAAAGAAATTGAATTTCCAAGATTATTTTGAAAAAGAGAAGTTAATGGTTCAGAATCTAAACTTATGTTTATTCCTCCTGAGAGAAATGATCCCAGTGCATAGTTTGTTGAAATTGTGTTATTTGGTTCCCCTAATTCAAAACTTGCTGATGCGAAAGCTAAAGAAAAAACTAATAAAAACACGAATAAAATTTTCGACCTCATTTTCTTAAATTAGTTAGGTAATATTATTTTATAAAGATTTGTTTATGTTTTTAGTTTGAATGTTCTGGGAGATATTCTTTTCTGAAAAACTTATTTCTTTTTCTTCTTTGTTTTCTTTTCTCTTTTTAGTAAATAATAAATTGTCACTAACAAAATCACTGCGGCAATTATATTGAGTGTTGAAAAGAACGATAATTGAATCTGTGCAGGGCAAGCAATTACGTTTGAACCGGCTTCACAATTTGCAACCGAATTTATTGGATCGTAATGGCATAAATTGTCTTCTCCTTCCGGCCAAGTCTCGTTACAAGGAGGTGGGCTTGAAGAAGGGTTTTGATTGTCCCAAGTCCAAGTTGTTGTCCAGGAAAAAGATAAAAATCCATCTTCGCAATCATCCGTGGATAAATCATTTATGAAAATACATTCTCCAATTGAAAGCTCAGCATGGCTTGAATTATATCTTGCCCCACAAGATGCTGGTTCCAAAGATTCGCTCCATGAACAGCCACAATCATAATCGGAATTTGAGCAATCTACTCCGGGTAATTGGGGATCTACGCCACAACTATTTGCTTCGCAAGAATTTTCATTCGAATAGCTGGCACAGGATGTTATTCCGAAACAAGGAGGAAGCGGATTGTAATAATAAGTTGTGTTTAATTCGGAACTTGGTTCTGGGGATAATTCTGTTTCAAAATAAAATTCGAAATCATTGTCAACGTACTCTCCCTGTTCATTATTGCAAGGAAAATCGTCCATCGCTGCTTCAAAATCTGAATCTTGTATTTCCCAGGAAGCTAAAACTGTTCCCTCTGAGTTTACTGTTCCAGTAACTGTTCTAATGAAATCATTTGGACAAATCCCATCTTCTTCTTGAATATCGAAATTAACCGAATCTCCCGTCGAGAGTCCCGAATTTTCTATTATCAATGTCACTAAATTTGATTGATCTTTCCAATACTGGAAAGAAGTTATTTC
>CAZFLO010000061.1:0-5074 GCA_964519005.1 Candidatus Woesearchaeota archaeon
CCATAAAATGGAATATTATTTATATATTTGTCTGTTTATGTATAAGAAATGCAAAAAAGTATGTTTTTTAAATTTCAAGAGGCTTTGAAATAAATGGGTTCAATTACTGCAATAAAAACCGCGAGAGAGGATAAAGTTATTGTGGAAGTTCAATTAGATTATGAAGAATCTTTAAAATTAAAAGGGCATGTTAAAAATATTCATCTTTTTTCAGAAGATTCTGCTGAAATTAAAACAAATCTTTCTCAAAGAGGAACAAATGAAGCTACTAAATATTTTTTAATTCCTCGAGAATTGCGAGGAGATTTGACGTTTGAAGAATCTGTTAAATGCCAACGTATAGATTCAGGGGATAAAATTATTTTTATTTATATGGTTAATAAGGTTAAATGAATTTTTGAGGTTGGAAGTTGTTTGTTGTGAGGAGATTTATTTTTAGAGCAAAAATTTTTAAAGGAAATATGCTTTTTTATTTTATGAGGAGTTTACGAAGTAATTTTTTTGTTATTCTTATTATTTGTTTCGTTGTTTTATTTTTTGCTTTTAATATTTTGATTGGGGGAGAGAAGACTGGTTTAGCAATTTATAAATCTAATTTGGAAGAAAATAATTTTTTTAATAATCTTTTTTCTAAATTTTCATTTTCTTCTGAAAAAGGAGATGGTGCCAAGAAGGAGCTCGTTAGTTCTGAATCTTTTTCTTTGCCAGATCCGAAGATCCATTTCGATAAATTTAAAATTCCTTATGGAGAGCTGGGAGTTTCATATCCCGATGTTGTGGAGAAAGGAGATAAGTTGAAAGAATCTTCAGAGTTTCAATATTTTACTGTTGCTTTAGATGGCACAGGAGATTTTGATAATATCCAAGATGCGATTGACGCAGCGGATTCAAACTATGAAATTTTTATTAAGTGTGGCGAGTATCCTCTCTTTGAGAATATCTTTGTTTATGCTAAATATAATTTGACAATTGGAGGAGAAGTTGTCGACCAACATAGACAATGTGTTACTCTTAAAAGTGGGAGTATAGATGTTGATGTGGGATTATTAATACAGACTGTTGATATGATTACCTATCAAAGAATTGGGCGAAATATTACTGTTAGAAATTTAATTTTTAAAGATTTTGATAAATCTAGTTTGTTTGCTTTCGGGACTTTTATTGATGGAATCAATGATGCATCTGGGATTGATTATTTTGTTTTTGAGAATAATGTTTTTCATGTAGAAAATCGATCATATCTGGGTCCTGTGATGTACGCTGTTTTAACTGTTCAGGAATCTAGTGAGAGTAAAGTTTTACATAATCGTTTTATTACTTCTGTTAATACTCAAAATGAAACTCAACTTATTTGTTTTCCCCTGGGTGTTTCTGATTTTAATGATGATCAAGTAGTCAAATACAATTATCTCCCTGGGAATGGCGTTGTATCCAATTTAACTTCAAGTAATGGGATTTGGGGAACCATGCTCATGAGTGGAAGGAAAAATGTAATCTCTAATAATTATTATGATCACACAAGAAGTGATGATGGTTCAAGGCTTTTTACAGATGAAAATTGCAATTCTTTTGCTGGAAACAATGAGTTTGTCGGGTTAAAAGATTACCCTTATTCTGCGTGGGATACACCTCATTTTATTTATGCAAATGGATATAGATTAAAATGGAATAATTTTATTGGTTATAATGGGTTTGGTTTGTGGGGAGAAGAGTTTGTAATTTCTAAAAATTTCTGGGATGCCGAGGGAGATTATGTTGATTCAGACGGAGATGGAATTATGGATAATCCATACAATATCCCAAATCTTATGCCAAATTATTTTGATGATCAATCTGCAATAAAGGAAAGAAGTTGGCTTGGGTCAAATATAACTTATTTGTTTTTTGAAAAATATAAATCAGTTATGGTAAAGATGAATAATTTACAAGGAGATTTTATAGATTTAGATTTGGCTTTTGGAGGATATCTTTCTATGATAGATTACATAGAAGAAATTTCAACGGGGAAGAGATTTCTTCCTGCCAATTCAGAATATACACTTAAATATCTAGTTCTTGGAGAAGAGTATAAAATAATTGCTAATAGTGATTTTTCTATGAAATTTAGTGGGTTGGTTAAAGTTTATTGAGTGGTTTAGTTATTTATTAAATAAAAAGCCTGTAGAGGGATTCAAAACAATTCACAATCCGTGAAATGTTCTTTAAACTCATTTCATTCGTTTATTAGAAATTTCAGAATTGTTCACCACGACCAAACGGTCGAAGGGTTTGAAAATAAAAAGCCTGTAGAGGGATTCAAACCCACGACCTACTCCTTACAAGGGAGCCGCTCTATCACTGAGCTATACAGGCATAGAATATTATTAGAAACAGGTTTTTTAAAAGTTATTGTTCAGAATTATTCAGTTTTTTCGTCATTCATTTTTTCAACTTTCAAAACTCTTATTTCACATAATGATAATGGATAAATTTTCTTTAATGACATACTTAATTCTCTTTGAATTTTATTTTTTAAAACTTCAGAGAATAAATTTTCTGCAGAATTTTCTTTTGCCCATTTAACTAATTCTTCTTTTGTTTTATTTCTCAAAGCTTTTCTAACTGCCCTGGAAACTTTTCTCCTAGTTACCAAAAAAGGTTTTATTCTTATTTGAGCATCTTCACATTCTGTGGAAAAAGAATCTTCAACATAATTTGTTCCTCTCCGAACCATTCTTCTCAAATAATAAGGCATTAGTCTCAATTCCCTTGGTTCGGTTAATATTTCTTCATCTACCAGTTTTGTTTTGAATGTTATTAACATGGATTTTCCTTTGAAGATTCTAGTTAAATCATATTTTATGAATCTGTTATCCAATTCTTTTGCTTCAAATGCTTGAAGTTGTGTTTCTTTTTTTATTAAAGGCATTTCAATATTGAAGAACCTTTTTTTCTTTTTTGCTATTGCCATTTTATTCTTGTGTTACTTTTCCTGCCCTTTGTCCTTTTTTCTGATATTTTGATTTTTTACACTCTTTACATGTATACATTATATTTGTCTTTTTGGTTGTTTTGGATTTTCTTTTATGTTTTGCATTTGCTGGTTTAGATCCCCATTTACCCAAGTTACCAATTCCAATCCCAATTCCTCTTAATTTAGCTCTTGCTCTCCCGCCACCACGAGTCATGCTTCCTCTAGAAAAACCTGTTCCAATATTTTTTATTTTTTGATCAGTTTGTTTATTACAAACTGGACAAAATCTCTTTGTTGTCTTTGGGATTTTCATATTTTTACTGCGAGAGATTAGTTTATAAAGTTTTGGTTCTTCGTGGTCCCGTAGTAAAATAAACAAAGGGTTTCTTTTACAATAACTTCCCTAATTTGCAAATGCTTTTAGCATTTGTTATGAGTTGTCCTGTTGCGGAGAATGAAAAATTCTCTTTTGTCCAAATTGGTTGGACCCTGAAATCTAGAATTTTTGGACAACTGGGGCAAGAGAGTGGTGGCAAGTGGAAAAAAGGCAGAGAAAAAAATGAAAAGAATAAAATTTAATTCGGGGGAACAAAGATTGTTTTTGAAAAAGGTTTTAGAGGAACTTAATTGTCCTTCTCTTCGAGCATTGAATCAATTTGGGTTTGAAATTCCTTATTCAACTTTGAAGAATTATTTTGTTGAATCTCGAGTTATTCCTGAAAATTTTTTTAATGATCTATGTTATTTGGCAAAGATTGAAAAAAAGAAATTGAATTTTAAAATCTTAGAGGAAAATTGGGGCCAGATTATTGGTGGAAAAATAAAAAAGAAGTAACTTTTATATACGCTTTTTCCCTGATTAAGTTATGAAAAAGAGAGGTTTTAGAAACAAAATTCTTTTGTTCTTAGTTTATGCAGTTTTTGCTATTTATTTCATTAATTTCCAATTCTCTTTTTTGGAGGTTCCAGAATTTATTTTAAAGTTCAATAATTTGATTATTTTTGTTGGAGGATTGCTTCTTTTTTTCGCAGCATTCCGTCAATTAATGAAAAGAGGAAATAATATTCTTCAGGCGTAGATTGATAATATTTATATAGACGTTTTTCATTTTTTAGATATGGTTAAAGGGTGTGAGAACAAAAGAGGACAAGTGACTATTTTCATCATAATAGCTTTGGTTTTGGTTGCTTTGGTTGGGGGTTATTTTATTCTTAAAAATGTTATAAAAAATGAAGTTGTTCCTGAAAGTGTTTCTCCAATTCAAGTTAGTTTTTTATCTTGTTTAGAAGAAGCTGCAAATACTGGAATTTCTTTAGTAGAAACAACTGGGGGATATATCGATTTGCCAACTTTTGAACCTGGTTCTCGTTATCAACCTTTTTCATCACAATTAACTTTTGCTGGAGTAGAAATTCCTTATTGGTATTATATGTCGGGTTCAAATTTCCCTCGAGAAAATGTTCCTTCCAAAGAATTTATCGAAGATGAAATTGCAAAATTTGTTGAAAGAAGAATTATCTCTTGTGATTTAGATAGATATGTTGATGAAGGTTTTATAATTTTTAGAGGAAACCCTACTGCAGAGGTTTTAATTACAAATGGAGAAGTTAAAGTGAATTTGAAAATGGATTTGACTGTAGAAAAAGGAACTGAATCTTTTTTAATTAAAGATCATGAATTTGTAGTTAAATCGGTTTTGGGAGAACTTTATGAAGCTTCAAAAGAAGTTTACGAACAAGAACAGAATAGTTTATTTTTAGAAAATTATTCTGTAGATGTTTTGCGTCTTTATGCTCCAGTGGATGGGGTTGAATTAACTTGTTCTCCTATGACTTGGGAAGCTGAAGGGATTTTTCAAGATCTTCGAGAGGCTTTGGAAGTTAATATTCTTTCGTTGAAAAATGAAGGAGATAAAAAAGATTATTTTCTAGTGGAAGATTTACCTAAAAATGTTGATGTTAATTTTTTGACTTCGCAAACTTGGCCGAATACTTTTGAAGTTAATCCCACTGAAGGTAGTTTATTGATTTCAAAACCTGTTGGAAATCAGAATGGTTTAGGGATATTAGGATTTTGTTATGTTCCATATCATTATGTTTACAATGTTCGTTATCCTGTTT
>CAZFLO010000062.1:0-4883 GCA_964519005.1 Candidatus Woesearchaeota archaeon
TCCCCTGGAACCCATAGTTGGGAACAGGACACCCGGAGTTCAGGGCGGTGTCGTCTTTCCTGAAGCAGGCAGCTCCTGGATCAACGGCGAAATTGAAACCCTGGCGACCAGACCCCAGGATAAATTTAAGGTAAAGCCTGAAGATGTAGTTGAGTTCAGGAATGAGATTTTCCCTTTTTGGGAAGGAGAGTGCCTGGAAGATATCATCAAGAAAAAAAATTAAATTTATTGGGGACACTGAAACAATAAAAATCGCTAAGGAAATAAAAAATTCTGGAGAATTGACTTTTTATAAAACATACATTAAAGATAAAAATTTATTATTTAATATTAAATTGGGACTTATTTTAAGAAAAGTTGAAGAGGATTATGAAAAATTACAGAATCTTAAAGAAAAGATTATTTCAAAATATCAAATTGAAGGGTTACATATAGCCTATTTTGTTCAAAATGGTATTTTGAACAGGTATGTAGGAATTCTTTTAGATAACTTGGATTCAGCAGAAGCATTAAATAAAATTATTCTTGATTTATTAAATAATTTAAAAAAACACATAATTTTTGTTAGTTGGAAATATAGGCCTCGAGACATAATTCAAGAAGCAATGCTTTTAGCTGCAAACAAACCAAACATTTTAATTATTTCTGGAGTAGGAAATCCAAGAAAAGAAATTTTAGCTTCTGAAGAACAACTAAAAGGGTTTCTAAAAATTATAATTTATAAAAAATAAGTACGGAAAAAAAAGAAATATTATTCTTTAAATTCTCTAATCAACTTTAAAATAAATTTGTTTTTCTCAAGAATTTTCTTGGAAAATTTTTTCCAAAGGAGTTATGGACAAATTCTCGACTGGGAAATTAGCTTTAGTTGTTGCTGGATATGGAGCCGCTGATACTACAAATGCTGGAACTTACTTAACTATGAAAGACGTTGATACTTCAAAAGAGTATAAAGGAACTTCAGCTACAGAGGCAACTCTTGTAGTCGCATAAAGTTATAAGATACCAAAAAATTTATTTATTTTTTTTTTTATTTTTTTTCTTTCCTCGCGGAAAGAAAAAATAATTTTTAGACTTAGGACGAGAGTTTGTAAAAATATCTCGGAATATATGCGGGTGTTAAAATTATGACATAAATTTAACAATTAGAATTTTTTTAAGAAAATCAAAGCATTCTTCGAGTAATTTTTCTTCCCAAATATGCCAAGAAGAGAAACACTAAAGAAAAACTAGCAAGGGTAATTAACTCTTCACAAATTTCCGAATAACTAAAACCGAACAAAGTAACCTTTTTCAAAGCAAGATCCAAAATAACAACTGGATTGAAATCTGCTATCAATTTAAATCCCGAAGAAATACTTTCAATTGGCAATAGGGTATTTGAAAGGAACATCAAAGCAGCAGCAATAATAACCGATGCAAAAATAGTCGATTCCTCAGATTTAAACAAATATCCAATAAACATTCCTAAAAAGATAAACAAAGTTAAAGCAAGAAACAAAATCAAACCTATCTCTGGAAGAATGCCAAAAATAGAAATTTTTAACAAATATTCAATTCCCACAAAGACCAAAATAAATTGAGTAATCAATATAATTAAACAAGTAATATAACAAGAAAAAATGAAAGTAAAATCCCAAGTTGGAGTCATAAAATTCCTAAAAAATGCTTTAGCTTTTCTTTCTTTCAAAACAAGAGTTGAGGACAAAAGAATTCCTCCGAAAAGAGCAATCAAAGTTAAAAGAGTCGGAAGTAAATAATCTCGATTACTCGAACTAACATTTAAAGAATTAATTTCAATATTAACTGGAGAAGCAATTTCTTCTGAACTTAAAGAATTTCCATTTTCTAGAGAAATAATAATTTCATCCAATTTTTTAGAAACATCATTTAATGCAGAAATAATTCCATTATTTTGTTCAACCAAATCTCCTGAAGACTCCAAATTAAAATTATTTATTTCTTCTAATACGCTAATAGTTTCAGTAATTTTATCTTTAGATACAGAAGCGTTCATCAGATCTTTTGCATCATTTAATGAATTGATTGCTAAATCAATATTGGGGTTGGAAGAAAGGTCTTCAATATTTTCACTAAGTCCATTAACATCAACAATAGCTGAAGAAAGTTTTGTTTTTTCCAAAGCAACAGAAGTTTTAACTAATTCCAAATTATCAATTAAATTTTGAGTAAGTGAGATGCTAATATTTGAAGAAGTCGAATCAATTTCATTTTCAATATAATACACCAGGGAATGAGCCAAGTTTATACGAGAATGATCTACGTGAAAAATTATTTTTTCAATATTTTCTGTAGAATTTAATTCATTAGAAAAAACAATGCAAATCTGGGCCTTGTTCAATTTAACAGAATTCATACAGTCTTCTTCAAGATCAAATTTTTCTATTGCAAAATTATTATTTTCCAGGTTATTCAAAATATTTTCATTCAATTCAGTATAAGAATCAGAATAAACTCCGAGGACAATTCCATTTAATCCTGAAGAATTAAATGCTGCTCCAGCAAGCAAAATAATTAATAATGGTGTCAAAAGAATCATCAAAGAAGAAAATTTAGATCTTCCTAAGATTTTCAAATCCTTTTTAACAAGGCTAAACAAAGAATTAATTCCCATCATCAAGCTCCTTCAATTTCTTCTCTAAAAATTTCAAACTCTTTCTTTTTGTCACATTTTTTTTAATAGCTTTTTTTAATTCTGAAGTATCATTAACCAAATTGGGCTTCTTCGCTTCATTTTTCTTTGGCAAATTAACCTTAGTTTTCTTTTTTTTAGATTCTTGATATGCCTTTCTGTTTTTCTTAGAAAATATTTTTGTAAAAACCCCATTTAAATCGGAGGACTTATATTTAGTTTTTATCTTCTTAGAAGTTCCTTCTTCCACAATTTTCTCATTGAATAAAATTGCAATATTATCACACATTTCCTCGGCTCCATCCAATAACTGTGTTGTCAATACAATTGTGGTTCCATGAGAATTAATTTTTTTAACCAGATCCATAATTTGTTTACGGAGCAAAGGATCTAAATCTGCAGTGGGTTCGTCGAGAACCAAGAGGGTGGGTTTATTCACCAGAGAACATCCAATATCTAACCTTTTTTTCATCCCAACAGATAAATCTCTTGCCAAAGTGTCTTCTGCTTGTTCTAGTCCAACAAGACTTATTATTTCCTCTGTCCTTTTTTTCAATACGTTTTTTTTCACAGAATATAATCCCCCAAAATGGAAAAGATTTTCTTTAACAGTTAATTTTTCATAAAAAGAACCTTCTTCAATAGATAGCCCGAAAAATTTAGAAATATTTGAAATATCTTTTTGAATGCTTCTTCCCAAATAAAATATTTTCCCTTTCGTGGGCAAATAAAAGGAACTAATCAATTTCAAAATAGTAGATTTTCCTTCCCCAGACGCCCCGATGATCCCTGTAATTTTCCCCTCGGGAATTGTGAGATCAATAGAATCTAAAACCACATTTTTTCCAAATCTTTTTGTCACCCCTTTGAATTCAATTAATTTATCGTTCATATAAAAGATACAGGTTATTTAATTTTTTAAACGTTACCCTAAGAATCATAATGCTTTTATACCAAAAATTCTTAAATATTTTATGAAAAAATTGGTTTCAAAAAAAGAAATAGAAAGAAAACGTAAAAGAAACAATTATATTTTGGGAATAGTCTTAGTGATAGTCATGTTTGGATCCGTTTTTGGAGTGATAGTAAATTCTTTTGGAAATCAAGAGGAAATTGAAAAAATAACTTATAATGGTTATGAATTCCTAAAACAAAATAATTATTATATTTTAAGTTTGGGAGATTATGAATTTTATTTTACAGAAGATCCAAATGAAATTTCAATTTTAGAAAAAGAAATAAATATGACAAAAACATTGCCTCAGTTAGTTGGATCTCCTCTTTATATTTCTTCAATTGATTCAAGTTCTTCAAGAGAAATTTATCAGAATTTAGATTTATATGTAGAAAGAATACAATTTGCATGTTTAGAAAATGAAACTTGTTTGGAAGACAATTTACCAATAAAAACTTGTGAGGATAATTTGATTGTAATAAAAGAAGCGGAAGAAAATAAGATTTATGAGGAAAATAATTGTGTGTTTATAGAAGGCAAAAAGGAAGATTTAGTAAAATTAACGGATGAATTTATATTTAATTTACTTGGATTAAATCAATAATATTATAAATAAAAAATAATACATAATAAGATGGTAGAAAAAAAAGAAAAATCAAAAAATAAAGTGGCAAAAAAGAAGATCACAAAGAAAAAAACTTCACAAAAAAAAGTGAAAAGAAAAGTAAAAGAGATTTTTGAAGTAGAGAAAGATAAAAAAGAAAAAATAGTGAAAGCCGAGGGAACAGAAGAAGTAGAAGTTTCAACAAAAAATCAATTAAAAAATCAAGAAAAATTATTAAAAAATATTTTAATTTTGTTGGGAATAATTGTCCTGTTAGTTTTAGGTTCATATATTTACATACAAACTTTAAGGCATTCAACCTATGGGGAAATTGAATTTAGAACAGCAAATTTGGGAACAGAAGATGATTTACTGATAATGTATGAAACCATCACCTTGGCTGATTCAAATGATGGAACTGAAGGACAATTCGGATTTAGGATAAGAACAAAACCCTCAAAACTAAAAAAGATTCCTTTTGAAGGAATAGAGAATTTCAACTTGATGAAGGTTAACGGCTATTCATATGGTGAAGGAACTTTTGATTGTGAGGGTAACGGAGTAATTGCAATGCCAAATTTACAAAGATTATTTCAAAAAATCGGGATGGAATTAGTTCACGATGAAAATGCAAGTTGTGACCCAGAAGGGAGATACAACCAATTCAATTT
>CAZFLO010000063.1:0-1070 GCA_964519005.1 Candidatus Woesearchaeota archaeon
CCGATGTCTCCTGCTTTTCGGATTTTAATTTTTCCGATTTTGTTTTTTGTGTCTTTTTTTATTTCTTCTAAAACTGATTCTTTTGTTCCGAAGCCGTGATAAAAAATTGTAGTCCCTTTTCTAGAAAGTTTAAGTGCGGTTTTTAAAAAAGTGTTTTTAAGATTTGGTCGAGGCATTAGTATAATATCAAATTTATCTTTTATTTTGCTTGGTAGTTTTTTTGCGTCTCCATTTATTAGAGTTATATAATTTTGTAATCTGTTCAATGCAATATTTTTTTTAGATTCTTCGTTTGCTTTTTTATTAAGTTCGTTTGAAATTATCTTTGCTTGTTTTTTAGCTTGTTTTAATTTATTGGCAATAATAATTGGATAAGGAGAAATTCCCGCAAACATTATTAATACCCTCACAGATTTATTTTTATTATTGGTTGGGGCAGACCCTATTTTTGTATTTTTCTTTTTACATAATTTAGCTACTTCATCGGCGATAACTTTTCTTTCGTTTGATAATCGTGGGGAGAAATAGGATTTGTCTATGTTAAATTTGAAGATACAATCATTTTCTTTGTAAATTGCTTGTTTGGTTTTTATTCCTGTAAGATGTTTTGTTTTTAGAGTTCTGAGTTCTCCCGAAAAGCCTTCAATTTTTTCTACGACTGTTGTGACATTTTTATTTTCTTTTAGAAATTTTCTTGCTTTTAATTTTTTAGTTATCCATAAGGTGCGTCTTGGAAATTTCAAAATTGCGATATTTCCTACAATATCTTGAGGTATTTTTTTCATATGTTTAACAAAGATTCCAAAGATATAAAAAGGTTTGTGACTTTTTTTAATTATGGAATTAAAAGGAAGTGAAACTGAGAAGAATTTATTAAAATCTTTTGCTGGAGAGAGTCAGGCTAGAATGCGTTATGCTTATTTTGCCAGTAAAGCAAAGAAAGAAGGATACGAACAAATTTCCTCAATTTTTACTGAGACTGCAGATAATGAGAAAGAGCATGCAGAGATTTTTTTTAAATATTTAGAGGGCGGAGATTGTGAAATTCAAGCTAGTTATCCTGCTGGAAA
>CAZFLO010000063.1:1170-3768 GCA_964519005.1 Candidatus Woesearchaeota archaeon
CCAAAATCTTATTATGAGATTTGGGTTGAGAATTATTAATATAACAAAAAATTTATGAGAAAAAATAAAATGGCTTCTGTATTTCAAATTTGGAAATGCGAAGTCTGTGGAAACTTAATTAAACCTTTTTTTCTTAGAAAATGTTATGGTAGAATTAAAAAAAATTTCAGATTTTGAGTGGGAGATTCCTATATCTGAAGGCATGAATGTGCCCGTTAGTATTTTTACGTCAGAAGAATTATTAAAAAAAATAAGAGAAGGTGATACAATTAAACAATCTATAAATGTTGCTTCTTTGCCTGGTGTTCTGGAAAATGTGATTGTTTGTCCCGACGCTCATCAAGGTTATGGGTTTCCGATTGGGGGCGTTGCTGCATTTGATATTGATAAAGGAGTGATTGCACCTGGTGGAGTTGGTTATGATATAAATTGTTCGGTGCGCTTATTGAAGACAAATTTGAAGTCAGAAGATATAAAGGGGAAAGAAAAAGAATTGGCGCATTCGCTATTTCGTTCGGTGCCATCGGGAGTTGGTCAGAAAGGTAGAATTTCGTTGGACAATAAAGAATTAGATAAAGTTTTGATTGAAGGGGCTCGGTGGGCTATTGAAAAAGGCTATGGGGAAAAAGAAGATTGGTTGCATATTGAGGAGGGAGGGAGAATGGAAGGTGCGAATCTGTCGGCGGTGTCGCAAAAAGCAAAAGGAAGAGGAATGTCTCAGTTGGGTTCGCTTGGTGCCGGAAATCATTTTTTAGATGTGTTAATTGTTGATGAGATTTTTGATAAAAAAGTTGCGAAAGTTTTTGGATTAATAAAAGGACAAGTTGTAATTTTAATTCATTGTGGTTCGCGAGGGTTGGGGCACCAGGTTGCGTCGGATTATATTAAATTAATGGAAGATGAGTATGGCTATCCTGATTTTGATAGGGAGCTGGTGAATGCACCAATTAAGTCTGAGCTTGGAAAAAAATATTTGGGAGCGATGTCTTGTGCAGCAAATTTTGCGTTTGCGAATAAACAAATAATTACACATTTCGTTCGCGAGAACATGAAGCATTATTTTCCGAATTTTAAGGCAGATGTCGTTTATGATATTTGTCACAACATTGCAAAGTTTGAGAAGGTTGATGGGAAGGAAATTTTAGTTGTGAGAAAAGGGGCTACTCGGAGTTTTGGTCCTGGGCGGATTGAAATTCCTAAAGATTATAGAAATGTCGGGCAGCCTGTTTTGTTGCCTGGTTCTATGGGAACGGCAAGTTATGTCTTATGCGGGACGAAAAAAGCGGAAGAAATTTCTTGGGGGTCAACGGCACATGGAGCTGGCCGGATTAAAAGTAGAGGTCAGGCCAGAGAAGATATTAGTTTTATTGATGCTAAAAGAGATATGAAAAAGAGAGGGATCCTTGTTGAATTTGGAAAACAAAAAGGAATGATTGAAGAGTCTCCTTTTTCGTATAAAGATGTTGATGAGGTTGTTCGGGTTTCGGATGAAGCAGGGATTGGAAAAAAGGTTGCGAAGTTGAGACCAGTTGTTGTTGTAATTGGATAAATAATTGGTAAAGATTATAAATGTTCAGATGATTGATTAACTATGGATTTAATTGAAATATCATTTTTAGCACTAATTATTTTATTAGGAATTATTACAAGTTATGGTGATGTTAAATTTGGAAAGATTAGAAACAAATGGATTATAATTTTTGGCGCTGTGGGAATTTTTTTGAATTTAATTATTTTTTTGAATTTATATATTGTTGGAGTTTTGAATTTGCCATATATTTTTGAATTTTTCAGCAATTTGGCTTTGGCATTTTTGATTGGTTTTTTGTTTTATTATTTCGATATTTGGTCTGCGGGGGACGGAAAACTTTTTGGGGTATTTGCTATTTTAATACCTCTTTCAATTTATTCTGTGGGTTATATAAATTTTTTCCCATCACTTATTTTTTTAATCAATATTTTTTTAATCGCCTTTTTTGTTATGGCCTTTTCTTTGGTTATTAATATTTTTAAAAAAAGAGTTCCCCTTGAGCATTTTAGAAAAAAACTTTTTACTGGAATACGTATGAAAATTTTCAATTCTGCAATTCAGATATTTTTGATTATGTGGGTAGTTGAAGTGTTTTTAAAATTGATAAATATTGATGTTGGTTTCTATGTAAGGTTTCTTCTTATGTTTGTTCTCTTGGGAGCATCAGGGACAATCTTGTCTAAATATAATAAAATTTTGTTGGCGTGTGTTGGTCTAAGGTTAATCTTTGATTGGTCTATTTATTCATGGGATTTTTTATTACAATTTTTAATTTATCTTTTTGTCTTTCGTTTTTTGATGGGTCTTGGAAATGACACATTTGATTATTTTTCAAATTTATTTTTTAGTAAAAAAATGAGCGCAAGAGAGTTAAAAAAAGGAATTGTTTTGTCCGATGTGATTGTAGCAAAAGACAAATTGTCTAAAAAAACCCAAGGTGAACTGATAAAACAAAATATTGAATTTGTGCGATTTGAAGGAAAATATTATATTAAATATCCCAAAGGCGAAAGTATTGAAGAAGGTATTTTTAAATATGATGAACTCAGTGGATACGGAAGACGTAT
>CAZFLO010000063.1:3778-4860 GCA_964519005.1 Candidatus Woesearchaeota archaeon
TTTTGATTCTATCATGCTACATAAAGAAGATGTAAATTTGCTGAAAAATCTTGGTTTTAAAAAATATTCTATTAGTGAAGTAACGCCCTTTGCCTTTTTCATTTTTTTCGGAGCGTTAGTTACATATTTTATGAAAGGAACAATATTTAGTTTTATTAAAGGGCTATTATAGGCTCTGTTAAAAATCTCTCCAGGCACAAATTTAAATTATTAGCAATCCCTTACAATAAACCTCCGCCCTCAATTCTTGAATCTTTTTTGCTAAATAATTTAGATATTTTTTCAACAGATCCTGATTAATAGCAAACTTTATAAAGGGTTTTTAATAAAAATAATTATAAGATAAGAAAAATTGGGCGTCAATGGGCGTCAAAAAATTATAGATTATCTAAAAAATAATATGGGCAAAGAAAAAAGACAAATTGTTATTCCTGGCGAGACGATAGTTTCTGGGAACGAATTTTTACCTGGCGATGGTGTTTATAGAGATGGAGCGGATGTAGTTGCTGGCAGGTATGGCATTGCGGACGTTACTGAAAAACATGTAAGAGTTGTTCCTATTTCTGGAGCTTATTATCCTCGAAGAGGAAATACAATTATTGGAACAATTGTAGACATTACATTTAATGGGTGGTTGATTGATTTTGGTGGAGCACAAAACGCATTTTTACCAGTTTCAGAAGTGCCACGATATATTAACAAAAATGAGATGAGGGAATTTTTAGATTTTGGTGAATCCGTGATTGTTAAAGTTTGGGATGTTAAATCTCGAGGTGTTGATGTTTCAATGAAAATGAGAGGATTCGGAAAAATTGATGGTGGTATGATTATTTCTGTTGGGCCCCACAAGGTTCCTAGGATTATCGGCAAAGAAGGAAGCATGATTAAGTTGATTAAAGGAGCAACTGGTTGTGATGTTACAGTTGGACAAAATGGCAAAGTTTGGATTTCTGGAAAAGATAGTGACGGGGAAATTGCCACAAAAAAAATTATTGAATTTATTGCTGAAAATATTACGCTTGTGGCATTGACAGAGAAAGTTGAAAATTTTATTAAGAATATGGGTTGTAAATCTAACAAAG
>CAZFLO010000064.1:0-4778 GCA_964519005.1 Candidatus Woesearchaeota archaeon
GGAAGAATTTACAAACAACAATATTGGAGATTTTTAGTTTATGAAAATGCATTCCTAAGTTACGGAGTTTCCGAAGCAAAAGGAGACGCAGAAAAAAAAGGATTTCATAAATATCAAAGACCAGGAAGAATCTTAAAAATTTGGTTGAATAATATTAAACATGCAAAAAGAAAATCAATTGCAATCAAATATGCTGCAAAAACCCACGTTGGAAAAAAAAGAATTCTAGCCGAATGGAAAACAATTCAACATATACTAAAAAATACAAAATTACAGCAAGAATTGAAACTAGATGAAGATGAAATTAATTATATTATGAAATATCCTCAAGCACAATAATTCTTATAAATTGGAGAAAAAGTCAAATTTAATGGTAGATGTAACAAATTTTTATGCCAAAATATTCGTCGGTGCAAATTATGATATAAATTCCTCCAAAATAAAAACAGTAGAAGATATAAAAAACCAATTAGAAAAGATTATCGCAGATTTACCTCAAGATAGATCATTGGAAGTGGAAGAATTCTATGCTCGAGATGAAAACATAATAGGCTATACCTTAACAGTCGGGATTCCCCATACCGGAACTTCTGAAGAAGAAAAAATTTAATCATCCAAAAAATTATACTTTTTATAAGCAAAATAAATGATTAAATAATTCCCCAAACCTTTCATTTATGTGAACAGAAACTTTATCCCCCTTTCTTTTCAAAACCTTCAACATTCTTTCTCCCCTAGAATAATCTATCACTATGTCCGCCTTAGACATAAACAAAAACAAATATTATAAAGAAAAATTCCTTCCCTACAATATGAAAAAAATAAAAGAAAACATGTTCTTTTTTTGGTTACATTTAGGAATAGTTCTATTCCTTTGGGCAAGTCCTTTTTTATTTTCCTGGAAGATCACAATTGCATTAATGATTCTCTTAGGAATTCAATTTTTATTTACAAATAATACTTGCATAATTACTATGGCAGAATTCGGAACAACCCACCCCAGAATAAGTTTTTACAATGATCTTTTTAGAAGATTAAAAATTAAGGTCAATGAAAAAAGAATGGATTTTACTTCAACATACATCTTCCCCATAATAACTATTTTAATCGCACTAATTTGGCAAATAGTATTAAAAATTAATCCTTTGTTTTCTTTCTAAAAAACTAACCCCAAAGAAAAGCTACAATATTAACTTTGTGTGAAAGATTAGTATCTAAATTAGTGAAAGTTATAAAAATATTTTGTGCCCCCTCCAATGAAGCATTAAGTGGAGCAGTAATTTCAAAAACCTCTGGAACAATCATCTCTCCCGAAGAAAGATTTGCGAAAAAAGGTTCAAAAGAATATTCCCAGCTCTCGGGGACATCAACAATAAATTCAAACATCGAATCTGAGCAAAGCTCTATATCTTTATTTTCACCAATAATCAAAAGTTCTTCCCCCACATCAATTGTTTGCCCCGGATTGATAAAAATGTTTTCTATTTCTTGTCCAGGAAAATCCCCTAGAGAAATTTTAGGTTTAACCCTTACACACTTTGGCTCATAAAATTCTACAGAAATATCTACTCCCCGATTATCCTTTCCTTTTCCAAGATTAGCAATACGAACTCCAAATCCCTCATCAAAAAAAGTCTCATTCGGCAAAAGAGCTACATTATACCAATCTTCATTAAAATTGCCAAAACTATTTGGACTCATATCTAATAAAAGAGTCTGGGGAATAAGATTTTCAAAATAATCTCTTTCTTGCCTATTGACAAAAATACCCCCCAAATTTCCTTGAGACAAAGGATCCTTTAAAGAAGAATCATAACCAAAAGGAACCCTATATTCTACAACATATGGTCTAAAAATTTTAGAAACCGTTTCTTCAGGACGCATAATTTTCAAAAGAGAATTCTTATCTTTTTCCAAAGATCCTAAAGAATAAGTCCCATTTTGAGTAATTGCAATCCCCTCCTCCAACCACTTAAATTCTCTCTTCATTAAAGAATTAAAATGAAAAGCTGCATTGGGATTCATTTCAAAATCAATTCCTCCATAACCAATAGGGGTCCCAGTTATCCAACCCCTCCCCATAATGTCATAAAAGTTACCATAATTTCCGTATGAGCAATCAGCATACAGAATCTCTTCTCCACAATCCCAATTATTTGCATGCCATGCTCCAAGATTATGCCCAAATTCATGAATGATTAACCCTAAACCACTTGTCAAACCATCTTTCCTTTCATCCCCGGAAGGGAGAAGAATATTTTCATAAAAAAATACACTATTCCTAATATTTACATAAGATGCCCTAAACAAACCATCATCTGAAGTAAGATCAACCTTTCCAACACTGGCATATGCATTAGGAGCAGAATTACAAAAAGTATCACTAATTATAATCACCCTACCAAAATCTGGAAAATAAATATCTTGATCAGAAATAGCTATTGCTTCCTCTACTTCCACCCACCCCCCCAATGCATCAGCACACTCTTTCTCTAAAGTATACCAACCAAAAGTATTTCCATTAAGCCACATTTTATCAAAAGAATTCTCTTTAAAAAAATCTTGAACAGGACCATCAAAAATAGAACCATTTATGTTTTGAACTGTAAAAGGAAAATTAGAAGAATCATTAAATCTAACTAAAATTATTGCTACTCGTTGTTCCCCAAACGTTTCAGAAGAATCTGTTTCTTTAAAGAAATTTTCTTTAAAGAAATTTTTTCTAAAAAAAATTTTTTTCTTTGAATCAAGAGGTACAACTTCTAATTTACGGGACAGGAAAACTCCTGATTCAGAAAAAGTTCCCTCTACCCTAAGAAGTTCACCAAAATCCAAAACAACGGGAAAAGGCAAATCAATTTTAATTCTCTCTCCATCAGAATTGATAAAATATTCATATTCTCTATCCATCTCCTCATAAACAATTGTTTCAAGTTTTCCTTCAATAACAATCTCTTCCCCATAAAGATCACGAACCTCTAAATTTTTTTGGTTTGATTCCTCCCCCTCCACAAATCCAAAAATATTTTTTCCAGTTATTAAAAAATTGATACTAAATACGATTAAAAAAATAAAAATTAAAACAATAAAAAAAGGAGAGAATTTTAACTTATTTTTACGAGCCATACAAAAAGATTATAAAAACAATCTTTATAAAAACATCCCCCACATTAATTTGGCAAATAGTATTAAAAATTAATCCTTTGTTTTCTTTCTAAAAAAATACATTCAAGAAACTTTTTCCCCTAATCTCTCTAAAACCAAATCGTTTAAGAAAACAAGATCTCCCAGATCTTTATGATTAACCACTTCAATCTTTTCTGCTTTTAAGCTATCTTCAAACCCATAAGAAACTACTCCTTCCATGAATTCATCCTTTGTTAAAGCAACGTAATGTCCAAGGGCATTACATAAATATAGTAATGATGAAATCTTTTCTTCACTTGCCACTTCCCCAGTAAGTTTCCAAAGATTTCCAATATGACCCGTTTTAACAATATCCCATAATTTTTTTGGAGAAACATATTTTGAATCCTGTTCTATAGTTTCAGGAATTCTATATGCAAAAAAAGGAGAATCCCAATTTTCGTTATCTACTCTTATTTTTTCATGATTCATAAAAAAAGAAAAAAATCCGGATTATTAAATATTTGTATATTTGGATATAAGATAAAATTAACCACAACTAGCTGATGAACCTGCCGAAGTAGTATCATATCCAAAGCCAGGACCATAAGCAGTAGTTGTCAAAGCAGTTCCACAAACTTCGGGAAGATCATTAAATCCAGCACAGATCGCATTCAAATAAGATGCAGGATCTCTTGCCAGTGAAAATAAAGCACACTCGCCTGATTCTTGTTTAGCTGGAGTACAACTATCCGGATCTCCATCAATTCTCACGCCATTAATCACCAAAGTTGGACTTCCACGAACACCATATTCTTCATTCAATTCCTTGTCTATATTGAAAAGAGGAAATTTTCCACTTAACCAACTAGCTGTATCTTCCAAATTTGCAATAATTGAAAACTCTCCATTGGCATCATAAACACAACCAACCAATTGGGCTTGATCAATTCCAACCTCAGCTAAACAAGCTTGTCCATCTTCAGGAGTTCCAGTTTTTCCAAGGAAACAAGTCAAATATTCAAATAATTTTTCCTCTTCATTCTTTTGAATACAATATTCATTCAATTGCTCTTGAACTTCTCCTTGAGTTGGATGCATAGCATAATAAGCAAATCTTAATTCGAAATCAATAGTATCACCCAAAACTTCTAAAGCAGGTAAAATTCCTTTCTCTGCCATAGTACCATAAGGACAATGACTCATAACAAATAATTCAACAACAGGTTTATCTGATTTTGGAATATTCAATTCAGTAGGTTCAGTCTCTTCAGGTTCTTCTGGTTCTTCAGGTTCTAAAGGAGAAATAATCTGAACAAAATATTTCCCATCTTGAGTAACATGAACCGGAACCTCTTTTCCATCAGCCAAAACAATAACTTGATATAAATCATTTCCAAAAGCTTCTGCTGAAACATATTCTATTTGTGTTTCACCCTGAGCATTAATAAAATTTACAAAATTTTTTCCAACTTTTTCCGGAGAAATCCCAACAGTCAAAAAAGAACTAAAAATTAATACAACAGCAACAACACCCAAAATCAAAGTTGAGAGAACCCATGGATTTTCTTTAATCTTCTCACCAACACTTTTCCCCTTTGTCATAAAAAAGTAAAATATCTTTTGGTTTATAAAAGTTTCCCACATTCAGG
>CAZFLO010000065.1:0-4343 GCA_964519005.1 Candidatus Woesearchaeota archaeon
TTGGTTCTGGTTTATCATAATTTTTTGTAGCCATTAAAATTCCTCTTGCACAATCTTCAACATAAAGAAATTCTCTTGAGGCACTTCCAGTTCCCCATAATGTTATTTCTTTATCATTTTTATTTTTTGCTTCAACCATCTTTCTTATTAATGCTGGAACAACATGGCTATTTTTTAAATCAAAATCATCACGAGGCCCATATAGATTTATAGACATTAAATGTATTGCATTAAATCCAAATTGTTCTTTGTAACCTTGGCTTTGAACCATCATCATTTTTTTAGCAAGCCCGTAAGGAGCATTTGTTTCTTCAGGATATCCTTCCCATAAATTTTCTTCTTTGAAAGGAACAGGGGTAAATTTTGGATAAGAACAAACACTCCCAATCCCTACAAATTTCTCAACACCTTTTAATTTAGATTGTTCTTGTATCAAGGTATTCATCATTATATTGTTGTAATAGACACTTCCAGGGTGTTCTTTCATATATCCAATCCCTCCTCCATCGACAGCAAGATGAATAACTATCTCAGGATTTACATCACTAAACAACTTCCGAACATCACTTTGTTCTCTTAAATCATAATCTTTAGAACCAAATATAAAAGTTTTTGCACCTTCTTTTTCTAAAAGAGGAATTAATGCACTTCCAAGAAATCCTTTTCCGCCTGTAACTAATATTCTTTTATCTTCTAAGAAACTTTTTGTCATTTTAACACCTCTTTGAAAGAATCAACCACATAATCTAAATCTTCTTTAGTTAGAAACTGATGAATTCCTATATAAAATCCTTTTTTTCCAATATCCTCTGCATTTGGAAGTTTTCCTTCATATTCTTTTTTCAAATCTGAAAAACTTGGCTGTTGTGTTGGAATGCAACCAAATAGACTTCTTGTTTCAATCCCTTTATTTTCAAGTTTTCTCATAAGATTTCCCCTTGAACCTTTTTTAAGTATTAGAGGGTATGCAAGATAACTTACATCTTCTGAAAATTTTGGCAACTGAAGAATTTGCCCATGTTCTTTAAGACCATCATTTAAGTATAAAAGATTTTCCCGTCTTTTTTCATTTATTTCATCAATTTGATTTATTCTGTAATTTGCAATTGCAGTAGAAAATTCTGTTGTTCTAAAATTGAACCCTAAAATATCATGAGTAAATCTTGGGTCAAAATCCTCATCCCCCCCTTTTTTAGCATTATTCAATATTTCAGGACATTTTCCTTCCATTCTCGTGCAAATGTCACATACACAAACTCTTCCATTTGATTTTATTTGCCTTACAAGATTTCTTATTTTTAAATTATTAGTATTAATTGTTCCTAGTTCTCCTGCTTGAAGATTATGTGCAATATAAAATGAAAAATCAGACAAATCTCCAATAGAGCCCAAGGTTTTCCCTTTGTACTTGCTGCCATGAGCTTGTGCAGCGTCTTCAAAAACAAACAATTCATGTTTTTTAGCAATATTATTTATTTTATCCATATTACAAGGATAACCCATTAAATGAACAGGCAAAATTGCTAAAAATTCTTTTGGATCCTGCTCTTTCAAAATTCTTTCTATTTCAGAAGGCTTTAATGAAAAAGTTTCTTTTTCTATATCTCCATAAACAGGCTCTAATCCAGAGAGTCTTATTGCATTTGCATTTGCAATATAAGTCAAAGGTGTTGTAATTACTTTTTTCCTTTTTTCATCCTCTGAAAGATATTTCAAAGCCCATAAACCTGCAATCAAAGCACTTGTTCCAGAATTAACTGCAACAGAATATTTAGTTCCTATTTTTTTTGCCCAATTCTTTTCAAACTTTTTTGTTTCTTTGTGCTCTGTTATTCTGTTACTATCTAAAACTTTGTTTATGATTTCTTTTTCTTTTTCGAAAAATTTAAAATCTCCTGTTCTAATAATTCTTTTCATAATACATTCCAATTAAATAATATCTTTTTTTAAAGATTATTATCCTGAAATATAGATATCTTTCTTTTAAATAAATTTTCTACCTATTAATTTTAAGATAATTTTTTTTATTTTTGGAATAATCTCTTTTTTTGATTTTTCAACATTTTCAAAATATTCTTTTTGCTTTTTAGGGTCTATAATAATTTCCATTTTTGGTTTGCACTTTCCAAACCACCACGCCATTTCTGTAAACGTGCTTCTATATGTTCCAAGTATATGTTTTGTTTTGGATAGGAGAAGCAAATCTATCAAACCTTCTTGAGTTGCCCGAACATCTGTCCTGACAAAACTTGTTTTAGGAAACTTTACAATTCTTTGTGGAAATTCTTTTTCAATTATTTTTTCTATTTCTTTAGAATCAGTGCACAGGAAAAATTTTGTTCTAGGATTTTTTTTAACCAATTCTTTCATCCTTTCAATAAATTTTTTATCAGAAGAAACTTTTCCAGGACTAGTTGGTCTGTCAGAAAAATCCCCCCGTCTAATATGAACTCCAATCATTTCCTTTAGATTATATTTTTCCTGAAAATTATCTATTTTTTTTTGAAGACTTTTTAAAATTCTTAATTTTTTGAGATAATTTAAAATCTCTTTTTTTATTTCTTCAGGAATATTTAAAAAATTAAAATTAATACTTTTTTCCTCAAAATTTCTTTTTTCCTTTAAAAAACTATTCTTTTCTAATTCTTTTGGGGTTAAAAGAAATCTCCATGTTCCGGAAACAAGATATTTTTTAGAAGAATCTTTTATAGTTAGAGAATTATCATCAAAAAATTGCATGTCTTTTTTACTTATGTTTTCTAATTGCTCTTTGTTTATTTCTTTAATTTTATTTTCAAACAAGTCAGAAAAATTAGCACCACAAGTATGATTTTTTGGCCAATATAAAATAAGTTCTTTACCATATAAATCTGCCAGTCTCCACATTGAGATTAAACATTTTACTCTGTTTGAAATACCTCCAAGATTTATTGCAATTGTTTTTTTGTTTTTTGCATTCTGCTTATTTCTTCTTTCCCAATTTTCCCAAACAAAAGGGTAGCAATAAGTTAGTTTATGGGTTTTGCTCAATTCTGTTTGAATTTGTTTTCGTTTAGATTTATAATCTTCAATATTATTATGAAATTGTATTTGAATATTTTTTATGTTCTTAACATATTCATTTTTAATAAGATATTCTAATAATTCATATTCTGCTCCTTCAATATTTATAGACATTAAATCAATTTCATTTATTTTATTCTTTTTTATAAAATCTATTATATTTACAATCTTTATTTTTCTTAAATTCTTCTTTCCATATATTGAAGAACTAGTTTCTTCTAAAGAAATATTTTCATTTCTATTTGAATTACCTAAACCAAAACAAGATACTTTTATTTTATCATTTCCAAAAAACTCTTTTTTAATTAAATCAGAATACTCTTCAATTGGCTCAAAAACAAAAATATTGCACTTATATTTTGAAAATAAATTTCTTGTAAATTTTCCCTTATATCCTCCAACTTCAAAAACAACCGAATTATTATTTAAAGGATGATTTATTTTAAGGGTTTCATCCCCATCTACCTTAAACCATTTATCAACTTCTTTTCTTTGTCTATTTTTAAATGGATTTTTCATTTGATTTTTTATATATTAACTACTTGAGAGATCTTTTTTATATGTTTCTTCACTAGTTTTAAAAACAATTAATCTTTTGTTATTTCATGGATAGTGAAGTAAAAAACCAAAATCTTTCAAAAATAGCAATAAAAAATTCTGGTTATAGTTTGGCAGCTGGCTTAATTTATAAATTTGGAGGATTAATTTTTACAATCTTAATCGCAAGATTTTTGCTTCCAGAATTATTTGGTATCTATGCTCTTGTGTTATCTTTAGTAACTATTTTTATAACTTTTACAAATTTGGGTGTAAATGAGACTGTTCTAAGGTATGTTTCAGATGCTTTAGGCAAAAGAAATAATCAAAAAGCAAGAAGTTATTTCAGATATTTGTTGAAAATAAAAGTCGTTCTGGTTGTTGTTGTAATTTTAATTATTTTGCTTTTCTCAAGGTTTTTATCTTACGATATTTATAATAAACCTCTTTTGTTTTACCCATTAATCTTTTCTTGTCTGTTTATTATTGCAGAATCCTTTAAAAATTTTATCGGACAACTTTTTTTGGCAACAAAAAATCTAAAACCGATTCCTTTCTTAGAATTATTACACCAAACAGCAAAGATATCTTTTTCAATTTTAGCAATATTAATTTTATCTTCAGGATTTAAAGTTGCAGGATTATTCTTTGCACTCGCGTTAGCAGGGTTTATTCACTTGTTTTTATGTGTTTTAATTTTATATAAAAAAGATAAGACATTATTTATTGGGAAAAAAGAATCT
>CAZFLO010000066.1:0-4218 GCA_964519005.1 Candidatus Woesearchaeota archaeon
AAATTTGATAAAGAATTGCACCAAATACAATTACTCCTCCAAGACTAAATAATCCTCGATATTTTTCAAAATTTTTATTTAATATTTTTGTCTTGATTAAAATTATTTCCATTATAATAAAACCCATATTGAATAAGGTTAGAATTCCAGCAGAAGATAACATAAAACCTTTGAGAATCATAGAAAATTCATATCCGAAAATAGGTGCAAATAAAATTGTAAAAATAAACCAAAGAGAATAAAATAAAAAATAATTTATAATGTTTTTATCTTTTTTTGTTAACCAAGTGATAATAAAAACTAAAGGTAAAATCATAAATAGAAATTTTGCTCCTCCCCCCCAAGCTGCAATTGCAAACATGGTCATGAATCCTGAGACTAACCCGAGAATTCCTATTAAAATTCTTTTTGATTTTTTCTTTTCCAAATAAAACATTCCCAAACCAAACAATAAGAGGGCTAAAAAAACACCAAACATTCCAATTGATTCGTGATCTGAAAATCCAGCTAATGTCCTATACAAATAGGGAGGAATTATTGAAAGAATTCCTGTCGCAATTACGGTTATCCATTTATTTTTTGTTAAAATGAAAACTAAAAATGCAAAAACGATTATACCTAATATAAAAAATATTACTGGATTCAAAACATTCACTAACCTGAAAGAAATATCTTTGTTAAAAATCCCCATTACTTTATACAAAAAATTTGTTGATTGGGGGAGCATCTCAGTCGACCACCCTGGTTTCAATGATTGATATCTCATCGAATCAACTTCGGGCAAATTGCCCCCCGTTGCAAGCAAAGTTTCGGAAACTCTTAAAAAATAATATGGATCTAAAGCCAAAGGAGTATAATCTCCTGTTGTTGAGTCAATTAAATTTGGTAAACTTTGTACCCTTATGAAAGCTCCCAAAAAAATTGTTGCAATCAATAGTACAATAGCTATGATATTTTGTACTTTTTTGTCCTGAACAAATTCGAGGGCTTTCTTAGAATATACTTTTAATTCTTTTGAGTTGACCATTCTTTTTAGACGAGAAGTCCTTTTTTAAAGTTTATTAGATTAACTTTAGTGTTTTATTTTTTATGTAATCGTAAATTATTGATAATTTGAAAAACCTTTGTTTTTTATATTTTAAATATATCCAATCGAAAATCAAATGGATGAAAATCCCAACTCCTACAAAATAAAAGTAATGATGAATTGAATATCCCAAGACTAATGCAATTATGATTGATTCTATTCCATGAAAACAAAAAAACCCTGTGGAATATTTTTTTCTTTCTTTTATTGATAATTCTTTAAATTCCTTTCCTTTCTTTCTAATTATTCTGTAAATTTCTCCTACTTTGAATTCTTTGAATTTGAAAACATAATAAAGATAATGATCAAAATCTATTAAGAAACTGGAAAGAAAAATTATTGTAGCTTCGATTAAATTTATTTCCGGGAAAATAAAGAATAAAATTGTTGAAATAATTAGACCGATTAAAATATGTATTCTTGGAAGCATTTTATTCTTTCTTGAACTTTCTTATCATTTCTGAGAATGCTGGCCTTGTAATGAATACTCCAACAGAGATTCCAATGATTGTTGTAATCGCGAATCCTTTCAATAATCCCGCTCCTGCCCACATTAGAGGAAGTAGAGAAACAAGTGAAGTGAAGTAAGCCCCCATAATTATTGTGAATGCTCTTTTCAATCTTTGTTTTAAATTTAATATTGTTCCATGAGTTGATTCATCCAAGATAATGATTAAATCATCTATCCCTGTTCCCAAAGTTGCCAAGATCCCCGCAATCCCAGGTAAATCAATGTTCCATTGAATCATAGAAGCAATCCCTAAAATAATTACTACTTCTGAAACAGTTGTTACAACCAATGCTAAAGAGGATTTCCAATTTCTATATCTTATAAAAATAATAATTGCCACTACAAGAATTGCGACCAATGCTGCAAGAAGGATTGTGTTTATGAATTCTTCACCAAGTAAAGGAGAGATTGTATCTAATTTGACAATTTCTAATTTATATGGAAGAGAACCAGTCATCAAAATTGTTTGAAGTTGTTTCATTTCTTCTTTTGCAGTTTCATATGCTTCTTCTTCTGTTGCTCCTGACCCTAAGCCGGAAATTGAAATTCTCGTTTCAACTCTTCCTTTCAAGCCTTCTCCAATCAATAAACTGTCAACTAATTTATCGTCCAAAATTAAATCTAATTTTTCTGATAAATAAGAACCTTCGCTTGTTGTATTTATTTCTAATTTATCTGTTATTTCCGCATGTTTCTTTGCAGCATCTCCACTTAAAGTTATTAGGAAACTGAATCTACAAGCATATCCCGAAGCTGCTTGCCCACAACTTTCTATTCTTGCGTTTGCTGCATCCCGACCAACCGAAGCTATGTCTCTGTTTCCTCCTTCAAAAACGGTTTCATTTCCTATTTTTGCTTCGAATTTACCTTGTTCTGAAATTAATTTTTTCAAATCTTTTGGAGTTGCACCTGCAATTTCTATTCGCATGAAATGATTTCCAGATAAATCTGAAGTTGGAACCACTTTCAAATCAGTTAATCCAAATGCATTCAATCTGTTTGAAGTAATGTCTACTAAATCATTTATTTCTTCCCTAGTCAAAGATTTGTTTTCTGCCTTGATTAATGCCCTTGATCCTCCTGCAAGATCCAAACCTAATTTTATATTTGTCTTTGGAATTTTTGCTACGATTAATTCTGGGAATTCTTTTCCGAACAAAATATATTCTCCTGTTTTTGTTAAAATTGTTGTTTTGACGTCTTCTTGTGTGGGATAAATTGAGGAGATTATTCTTGTATATTCTTCAATGTCTTTTATTTTTTCCTCGTTAATTGTTGTGATTATTTGACCTTGTCGAAGTCCTTGTTCGAATAACGAATTGTTTGAGTCTATGTTTGTTACGACAACTCCAGTCTCCATGAACTTTATTGGCATTCCAAAAATTGAAAGCAGCGAAAGTAAAAAAACAATTATCAACAACCAAATTTTGAATCCTAGTTTCATTTCTTCCTCTCCACATACCATTTAAGAATTGAAACGTTTGTGATCCAAGTGTTCAACAGGTCGAAAACTAATCCAACTACAAGAATTGTGAATATTTGTGTTAATATATTTGAGAAAGATTTTACAACAAAAAGTGCTGCTAAAAATGCAAATAAAGAAGTTAACGTCATTGTTAAGCCCGGACTCATTGCTCCTTTAATTCTTTGGTTAAGTGTTCCTTCTTTTCTTTTTATCATTCTCGTTGTCAATAAAATATCTGTGTCGACGGAATAACCAATAAGCATTAGGAAAGCGACAATTCCTGCAGTGGACATTTTCATTCCGATTATATCAATGAATACCAAAGTCATCACAATATCTGCAAAAGCTGAAATGATAACTGCGACAGAAGGTATTGCTGTTCTGAATAAGATAAACACTACTATTGCCATGAATAAAAAAGCTATTAAAATTGCTATTATCAATTGTTTATAGAAGCTGTTACTTAGAATTGAACCTGTGAATTCCAGATCTGAATTTTCTCCTAAAATTAATTCATATCCCAAATGACTTTCCAGAATTGATTTTGCTTCATCTCCGTCTGTCGTGGTTTCAAATATGACTGCTTTTTGCTGTCTTGTTGTAAGATCATAAACTTCTCTAATGTTCAAGTCTACCAATTCATTTGAGAGTGTTTCTTCTAAACTGGTTAAATCTATTTGTTCATATACTGTGATTGAAGTTCCACCAGTTAATGTGATGTCTTTGTAAATTATGTCTTGATGATTTGAATAGAATATTCCTAAATAGATTAAAGACAAAACTATCAAGATCGCAGGAATCAATAGTAACTTCTTATAATGTTTATCGTGAAATTTTCCTAAGTTCATGAAATAAATAGAAAATATTGATATATAAAGTTTGTTCTGAAAGATTACTTTCTTTTGACTTCATATTTTATCCATTGTCTGTTTTTGTCTTCTTCTATATTGAATGAAAAACCTGTTAATTCACTTTCTAAATCTTGGATTAAAGAATAGAAATCATTGTGATGAATATGCTTTTCAATAAAAGTTATTAGATAAGGTATTATTTGGTCGTCATGTCTTCCGTTTTTTGATAAAAAGCCATCATCATTTATTTTGTACATTTCTGAATATATTTCTCTTGTTTCTAAATAAATGATGATGGCTTTTT
>CAZFLO010000067.1:0-4188 GCA_964519005.1 Candidatus Woesearchaeota archaeon
AGTTATAAATTCTGCAAGACCGGATGTTGAAATCAAAAATTTATCATATTTTTCTAATGGTATTTTCTTGAATAAACTTAACGGAAAAAACAATCCCCTTAATATATGAAACCTTGCAAGTTTTTTTCCAAACTTTGGAACAATTACATTTATCTTAAATTTTTTAAATTCTTCAAAAGTATTTTCTTCATCATATGCCCAAGTATAGACTTCAAAATGATGTTTTGATTTTTCTAATAATTCTAAAACGACCTTTTCAGCTCCCCCACGAGACTTAATCCAAGGATGAAATAATGCTATTTCTTCTTTTTTCATTTTAACTCTTCCTTTAATTTAGTTCTTACTTCTTTTATTCTTTGTTGTGTTAAAGACATCAAAATCTCTTTTATTTCCAAGGTAAATTCTAAAAGTTCATCATATGAAAAATCTACTTTTTTATTTTTTAAATAATATTGATTATCTATTCTTAATTCCTTGTCTCTTTCTAAAATTTTATAAGTACCTTTTCTGAATATTCCTTCTCCTTCTAAAAATTTAACTAAAGATATTGTGCATTCATGAATTTCAGATTTTATCCCCAATTTCATCAATACAGAATAAACTGCAAAATATTCGCAATAATACTTCGTTGTTGCAAGCCACATATTTGATTTATTTTCAATTTCTCTTAAAATTCCCAACGTTTCTTCAGCATTTAAGAGATATTCTTTAGCCAAATTACTATTTGACTCAATTAATTTTATTCCAGATTTTTGCTTTTTACACCAATTTAGCGAAGCCATCTTAATATTAACTCCGAATTATTTACTATTAAATGTTTAGATAAGATTTCCTTTTTCAAGGTTTCATTTACTTCCCCTAAAGAACCCACGTTTATCAAATGAAGTTTTTTATTTATTTTTTTTTCAATTGATTTTAATTTATTTTTAACCAGATTATTTATCTTCCCGATAACCAATAAATCCACATCTTTACTTTTATGCTTCTCCTCTTGTGAAAAAGATCCAAAAATGAGTGTGGGTAATTCTATATTGTGTAAGTCAGAAATTAACTCCTTTAATAAAAGAGAGAGATTTGCATGTTTAATCAATTTTTCTTTTTCAGCAAGAACTAGAAAATCTAAAAAAAGAGGAAATTCATGATTTAATGAATAAAAAGTTTGTCTACCAATTATTTCTTTTTTCAAAAAGCCTAAATTTTCAAAATCCATTAAATATCGCCGGACTATTGTGTGAGATATATTCAATTTCCTTGATATTTCACTTAGATGTATTTTATTCTCCCTATTTAGGAATGGTTCTAAAAAGAACCATTTTGTTTTATTTCGAACCATATTGTTCTGTTATAAACAATAGTTTATATTTCTTTGTATTGTTATAATTTAAAATTTACTATCGAGAACAAAATTTTAAAGGTTAAATTCCTTCGTTTGTAGCCCATTGATAAAATCAATTACCCGTTACCGCTGGCAGGCAGGAGGAGTTCAACTCTTTGTAATCAATTATGCTCATTTATTGTCTTGCCTGGGCGATAATTTAACCTATCAATTCTTGCAAGGCAGCAATTTACTTCAAAAATGATTTTCTTTTGAATATGTGTTTACTAAATTATCACTTTTTTCAGATCAGATTTCTTTTCTTTTTCTTTTATTATTACCTCTTTCTTTGTCTTTTTCTCCAAATCTTCTCTTGCTTTTTTAGCGACTTCACCGCCTTCTTTTGCAACAATTTTATTTTCTTCAAATGTTTCTGGTTCTTTCTTTTTTGATATTTCAGTTGTAGATGCTTCTGCTAACATGTTTAAAACTAATTCCAAATTAGTTGCCCCGAAAACCGCTGGGGGTACGCCCCTGGGTGCATATCTCTTAAATTTTCCTTTTTCAAATCTTTGAATTGTTTATATTCAAAAACTTTCATTCCAGGCCAAGTTTTTAACATTTCATTTGTCAATATTCCGAATTCCAATCCTTCTTTAACACCTCTTTCTTGCCATTCATCCGCCTGCATTAGCAGGTTCTCATGCTGGGAGCACAGCGAGACAGTATAGTTCCTTTCTTACTTCAATTGATTTTAATCTTTGATTTATCCATTCTTTGGATTTTCCCAATTTTAGATAATTTTGCATTGCTCTATTGATTAAAATCTCGGGATCAATCGTTTCATGGATACGTTCATTTCCAACATAAGCGAACCATAATTTGAAAGACTCTGCTTTTTTTGAAGGAATCGATTGAATTATTCTCAAAATTGTTTTTTGCATCTGCAACAGCTGTTTCCCTCCTCTTCCCGTCTGGTGCTTGCATTTTCAACTGTCCTATTTTTGCGGACACTTGACTTCCCCCTTCTGACAATCTTTTTTTCAAATCAAACAAATATTTTCTTGGTCTAGGGCTTTCGCTTAATAATCCTATAACATCCACAACACTAAAAAACTATTCTTCTAACTCGGAATCCCAAACTTTTCTTATTTTATTTTCAAATAGTTTTATTTCTTTCAGATCAATATTAATTGGCAACTATTTTTAATAAAGTAGAAACATTATTTAGTGAAAACTAAATCATCCAATTCCCCATATTCTCCATTAACCGCAGTAAATTCTTCCCTGATTAAAATGTCTGGCATTTCATTAACTTTCCAAATAGCAATTGGCCCATGAAATCCCCCATAATTAAATTTGAACGTATATTGAGCTTCTTCATGCACCAATTCAAGTTCTTCGTACTCATTTAAAGGGTCATCCATCAAATATAATTTTGCAACCAAAGAATCCTTTACTTTTTCTGAAAGATACATTACTGCTCCATCTAAATCGAATTGTTGACTTACAACATTTGCATAAACATAAACTGTTGAATTTATTCCTTTACCAAAATCTTTTAATGCCCCATTAAAATACATATATCTTATTGGGAGTGTGTACTGTTGTCCATTATACATGTAAACTCCTTCTGGTTGAAAATATACTGTGTCTGTTTTTTTCAAAATTATTGCTCCAATTGCTGCTTTTCCTTGAGGTAAAAAGATGTTTTTTTCGTCAAGTTTATAGCTTATATCTGTGTCCAAATAAGTTCCCCCCCGATAAATTCTCCTTGTCTCATTTCTTGTTTCTTGCGTTTCTTTAGGATCAGAAGTTAATGTTACAATCCATGATGCTCTATCACTAACTTCTTCATCATCCCCAATGGTTGAATATGCTGAATATTTCCCGATGTCTGTTGGATCAATCAAAAGGTAGGAAACATTATGAGATTTCATAAAAGACTTTGCTGTGTCTGGATTGGGCGTTGTTAAGACGTATCTCCCAACTAAATGGTCCCAATATCCGTTAGCATGTCCTCCATCTGTTACTGTTGGCCTTTCTCCCCCTGTTTGAACCCAATACCCATAATCCCACCAATGTAGAAAAATTCCCCTCTCGATTGTATTGTTTCTTACCCAACTCATTGCTTTTTGCCAATCTGAATTATATGAAGGTGTTTGATTTTTTGCTTGATAATTCACAGTTTTTACAAATCCAACTCCAGCCCAAACAATTCCCAAAACTAAAACAATTAATATTATAATTGTCAATAATTTCGCCATTTCATCTTTTGACTTTTTAGCAAATTTGCCTATTTCAAATAAAGTTATTGGTACCACCATTGAAATAAAAGGTACAATAGCAAAGAAAACCCTGATTGCTGACCTTACAGAAAGTAACATTGGAATCATCCAAGCTGCAATGAATAACCAATTTGTTTTGATTTTCCATTCTGAATTCCAATAAATATAAAATGATGTTATTGTAAAAGTCAAGAACGAAATAAAGAATAATGCTTTTGAAAGAAAGTTATCTCCATTTAATGCAGAACTTGCTGAAACTCTTGAAAACAAGATTCCAAAAATAAAGAATGCGAAAGTTATTGTAAAATATTTTCTGAATTTTTTCTTCTTAATTCCTGAAGCTAATTTTCCTCCAACAAGAAAACAACCAGCAAGAAAAGTATAAAATGTGAATTTGCCTACTTGTGCAATTAATTCTGTTAAATAGGGTTGTTTATTTTCTGCAACCGTTAGACCAACTCTCCCCGTTCCGAAGGGATAAAGTATTTTGTTGATTATACTCCCAGAAAAAGAAAAGAAGTTTCCAATAAAAATTTGATAAAGAATTGCACCAAATACAATTACTCCTCCAAGACTAAATAATCC
>CAZFLO010000068.1:0-4185 GCA_964519005.1 Candidatus Woesearchaeota archaeon
TGGGAAATCAATTTTTGAATGATTTGCGTGAAGCAGATGTTTTTATTCATATTGTTGACATTTCTGGAACTACTGATATTGAAGGAAAAATTACAGAGGGACATGATCCCAAATTAGATATTAAATTTTTGGAAGAAGAATTGAATCAATGGTATTTTAATCTTTTAATGAGAGTTTGGCAAACTTTTTCTAGGAAAGTTGATATGGAAGACAGGAAACTTTCAGAAGCTGTTGCAAAACAATTTTCGGGATTAAAAGTTAATGAAGATCAGGTAAATCAAGTTTTATTGAAATTAGGTTTTCCTGAAAAATGTAGTCAATGGTCTGAAGATAATTTGAAAAAATTTTCTGGAGAATTAAGAAAAGTTTCTAAGCCGATGATTATTGCAGCGAATAAAATTGATATAGCAAAAGGGCAAGAAAATTATGAAAGAATTATAAAAGAATTTCCTGATTTGAGGATTGTTCCTTGTTCTGCAGATTCTGAACTTGCATTGAGGCAAGCTGCAAAAGCAGAGATGATTGAATATATTCCTGGAGAATTTGATTTTAAGGTTCTCAAAGATTTGAATGAAAAACAATTGGAAGCTTTGAATAAAATTAAAGAAAATGTTTTAAGTAAATATGAAACTGGGACAGGTGTACAAAATATTTTGAATATGGCAATTTTTGATATCTTGGGTTATTTGCCTATTTTTCCTGCCTCTGCAAATAAACTTGGAGACAGCAAAGGGAATATTCTTCCTGATTGTTTTTTATTGCCTCCTGGTTCAACAGCTCTTGATTTTGCGTTCTTTGTACATACGGACTTTGGGAATAATTTTATCAAAGCGATAAATGCAAAAACAAAAATGGCCTTGGGGAAAGATTACAAATTGAAGGCGCGGGATGCATTAGAAATCTTGACGCGTTGATTTTGTTTCTTTTTCACCAATATATTCTTAATTGATTTTTTGTGTACTTGAGTACACGTCAAAATAAATTAATAGCATCTTGATAAAAAATAATTCAAAATCGAAGAGAGGGGGAAGATTTTTAATAAATTAGGAATGTTTAAAAACTAATTTCTTTTTTGTGAATGATGAATTATGAAAAATATGGTGATGAAAAAAGAGGAAGCTTTTTGGGATCTTTAGGATTTTATGGAGTTTTATTTGCAGGTTTGTTTTTAACAAGTTATTATGGTTGTGAGAGTTGTTCTAGGAGCAAAAAAGATTTTTCCAAAGAGTTTGTTGTTTCAGATACTTTGAAAAATCAAAAATCTTTAGATACTCTTTTGTTAAATAAAGAAGGGATTTCTTCCATTAAATTTAAAAACTAATTTCTTTTCTGTCTCGTTATGAATATCGATAAAAGTTGTAATTCTTGTAAGGCTGATTGTTGTAAATATGTTGCAATGGAAATTGATTGTCCCGAGGTAATTGAAGATTTTCAGAATATTCGGTGGTATTTGGCTCATGAGAATATTTCAATTTTTGTTGAAGAAGACGGGGTTTGGAATATTGAATTTATTACGCCTTGTAAATATTTGAATAGAGATAATAAATGTTTAATACATGAGGATTATGTTAAGAATCCGGAAGTTCGAAGACCGCAAATTTGTAAAGAATTTACCGTTGAGCAATGCCCACATCATAATGATTATGAAGAGCTTTATCGGTTTAACAGTATTGAAGATGTTGACGAATATATAGAAAAGATATTCAAAACTGGAAGGCATGAAGTTGTTGAAAAAGAAGAAGATTAATAGATTATATCGTCTGCAGGTTCTTCAAATGAGAAAGAATTATTTAATGGGGAGGTTGTTGTTTTTGGAAATATTTTTTTGAGCTTTTTTATTTCTCCTGTTTTTTTATAATTTTGAAATAATTCATACATTTGAGATAATTTTGGAATTAGATAAGAAATAAATTCTTCTTTTTGATTGGGAGTTAAATTTTCTGCTTCTCCCGTTATTCTTTTGAGAGATATTGCGTGATTTGGAGTTTTAGATTTATTTCTTGGATCTAATAATTTTTCTAATTGTTGTTCTAATTTTTTTTCAGAGGTTATTTCCATGTTCTTTTTTGTTAATGAATTTATATAAATTTAATGTCCGGGGCAAAGTATTTCAAATTTGAGTGTTTTTATGAATTCAAGAGATTTTTGCATTTTTTCTGGGGAAGATTCCGGAAAATCTGTTCTTCCAATGTATCCTTCGTGGAAAATTACATCTCCTGAGAATAGGACATTGTTGTATAATATTATTATATCTTCTTGAGTGTGTCCTGGAGTTTTGTAAAAGTTGAATTCTTTTAAGGGGAATTCGTTAATGTTTTTGTTTGAATAGATTTTTGCATTTGGAAATAAATGAATGTTTTCTATGTGATCGTAGTGGGCGTGTGTTAAAATTATAGTCGTGATATCTTCTGGTTTTAGGTTTAGTTCTTTTAGAGAAGAGATTAATTGAGAAGAATTTTCTTTTGAAGAAGTATCTATTAGGATGTTTTGTTTTTGAATTTGTACTAAGTAAACAATTGATCCGAATTCTTTGAATTCTATTGAGTGAATGTTTGGGGTTATTTTTTTTATCATAATGTTTAAAATGTGAATCGGTTTTTAACTTTTATGAAAACAGCGATTATTTTTTGTGGGGGTGCAATGGCTTCAAGTTATTCTGTGGGTTCAATTTTGGGGTTGGTTGAGAAATTTAATTTAATTAATCCAGACATAGTTATTGCTGGTTCTGGAAGTGCTGGCACTGCTTCTTATTTTGTTTCTGAACAATATAATTCAATTGAAAATATTTGGTCAAACCTTCTTTGTAATAAAAAGTTTATTTCTTTTAAGAGATTTAGAAAAATAATTGATATTGATTATCTGATTGATGAAGTTTTTAAGAAACAAGATCCTTTGAATGTGAAAAAAATTAAAAACTCAAAAATAGATTACTATATTTCTGTTACGAATGCTAAAACAGGAAATGTTGAATTTATTTCTGGGAAAAATAATATTTTTGAAGTTATGCGTGCAACGAAAGCTATGCCTGTGATCTATGGTAAATGTGTCAAATTAGGAAGAAATACATATTGTGATACTTTTTTATCCTCTTCTGGACTTAATTTAAAATTGAAATTTGCCATTTCACTTGGTGCTGAAAAAATAATTGTATTAAATCCAAATATAAAAAGTGAATTATCTCATAAGATTTTTGGCATCTGGTCTAAATTTTTTAAGAGTAGAGATTTTTTTAAAAATCAACAAAAACAAAATATGATTAATTATTCTGTTCCGAAAAAAATAAATATTTTTTATGTTTATCCAAAAACACCTTTGAATATATCTATTTTAGATAATTCTAGCAAATCTTTAAAATCCACGATTGAATTGGGTCGTAAAGATATATTTTGTGATAAAGAGTTAGAGATATTTCTTAGTAGTCCAAAACTAATTTAAACTTAATTCTTTTTTATTCTTTATGAAGTATGAATTTTCTGAGAGTTTGCAAATGTTGGCGGAAGATGTTTCTGAAAAAGTTTTTCCCCATATTCAAGTTGATCGAATAAAATGTTTTAGGAGTTATGGCTCTTCGACTAAGCAAACAATTGCGAGATGTCATGCTTTGGGAAAGTTAATGCAAGAGGCTCTCGGAGTGAGGGCGTTTTATGTTTTGGAGTTTTTGGGTGAAAAATTTAATAATATGTCTACGGAAGAAAAGGTGAAAGTAGTTATTCATGAACTTATGCATATTCCTGAAAGTTTTGGAGGGGGCTTTAAACATCATGACGTTGTAACAGACAGAAATGTTGAAAAATGTTACAAGGCATATTTGGAGTGTAGAAGAAATGATACAAAAATTAATTGGTTTCAATTACAAAAAAGAAAAAATAAAAATTAAAGTTTCTATTGTTCCTTCTTGGTTTGAAGGGATTGGGCTTATGTTTTCTAGAAGAAAAAAAGCTAGTGCTTTATTATTTTCATTTGACAAACCTGTGAAAATGGCAATTCATTCTTGGTTTGTTTTTTATAGTTTTTTTGCAATTTGGTTAGATGAATCTGGAAAGTTAATTGAGGTGAAAAAAGTTAAACCTTTTTCTTTTAATGTTTCACCGTCGGTAAAATTCAAAAAATTGATAGAAATCCCAATTAGTCCCAAATACGACGACGTTTCGAAAATCCTCGACGGGAAGAAACATTTAAATAGGT
>CAZFLO010000069.1:0-4148 GCA_964519005.1 Candidatus Woesearchaeota archaeon
CAAAAGGGCAAAAATTCCTTCCCCCCAACCCCCTTCCTTTTTGCCCTTTTGCTTTACGAACTTCGCCCGTTTTTTTTCGGCGGGGTTTGAGAGAATTAATCAATCAAAAATTAAGTCTTTTTAAAACCTACGGTAATTTTATCAAAAACTTTTTTAAACGCATTAATAGTGTCTTGCGATAACTTAATTTTTGATTTGTCTTCTCTCACTTTCTCAGAAAATTTCTTTGCTAGCAAAACTTTATCCAATGCCTTATCCTTTAAAAATTTTGAGTTCAAAGTTGTGGTCTCTCCATTTTTTATTTCATCAAGCACAAAATTGTTAAAGTCATCATGCGTAAATAAATCCTCGACAGAAAATCCGTCTTGCTCAGAGATAAAAATTACACTATTTTGTTCTACTGATAACTTTTCCTTTAGTATTTTTGCGATTTTCTTTCCCTCTGTATCGTTATCTAAAATTGCAAGAAAATCTAAATTCCACCCAATAAGCAAAGAAACGAGTTGCGGAATTTTCTGCGCTCCAACGCAAGGAATAAAATTTGCGTCATTTATTTTTATGTATTGGCGCAACGCTTGGACAAAAAAATAATCAGAAATTCCTTCAAGTAAAACATTGTTTTTGCCTGCAATCGAGAAGTCATGCGATATATCAAGACCAACTGCCGTAATAATAGGTGTTAATGTTTCAGTGTCGGCACCCTTATGAATTTTATTTTCAATTTTTGTTCCGTTTTTGTCATCTTTCAAAATAAGGCGTACTCTATCTAAACGTTGTGCATCAATTAAATAAGGTGAATGGGTGCTGAAAATAATTTGAGATTCCTTTGATATTTCTTCAAACACTTTTAATACATCTTTTTGTGCTTTAGCGTGAAGATATAATCCGGGTTCGTCAATTAAAATTATATTAGTTTCGTCTCTTTCTGCATTTAAGCGAAGATAGAAGGACAAAAACCACTGAAATCCCTTGCTTCTTTGTTCGGGTTTAAATAACAAAGTTTTTCCAGATTCTTTAATGCCAAGGCGTAGATTTTCTCCGTCTGGTTCAGCAACAAGATCAAGTTGATTTTGTCCCCAGTAATCCATAAAATCACCACTGATTGTTGCTGAATGCTCGCTCAATATATTTCTACGTCGTTGTGAATCAGTTGTAGCAATTACTTTATCTAAATCAAGATTGGAAACTTTCGCAAAATCCTGTACTGTTTTATGTTTTTTTGCTTCCGCGAGGGGAAGTTCAAAAGGTAGAATGTCCAAAAAGTCGCTGAAGAAAATAAAATTGGGAGTGTATTTTTTTAACTCCTCTAAAAACTTATTTGCGACATCTTCTTTATCTAAAATGTTATTTTCCGATGTCAGCTCATTTATATCTTCATTTACTTTTTGTTTTACCTCTTCCTCTGGTAGCGAAACAACTTGCGGTTTGAGCTGTTCAATATATTGATTAACCGCCTGTTGAATTGTCGTTATATCGCCGTCCATTTTGGGCTTAGCAACCCCAGCCAATTGTTCAATTTTTGATAGTCTTTCTACAATTCCTTTAATTTCCCCTATATGCTTTGTACTAGATTCATCCCTTTGTTTATTTAAAAAAGTGTCAATTTCATCGTCCAAATCATAACTTCCATCATGATATTTAGTAAGTATTACTCCATTTTTCGAGATATAGTCCCGTGCTTCCTTGTTTATAGTTATGTTTATTTCTTGAGCAATCTCATCAAGTATCGTTTTCTCAACCTCGAAGCACATCTCAATCACGGGTTCACTATTATCATCAAGTGGCATCGCTTCGTCGGGCACAGTAGCAATATCTGTATCAAAATCTCGCAATGCTTCAAGAATTCCGCTTTTGCCAGATTCATTTTTACCTGCAAGCGTAGTGACATCAGAAGCAAGCCAACACCAGTCGGAGTCTTTTATTGATTTGTAACTTTGAATTCGGAATTTAATTAGTTTCATAATTTTATTTTAGGTCTACCATTATTTTTTGCGCAATATGTTTTGCAAAATTTACCGGTACCGCATTACCAATCATTTTATAGCCATTGGCAATATCAATATATTTAAAAATATATTCATCAGGAAATGTTTGAATTCTTGCGCATTCTCGCACGGATAGACGACGATATTTCTTTTCTTGCCCAGGCACAAAAATTCTTTTATTTTGACTAATAAATTTCATTTTTGGTGCTTGTGGATGAATTGGGGCATGACGACCACCAGCTTGAATTGTAAAAGAAGGCTCATCCCAAGAACGAACACGATTTCTTGACATATAGATTGACGAAAAACCACCATTCATGTATTCATGATTGGGAATTTTTAAACTATCACCATTTGTTTTATTTTTATCTTTGGCAGGTTTTGCTAAACGCAAATCATAAATAGCGTCTTTCAAAACTGGTTTATATTTTTGGGGTTCAGGAAATTCAAATTTCTTTTTTAAGTCCTTGCGATATCCAATAATAATTACACGCAAACGATCTTGGGGAACATCATAATCGTTTGCATTAAGTAGTTTTTGTGAAATTTCATATCCAGCATTTTCAAATTGTTTGATTATGTTTGAAAACGCCTCTTTATGCTTCGGGTGCAAAATTCCCGATACATTTTCCGCAAGAAAAAATTTTGGTTGTTTTTCTTTGAGTAAACGAATGTAATCATGAAATAATTGACCTCGTTTATCGTTAATACCACGCCCAGCACCCGCCTCGCTCCAACTTTGACAAGGTGGTCCACCAATTATGCCGTCCACCTGTGGAATTTCATGCGATTGCACTTCAACAATACTTCTTTTGTCTAATTTTGTATGTGGGAAATTATGCTCAAATGTTTCCCAGATTGTTTTATCGTATTCATTAGCCCAGACAATCTTAAAACCGGCTTTTTCAAAGCCGAGATCAAGACCTCCTGCACCTGTAAATAGTGATACTAATTTCATATTATTTTCTAAAACTTAACAGCTTCGCCTCTAACAATTTGGCGGGATTGTTTGGTGATTTTATTTTTATATCTTTTATTGAAAAATTATCACTAATCAAACCCTCTAGATTTTTTCTATCTTTTTCAGGAAATGACAAATATTTTTCTTTTAGTAAAATTGCGTTTACAAAAAAATCTGAATCTTTTTCTGTTGGAATATAATCAAAAACCTTTATTGGATTTTCAATACCCCACATTCCACGAATACGCAAATAAGTAATTCCAAGAGGGTCAACTCTGTTAACCCTACCTAACTCTTTGGTTTCCGAAAACTCAACATCTTGCAATTCATTAACCCCTTTTGAAATTTTATTTTTTATTCTTTCGTAAACTTCTTTGTTTGCCGAATAACAATTTCCATAAACAAACCACAAAGCTTTTAGTTTATTACTTTTTGAAACTCCAACGACATAAACCAAATCTTTTTCTAACCAATCCTCACAATTTTTGCAGGCTGTCGTTATCATTGGGCTATCGGAATATATTTTGTCTTTTGGGTAAGAACTATTTAACGCAATTCCCGAACGCAAACTTTCAATCTTTTTAACTTCTATTGCGTCGCCCTGCTTAATAATAATGTCGGGTGGATTATTTTGATTTCCGATATAAGAAAAATGTTTGCTGTAAATTTCATTTTTCTTCTCTAGATTATCCTCTTTTAGAGAATTACAAAATAAATCTTTTATATAAAATTCCAAAGCGTCACCCATACTATTTGCTCGATTAACGACACTATAATGAGAAACCAAGTTTGTAATTGGATTTTTAATTAAATTTGAAATAGCAATAAGTAAATTTGTTTCCATAATTTTATTTTATTAAATCCTCAATAGGAATATTTAATGCCTTTGCGATTTTTTTGATCGTATCAACAGTTGGGTTTTGTTGTTTCCCAGCCTCGATATTTATTATCGTATTATTGGAAACATCAGCAAGACGAGCTAGTTTTTCTTGCGATAAACCCATTTTCTCTCTTATTCGTTTAATTTTGCTTGACTCTACCATATTAAAATAGTAATATTAAATTGTAGTATAATAATTATATGTTTAAATCCACTAACTACAATATAATATTACCAAAATATTGTTTTCTTGTAAAGAATTTTAATCCCGCCGAAAAAAATCGGGCGAAGCCCGAAAAGCAAAAGGGCAAAAAGGAAGGGG
>CAZFLO010000070.1:0-3997 GCA_964519005.1 Candidatus Woesearchaeota archaeon
GGAATGCATTTTCATAAACTAAAAATCTCCAATATTGTTGTTTGTAAATTCTTCCCTTGAATAGGTCCACTTTTGCAAGTCTCTCATAAGCTTTCGCCAATTCGCGACCTTTGTATGCTTTTGGGATGTTTTCTTCCATCCAGAGTATTATTTCATCAATTGGCATATCAACCTTGTCGAAGGTGGAGAGCATTTCTGTGTTTGCTTTATCTTGAAATATGTGCCTTAATGCTTCGAAAATGGTCAATTTAGAATTTCTTTCAGAGATTTCTATTTCTTCTGGATTTTCAAGTGAAGAAGCAGCTTCCAAATCATTTATTGCTGACCTCAAATCTCCTTTTGCTTTTATTGTGATGCTATTCAAAACATTTGGAGTTACTTCTTTTTTTTCCTTTTCTAAAATTTCTTTTAATATTCTTTTTATTGTTGAAGGATTTATTTCTTCTAATTCTATGAGTTCAACTTTTTTTCTTAGTGGAGAGAGTTTTTTTACCCAGGCATCATTTGCTGTACAAATTATTGGATATGGCGTTTTGTCAATCAAAGAAACTAATTCGCTAACTCCTCCCCGGTCTTGCATTCCTGAAAGTCCGTCGACTTCATCAATTAGAATTAATTTATTTTTTTCGAATAATGATTTTTGTTGTAGAACTGGTTTTAATTTTTCATCTAATGAAGATTTATTTCTCAAATCTGAGGCGTTTAATTCAAATATTTCTGAGTTGCTTTCATTTGCTAAAACTTGAACTATTGTTGTTTTTCCAATTCCTGGTTTTCCATTTAAGAGAATTGCTTTCTTTTTTCCTGGGAAATTAATTGAAAAATTTTTTACTTTTTCAATTGCATTTTCTTGATCTACAATATCTTCAAATTTTGTTGGCCTGTATTTTTCTACCCAGTTTTTCATTTTAGATATTTCCCTTCCATATAATTCAATGTATCTCGGAATGAATTATCCCATTTATTTACTGGAGAATCATTTTCGTATTTTGTTGCTGCTAAATCTTGTTGATAATTCATCAGTTCAAAATATTCGTTACAATGATTACAACTATGGTTTATATTGGAGCCCTCACAATTTTTTTCATCATGCTCCGATATATTTTTATCTAGAAATTTTTCTATTTCTTTCCAATCTTTAATCTTTTCCAATTTCATTTTGATATTCTCCTTTGATTTCTTTTTCTAATTTATCTAAAAAACTTTTATAATATTCCATTCTTTCTTTGCCTACTTCTTTTGCTTTTTGTGTATATAATTTATCGAGGATGAATTTTGATTTTGTTTCAAATTCTATTTGTGGGCTGTGCTTTGTTTTATCTTGAATTCTTCCATTAATTTTTCCACTTAAATTTTCTTTAATGTATTTTTCAATATCTGTTTCAGAATAGATTTTAGCTTTATTTTTTCCAATCCAAACAAAAACACGTGCAATCCCTATCGCTCCAAGTGTATCTAATTTGTCAGCATCAAATAATATTTGGGCTTCCTTGGTTTTTGCAATATCTCCTGTTCTGAATCTATGTGAAACAATACAATCTTGAATATGTTTAATTTTATTTTCTGGAAAATTAAGTTCTTTTAAAATTGGTAGGGCCATTTCGGAACTTAGAATTGCATGATCTGTTTTTCCTGTTGGATCTTGATCTTCTTTAACTCTTGCTATATCATGTAATAATGCAGAGGCTTTCAAAATATCTAAATCTATGTTTTCATTTTCTGCAAGATGTAAAGAAAGATTGTATACTCTTATTATGTGGTCCATATCATGGGCAGAGCATGAAAGTTCTTTTTCAACAATTTCTTTTATTTTTTGAAATTTAAAATCCATTTCATTTACCTAATCCTGCCAAGATACCACGAGTTGTCACTCTTTGGCACGAGAATCTTGTCAGTTTTAATTTCATTTTCCTAATCCTGCCAAGATACCACGAGTTGTCACTCTTTGGCACGAGAATCTTGTCAGTTTTAATTTCATTTTCCTAATCCTGCCAAGACAAAACTTGCAATAAGTGCTTGTAATTGAATAAATGGATCTGAACCTTCAACAATTCTGAATTCTGTTTCTCCAGTTTTTTCCGTTAATTTTACTTTAATTTCTGGTTCTATTGTTAAATTCCAGATTTCTTTTTGAATTGTTTTAATTACATCCTGGCCGGAAACTGCATCTTTTAACATGACGTCTAAAAGTTTTTCTCTTGCTCCTTCGAAATCCCCCGAGAGAGCATATTCCAAAACAACTTTGATATCTTTTGGTTTTGCTTCCGAAATAATTGTTGAAACTAATTCTCTTGTGATTTTTGGCGAAATTGCGGCAGTTGACTGCATTAAATTAACGCATCTTCTACAATCTCCTTCGCTCCCCTCGTAAATTGCAGTTATTGCTTCTTCTTCTATTTCTAATTTTTCCCCTTCTGCAATTTTTTTCATTACTTTTTCTACGTCTTTTTTTTCTAGTAGCTTAAATCTAAAAGCTGCACATCTTGATTGAATTGGGTCAATGATTTTGGAGGAATAATTACAAGACATGATGAACCTACATGTGGAGGAATAATTCTCCATGGTTCTTCTTAGGGCTTGTTGGGCCTCTGGAGTCAAGGCATCTGCTTCGTCTAAAAATATTACTTTGAATGGTGCGTTTCCTAAAGATTTTGTTCTTGCGAAGTTCTTTACTTTTTCTCTTACAATGTTGATTCCTCTTTCATCGCTTGCATTCAATTCTAAATAATTGTCTTTCCAAGTTTTTCCAAAAAGTTCTTTTACTACAATTAATGCAAGAGTTGATTTTCCTGTTCCTGCTGGTCCTGCAAATAATAAATGCGGAATGTTTAATGAATTAGTTAGGGCTTTAATTCTTTTTAGGATTTCTTCTTGGCCTGCTAAATCTTCATAGGTTTGTGGCCTGTATCTTTCTGTCCATATTTCGCTTGTCATTGTAATTTTAGTAATTTCTTTTTTATAAAGCTTGTTTGTTATTTGACGGGAGTATTATTGAAGGGGATCCATTCATTATTTTTTAGTTCTTCAGTTGTGAAATTTCCGTGAACATAGAGGAGTCTTTCTATATTTCCCTTATGTTTTTCTGCAACAAATTTTTGTGCTTTATTCAATTGATTTTGTGCTTTTTCCCTATTCGTTTCCAGATCTCTACATTTATACTCTATGTAATATACTGTGTTTTGCTTAGGAATTTTTAAAATTAAATCTACTTGGCCTATTTTTTCGTTTTCATTAAATAAGTCTATTTCTATTTTTGATATGCAATTTCCAAATATCCCAATTAAAGAGGTGTTATTTGCGATTTCTTCTAATTTTTTATCGTGGACTTTTTGGAGAGAATGTTTATTCCGAGATTTTTTTGGATTTGTTTTTCCTGGAATTAGATACAAAAAATCTGGATAATATTTCGGATGTTCATTTTTAGGAAATTTTTGATAATTTTTAAAACTCATATTTTAGAAATTAAATAAATTTTTTAAAGAAATATCTTTTTTAAAATATATTTTCAAAGATCTAGTTTTAATTGAGCTTCTTGGGGATTTGGTTCTATTTCTCCTTTGAAATCTAGTTTTTCTAAATTGTATCTGAATGCATGCGATTCTAATTTAAATGAGCCTTTAGTTTCTCCGTCCGTTTTTACAATGAATTCCAATTGTGCTGGCCTATGATCAATTTTTTCTATTTCTAATCCTTCTCCTTGCAATTTAGAAAGATAATCAAAATCTTTTAGATAACAAATAGGGTTTCCATTTTCTGAGAGAGATAATTGATACCAAATTTCTGTCATAGTAGAATAATTGCTTAAGGTTTTATAAAATTTTCTTAAGAATAAAGTTTAAACTTTATTTACTTCTTGCTCTCTTTAGCTTACGCTTATGTTTTTCTTTTCTAAGTTTTTTCCTTTGCCATTTCCATCTCATTTGTCCTTTCTTTTTCCAACGTCTTGAACTTCTTTTCATAGGAATTGGTATAAGATTTTGTTTTTACAGGTTTCGGG
>CAZFLO010000071.1:0-3994 GCA_964519005.1 Candidatus Woesearchaeota archaeon
ACTTGGTGGCAAAAATTTGTAAACTGGATTGAAAGAATATTTGATTAAAAATTATATCAAATGCAAATCTTCTTAGTTTTCCCAAATAATTAAATATCTTAAATATTTCTAAGATTTAAAACCAAACCCAATCACTTCTTAGTTTTCCTATTAGCTCGTCCCCTGGGCCTTCGATTAATCTTTTTCACTTTTCCACGATTTCCAGCACGACCACGACCAACCTTTTTTCTAGAAGGAGATTCGTGCGTCACAACTCTTTTCTTTCCCTTAGATAACCCCTGTTTTTTCCTTTTTGCACCAGCCCTCCGAGTCTTTTTCTTAGGCGCATCCAATTCATCATCTTTCCTAACAGTTCTTTTCCTAAAACGACTACTAAGCGCAGGATCATCAATAGAAACCCATTCAACCCCTCTTTTCTTAGTATGAGTTTTCCGATGAGTTTCTTCCTTTTTTTCATGCAAAGTTTTTTCATCAACTTTATCAAATTCAGGCAAATCTTTCTCCTCAATTTTTATATTCGGAAGCTCTAAAATCTTATTGAATAATTTATGATTCCTAGGAGACAAAAATGAAATGGCCTGCCCTTTTTCCCCAGCTCTTGCAGTCCTCCCAATTCGATGAATATAGTCTTCCGGCTTCGGAGGCAAATCATAATTATATATGTGACTTACTTCTTTAATATCCAAACCTCGCGCCGCAACGTCGGTACAAATCAAAATTTTCCCCTCTTTATGAAATCGCTTAAGTCGATTAGTTCTTTTCTTCTGATCAAGTCCCCCGTGAATAACTTCAGCTTCAATTCCCAATCTTTCCAAATTTTCCCCTAGGGAATCCGTATTAATTCTAGTGGAACAGAAAATCATAGATTTAACATGTTTCTCTTTTCCAATCAAATAAGAAAACAAAGAGAGTTTTTCTTTTTGCAAAATTCGATAATAAATTTGTTTCAATTTTGAAGAACCAAGATAAGATTCAATAACAATCTCTTTTGGATTATCTGTGTATTTTTCAACAAGTTCATTAATCTCTCCCGTTCTCGTCGCTGAAAAAAGCATAGTTTGCCTTTTCTCAGGACATTTTCTCAAAATTAAATCAACATCTCTTTGAAAACCCATATCGAGCATTCTGTCGAATTCATCTAAGATCAAAACCTCAATATCATTCAAATTGAAAGCTTGCCGATTAATAACATCAAGAAGCCTTCCAGGAGTCGCAACAACAATATCAGTTCCCTTAACTTTTTTCAAATGTTCATCGATTCTAACTCCCCCATACATAGCAAAAACTCGAAACTTTTTTGTAGCAAACTTTCGAAATTCCGAAGCAACTTGCTCAGCCAATTCTCGAGTAGGAGTTAAAACAAGAACTCGTGACTTTCCAGAAGGAGCCATGTTTTCCACAATTCCAGAAAGAAAAGCCAAGGTCTTTCCACTTCCAGTTGAAGCAGATCCAACAACATCCCGCCCTTTCAAAACAAAAGGAATCGCCTTTTCCTGAATCTCAGTAGGCTCAACAATTTTTAGCTTCGCCAGATGCGAAACAAATTCTTTTCCAAGTCCCAGTTGTTTGAATGTTTTTGTCATAATGATAAATAGAAAATTCAAGTTATATGCTTTTTGGATAAAAACAAAACAATATAAACCCTTATTATTTCAATTCAGAATGGCAAAGAGAAGAGTCAGAAAAAATAAACAATGCGGAATGCTAAAAAAGCATGGAAAAAAACCCATGTCTGCTGAGCAAAAAGCTGAAAACAAAAAAATAAGAGAAACTCACAGAGAAACTAATTTGGCTAAATTGAAGAAATAATTTCATATCCTTTCATTAAAAGAATTTTTGTAACAGCGTTATCAATTTTATTTTCATCAATCTCTCCAGATAAAACTTTTTCTTCTATATTTTCCAAGAGATTTTTTAATTGTTTATTCGTAAGATAAAAATCAAGAATTAGTTCTTCCCCAGAATTAATCAAATCAACATAAAGATCTATTTTATCAGGATAAAATAAAGACAAACCTTCCATATTTATTTCATCAGCAATTATCAATCCTTCATATTCAGAAAGAGTTTCCAAAACTTCAGGGGAAACAGTAGAAGGTTTTCCTTTAGAGTCAATAAGTCCCGTAGAAATTTGATGACTCACCATAATTGAAGAAATATTTTTCTCGATACAATTATCAAAAATTAATAAATCCTCTTCAGTTATATCTTGAGTCTCACTTTCATCATGCAAATTTTTCAATAAAGATTTTCCAGGATAATGCTTACAAGTACCAAAAACATTTTCTTGCAATCCTTCAATGTAGAATTCAATTTTTTCATTAACTTCAGTTACATTTCCAGAAAAAACTCTTCCCCCATAAGCAAGATCTTCATATTCTGCAACTGGAGCAAAATTCAAATTAAAACCAATAGATTTCAATAATTCTCCATGTTTCAAACCAACTTCATACGCCTCGACACTTGAATTAATTTTGTCAAAGGGTGGAAATTTTTGGTGCTCTTCAACGTTTTTTCTAAAAGGAGTCCAAGCCCCCTCCATATCCGTAGCGACAAATAATTTGATTTTAGAATTTTCTTGATAATTTGAAATTAATTCCACATACTTTTCCTCAGAATTTTGCCGATCCAAAAAAATTCCTCCAACATTAAGATTATTATAATTCATATTCTTATTATCTCCTCTCACCATAATCATTTGAGAAATTTTTTGCTGCAAAGTTAAAGTATCAAAATTCACCAAATTATCTTGTACAAATATATTCTCGGTATTGCCAAAATCTTTTTTGGGAAATATAATTATTAAAACAATTATAATTATAATTAATGAAACAAGAAAAATCTTTTTAGAATTCGATAATCGCTTTGCCAGTAATTGATTTTTCATTTTTCTCCTCAGTTATATAATCGTAGAATTCCTTGTAAGTCATAGATTTAGCCCCGTCTTCTTTAACATATTTCAAAAATTTATCTAAATCATTCAATTTTTCTTCCGTATCAAAAGTATTCTGGTGCAATTGCAAAATAAATAAATTCTCTCTTTTATATTTCTTAATCCAATCTTCATAAGAAGTATGTCTAAAATCTTTTGCATACCACCCATAATGATAAATTGGGTCATAACCCCTAGGAGTGATAATGACTTTTCCGTCAAAATAAGCTTTTGAAACATGGGTGTTACCAACAATTGTGAATCCTGCTTTTTTTACATTTTCATATTGTTCTGTTGTCCAAGCATTACCTGGGGGAAAATAACTATAAACTGTTTTTCCAAAAAGAGCTTCAATATCTCTTTTTCCCTGAAAAATATTATACCAAACTTCCTCATAAGCTGGACAATAAAAAGAATTTCTACAATGATTATACCCATGCATCCCGATTTCATAACCTTTTTCTGAAACTTCTTTGATATATTCAATCATTTCTGGATCTTCTTCCAAAGGAAAATTTTCTCCAGTTTGTTCTATAAAAATATATGGAGTCACACCAATTGTTGCAACAAAACCATACTTGTCAATTATATCCGTAACCTTTCGATATCTATCAAAATCATATCCAAAATCTCCAAGATATTCATCCGTGTCTTGCATGTTCCACCAATCATCAAGTTCAATAATAATTATTTTTTCTTGAACTTTCACACTAGTTTGATTATCTAATTTAAGTTCAATAAAGAAAAATACAAGAAACGCAACAAAGAAAATTATTCCAAGAACAAACAAGGTTTTCAGAGTTCTCTTTCTTTTCCATTTAAATTTCTTTTTTATTTTCTTAAAAAAATCAATTTTTCTAAGAAAGAAAGATAAAAAAAAGATTATCGATAAAGTCAAGAAGAAATATAGGGCCCAGTTAAGAATTCCTGATTGAGTTAATTCATAATGAATCGTGAATACCATGAAAATAAAATACAAATGCAGTTTAAATATTATTTGAAAAATCAGGCTTTGCGTATAAACTCAAAAATTATTTTCTAACCACAACATAAACTTTTTTT
>CAZFLO010000072.1:0-3961 GCA_964519005.1 Candidatus Woesearchaeota archaeon
TATTAGCTTTTACTTAAGATGCCCCGCAGCTTGCTGCGGTTGGGAGTTTCACTTTGTTTTATCAAAAATTTAATTTTATTCTCGAATTCCATGTGCAGTACTTTCTTTGTATCCTGCGGGAGAAATTTCGATAAAATCTACTTTTCCGATGAAAGATTCCATGTCTTTTGCTCCTTGGTAAGTCATTCCTGAAGATAATCCTCCAAGGTATTTTTTGACTATTGGTTCTATTGGGCCTTTGTATGGAACGAGGGTTTTTGCTCCTTCAACAGAAATGATTTCTTTTTTTGTTTTGCCATCAATTTTTTGTTTCTTTAATGCAGCATCAAAACTTGCCATCCCTCTAAATAATTTGTATTTTTTTCCTCTTTGTTTGAGTATTTTTCCGGGGGATTCAAATGTTCCTGCAAATGCAGAACCCATCATAATTGTATTTCCTCCTGCACCAATGGCTTTTGCCAGATCTCCAGGATTTCTTATTCCTGCGTCAGCACAAAGAGGAATTCTTCCTTGTGTTGCTTCGTAAGCATCCATTATTGCTGTTATTTGTGGGACCCCGGTTCCAGTCATAATTCTTGTGGTGCACATTGAACCTGCCCCAATTCCCACTTTAATTGCATCGGCTCCTTTTGATAAAAAATATTCTGCTGCGTCTTTAGTTGCAACGTTTCCAGCTATGACATCTAGGTGGGGATAATTTTCTTTTATGTAATCTAGGGTTTTTCCTGCATATTTTGAATGGCCGTGAGCAATGTCTAGGACGACAATGTTTATTCCTACTTTATCTAATTCTTTCAATCTTTCTTGATAATCTTTTACCCCGATTGCAGCAGCAGTAATTAAATTATGGCTTTTTATTTGTTTGATTTGGTTTGCTTGATCTTTTATTGTATTGAATCTGTGAATTACTCCTAGGCCACCCAATTTTCCGATTGCGATTGCCATTTTTGCTTCGCAAGTTGTGTCCATGTTTGCAACAATTAATGGGATATCAATTTCATAATTTTTTGTAACTTTAGTTTTGAAAGAAATTTCTTTTCTTGATTTAATTTTATTATATTTTGGAATAATTAAAACATCTTCAAAAGAATATCCTTTTCCAATTATTCTTGCCATGCAGTAGGAAATAGAAGTGTTGGTTTTTAAGGATTTGTGGTTTGATTTTGGATTTGATAAATTGGATATGCAAAGAATTAAAAATGGTTATTAATTTCAGAATTTATGGTAAATGTAGCAGATTTAGTAAAGGCAGTAAAGAAAGATGCAGAATTGGAATTATTTAGAAAGATAGAAAGTATCTGTTATAGTTTTGGAGAGACAGTAGAAAAACAGGATGGAAAAACAAAAATAGAATGTAATATTGATTCTGAATTTTCTTTTGGTTCTAGTTTTTATTCTGATAATCAAAAGATGCCAGTTAATGTTTGGGCATATGATATGAAGAAGGATATTTTTTTATCTTATGTTAAATATAAAGGAATGATTAAGCCCACTAGATTTTCTGATACGGATTTTTTAAATATTCCAGAAAGTGTTTTTATGAAAATTGATGATTTTTATGAGAACAATTCAAAATAATTTATTATGAAAATTTAAAATAATCTTTTTTGGAATTCTTTTTCTTTAAGTGTTCCTTTTGTTTTCAATTCATCTTTTATTTTTTCAATTTGTGTTGTCATCTTTTTCTCTCTTGAGCGAGAAGCGTAATAGGAATATTCGTCTTTTGTTCCTTTTGTGATTAACATAATTAATTTTCCTTTGGCTAATCTAGCAGTTCTTCCTCTTCGCTGAATTGATCTTATGGCAGAAGAAACTGGTTCATAAAATATAACTGCGCTAACTTCTGGGATATCTAAACCTTCTTCGGCAATACACGTCGCGCATAATACATTGATCTTTCTTTCCCGAAATTCTTCGATCATTTTCTTCTGGTCTTTTTGAGATAATCCAATTCCCTCTTTTTTTGCTTGTCCAACGAAAACTTTTGAATCTATTCCTGAGAGTTTATTTAAATTTCTTGAGACTATTGTTGCAGTATCTCTAAATTGTGTGAAGATTATAATTTTTGTTTCAGGATTTTTCTTTTTTTCATCTCGAACAATTCTAATGATTTCTTCTGCTTTTGGATGTTCTTGGCCCATGATTAATAATTTATTTGATAATGCAAAAGCCACATTGAATTCTTTTTTTGAAACTAATTGAACAACTCCTCTTGATTGTTTTTTCTCTGCTTGGTTATACAAATTTTTCATATATTTGTGAAATGTTTCAAGGGTTTGTGTTTCTAATAATTCGATTGCGTGGGAAATTTTTACTGCTTGAGCACAGGCCGCCATTGCGATGTAACTTTGAGGAGATTGAACACCTCGACTTATTTGACTTGATATTCTTTTTATGAGCATGAGTAAAGTTATTTTATTGTCTGGGCCATATAAAAAATTTCTTTTTCTTAAATCATCCGTATAGTTTGTGTAAATCTCTTTTAAGATGGATCTAATTTCGACAAATCCGCTAGGTAAGTCTAGTTCTTTTTTTTCAAATTCTAATTCTTGTAAATATTCTTTAACATCACTCGATTCTCGTGTTCTTAGTTCGACTTCTTCTATCGAAAGATTCTGGCAAATTTCTCTTATTTTTTGGCTATCACTTCCTGGAGAAGCAGTTAAACCAATTAATCTTGGATGTTTAGCTTTTTTGAAATATTCTTTGGCAATAAAATTATAATCATAGTTTTTCACGCAACGGTGAGCTTCATCTTCAATTAAGAGTGAGACTTCTTCTAAGGAATATAATCTTTTTTTCAGATCATTTGCAATGCATTGGGGAGTTGAGAAAATAATATTTGCTGTGCCCCATATTTTTTGTCTTTTTTCTGGTTTTACTGTTCCGGTGAACAATTCTATCTCTGCGAAAAGTTCTGGTAGGTTTTTTTTGAAAGATTCGAGATGTTGTTCTGCTAAAGGCTTTGTTGGAGCTAAGATTAATATTTTTTCTAAAGGGTATTCTTTTATTCTTTCAATTGAGACCATTAAAGCAATAAGTGTTTTTCCGAGTCCAGTTGGAAGAACAACTAATGTATTTTTTTTTATACATGTTTTTGCTATTTCTTCTTGATATTTTCTAGGAGTTATGTCTTTTAGAAATTCCATTTAGGTATGAACAAAAAAGAGAATTATAAGTTTTTGGTATTAAATTGTTATTAATGTGGCGATTGTTGCAAGAGTTGCAATTATTGCTGTAAATGCCCAGTTAGGAATATTTCCAAAGAATATTTTTGCTCCGTCCAAGTTAGAGATTGGAATTATGTTAAAGAAAGCAGAAAATACATTTAGTTTTGCAAAAAGAGGCATTCCCAATAAATAAGCAACTAATGCAAAAAGGAGATTCGCCCAAATTCCAGCTGTTGCGATCCAGCCCATTTCTTTCTCTGTTACTTCTGAAAAAGAATAAAGCCCATATCTTTTTGCTGATTTGTAAGATTTTCCTTCAACTTCAAATGTTAAACAACCCATCCAATTTACTAACCCTATTGAGATGAATTTGATAATTAGAGGGATAATTATTCCAAAAGGGATCATTCCTGTGAATTTTTGGTGGGGTTTGTATCCGAATCTTCTCCATTCCCACATTTTTATTTCAACGTCTGTGTCGAGAATATGTCCTGCTATTTTTTTTGAGAAAGTGTTTATTGCAATAACCGCTAAAATAGTTAAACAGGTTATTCCAAAAATTTTCCAACTTTCCATGAGGGAAATGATTATTCCTAAAACAAGTGTAATACTTAAGATTGCAATTATTTCTTTTTTGTTTAACATTACATTTAATGGATTATTTTTTTTATAAAACTTGTTGGGATCTAAACCACAGTTCAATATAGTTAATTCCTTATTTTATTCCTCCGGTATGGGCTTTGCGTATAAACTCAAAAATTATTTTCTAACCACAACATAAACTTTTTTTC
>CAZFLO010000073.1:0-3944 GCA_964519005.1 Candidatus Woesearchaeota archaeon
GCCAAAATAAATCATAATCAGCAAATCCTTCTTTTAGGGAGATATTAATTAAATCACCTACAACCCTCTCTTTCTTAGGCATCTCTTTTACTACCCCCAAGGTTTCAGCAAGAATCCTATCATAAAACTCTATAAAACGAGGATGCTCTATAACACTTAAAATATCCAAATAATTATCTGGTTCTTCTTTTTTTAATAATAGTTTTTCTCTATTCTCATCTTTTATTTCTGCATACATTGGTTCTCTCCACATTAATCTTAATCCTCTTCCAATAAGTTGTTCTAATAATGTAGATGAAGAACTTGCTCTTAACGGAACTACAACGCAGATATTATTTACATCAAAACCCTCTTTTAACATAAGAACCGAGATAATTACTTTTGGATTTGCATGCTTATCCAAATTGAATAATCTTTGTTTAATTACTTCCCATTCATCAGGTTTAACTTCCCCTTTTTTGTTGGAATGAATTTCCATAATTTCCTCCTCGGATAAACCTTCTTGTTTCAAAAATTGAGTAACATAAGGGACAACATTAGTATCTTCACAAACAACAAGCATTTTTGGATATTTTTCTTTATCAAATTCCAAAAACCCTTCCTCCAAAATTTTAAGTTTGCTTAATCCTGCTCTAAGCATAACTCTTTGACCATCGGATAAACTTTTAATATCATTTCCCTCTCTCTCAACCTTAAAATCTAAAGGTAATGCTGCCAATTCTTTCCTTTTATCTATAGCCACAGTTTTAACTAAACCTAATTTTATTGCTTCTTTTAATTCAAAATTTGTAATTATATGTGGGAAATAATGTATTTGCCTTTTTAATCCACTTCCAGTTTCATTATAAGGAGTTGCAGAAAAATCAAGTTGTATAAATTTATCTTTTTTATCGTTTTGAATACGATTAAGTGCTTTTTGCCATTTTTTTTCTAAAACTTCATCTGCCTTTTTCCATTCACCTAAATGATGAGCCTCGTCATTAAAAACAACAATATCTGATAAATTTGCTAAGAAATCTAATTGCTTTCCTTTAAAATATTGATTATCTAAAACATTTAAACTATGGCCTGTTGTTGTTCCAGGTCTTATTGGAAATTCCTTTTTTACTGCAATAGTTGGATCCTCTAAGGGGTTTATTTCTTCGTCTGCCTCCTCTTCTTCAACCAACAAATGCCAATTAGTTATAGCAATTAAACCATCTCCTTTTGTTTTTCCAATCTCTTCTTTTTTACACACGGCATTTTGAACAAATCCAAAAACTTCTTGTCTATATGGTTCTGGGATAAAAACGTCTTCAAATATTTTTAAATCGGATGTTTCTATATCTCTTTGATTATTTTCTTGGACTTTCCCCAGATAAGCATCTAATAATCTCTCATAGACTATTAACCCAGGAGCAACAAAAAGAAAATTCTTTGAATAATCTCCTGAAGGAGTATCCTCATTTTTTGCATTTAAATATTGCCAGATTAATAAGGCATGCATAACCCAAGTTTTTCCTGTTCCTGTTGCCATCTTAATACAATATTTAGGATGAGAATACTTACCTTTTTGCATATCAATTAAATCCATCTCTGCAAGTAATTTAGAATTTATGGTCATATAAATATCTTGAACATTTTTTAATTTTAAAACTTCATGGAGGTAAATAGAGTTAAGAATTGCTTGCCATTGCCCTACATGGAAATTAAAATTTCTTAAATCTGAAAAACTCCCCTCAGGATCCCAAAATCTAAGTAAATCTTTAGTTATGGGAGTAACTTTCTCTAAGAACTCTCCACTTTTCCATTCAGCTTTAACAACGGCAGTAATCGCTTCAGCTAATTTTAATGGGATATTTCTTGTTCCGAGATTTTTTGATTGTACCATTTTATCTAAAGAACTCTTTTGTTTCTTCAATTAATTTAATTATTCCGAAATAAACATAAAAAAGCAAACAAATAATTAACCCAAAGCCAATAAGTATTTGATAACCTGTTATTGCTGTTTCAAAAGTGTGTTGGATTGCTGCAAATAATAAAATATATCCCAATGTCGGAACTCCAATAGCAACAAATAACCATTTAATTATTAATTGAAACCAATTCTCCGCCATTTATTTTACCTCCCTAACAGCAACACTCTCAAAACCAAAAACATCAACTGCTTTAACACACACTTTTCTTTTCCCTTTAATTTTTGGAACTTCTAATTTTACTTTTTTAACAACTCTAAAAGAGTCGTTATCATTAAATGTATTTTGTCTATAATCTTGCCATTTACTTCTAAAAGTTTCTCCATCATAATCGGGGTCAATACTCCAATATTCAATTAAAGCAAGAGGGTCATCTCCCATAACTCCTTCTAATTTTTCTTTATTTTTTTGGTCTAATGGTAAAGCGTCAGGAGAAAGCAAAGTATAGTTTTCTAATTCAACATCAATAATATCATTTTCTTTTTCTTTCTTAACTTTTATTGGTTTTATTGTTAAATATTGAAGTGATGAAAATTTTAATTTTCCTGTTTTGATTAATTTATTATAACTTGCCTTTGTTTTCAATTGGTCCAATAAGTCAGGAGGAATAACTAACACTTCTAATTTATCGTCTTTGATATTATCTAAAACTTTTCCTATATCTGTAACAAAATTCCAACCTAAAACAACAACCTTGTCCCAACCCCCCATAAAACTTGCTCTTAATTCTTGGGCTTTCTTTAAAGTGTTATAACCAGTCATCTTTGATGGAGAATCAACCAAGACTAAAGTTTTAGTTCTCTTATCATAACCTAAATTATTTGGAACTCCTTCTTGAAGTGGAAAAGGCAATGCACCATAGAGATTGATTATAACGTGAGATAAATCCCCAATCGTTCTAAATGCAGATTTTTCAAATTGTTCTTTTTGATAATCTCCGATTGATTGATATAAAAATGGTTTTGCATTTTGATCAATTAATCTTTTTCTCATAACCATGCATGCTGGTTTCCCCAAATCCGACATAATCCATTTTCTTTCCAATTTTTCTGCGACAGCTCCTGTCGTGCCAGAGCCTGCGAAAAAATCTGCGACAATTCCATTTTCTGGACAGGAGGATTCTATTATTCTTTTAAGTAATGCTTCAGGTTTTTGTGTTCCATATCCAGTCCTTTCACTTGTTTTTGCTGGAGGAATATCATCCCAAATATTTGAGAGGGATAATCCCTCATAATCTTTAGAATATTTTCTTTTTTGTAATCTTCCATTTTCAAGAATAACGATATTTCCATTTTTGTATTCTTCTTCTAATCTATTCTTACTCATTCCCCAACCTGCGATGGATTTATTTTTGAACCCCCTCCATTCATAGCAAAGAGTTGGTCTGGGACCTAAAGACATGGATCTGAATAGATGAGAAGTATCATCTAAATATATGTTGCCTTTCTCATCAGTAAGATTAAATTTTTCAATAATCTCTTTTTGTGTTAATTTTTTTAGTGTTTTTATAAAATATTTATTGGATTTTGAATATAAAAGCAAAGTATCTACATTTATTCCGAATTTTCTTCCTTCAAATTGTGAAGATTTCCCTCCTCCAAAATGTCTTTTCCATACAATCTCATTAACAAAATTGTCCTTTCCAAAAATTTCATCCATTATAACTTTAACATAATGTCCCACATGCCAATCAATATGAACATAAATACTTCCTTGTTCTGAAAGCAGCTCCCTCATCAAAATTAATCTTGGAATAATCATTTCTAAATAAGAAACAGTCCCATTTTTCCAAGTGTCTGAATAAGCATGCTGTTCTATAACCGTTGGCATTGCTTCAATATCTGTTGATGGAAGATGAATTTTTGTTCTGTAATCTGCTTTAGAATCAAATGGAGGATCAATATAAATTAAATCAATTTTCCCCCTCATTGAAGGCATTCCTGTTTGAGGGTCTCCTGCTAAAAGTGCCTGCAAAGTCAAAAGATTATC
>CAZFLO010000074.1:0-3621 GCA_964519005.1 Candidatus Woesearchaeota archaeon
TCTTACAATCAGCAGATTGCTGTAAAATTTTTTAGACTGCGTCTAAATAAAAAATCTCTACGAAATGGGAAAAACAGGAAGGAAGAAGAGGGGAAGGCAAAGAAGAATTAGATATTATAGTACAATTAACAACCCAAAAGAAGTCTTCGCTTTTCAAAGCGGAGTAAAACTACCAGAAATCCGATAGTTGACTTTGATTTTTCTCAAATACTGAATAGCTAAAAGGTTTCACATTGTCAAGTTGTTGATCTTTTGTTTGTTCTGCAATGTATCTTATTACTTGTTGTTGGGAAACATGTCCAGCAGTTCCAACGTAATAAGAATTAGCCCATAATTCTTGTTTTCTATATTTTGTAAGTTCGGGAAATTGTTTCCTGACTTTCCTTGAAACGTTTCCTTTTATTCTTTTCATTATTTCTGCGGGTGCCCATTTTGGTGGAGCACTCATGAAGAAATGAATATGTTCTGGCATGACTTCCATTGCTAAGGGGAACCAAGAATTATCTTTACATAATCTTATTATTTCTGATTTTATGGAGGCTGCAATTTGACCATAAAGAACTTTGGATCTTGTTTTGGGAATCCAGACGAAATGATAGTTTATGTTGTAAACTGCATGTCGTGTTCTTCTGACTTTTGCTAGTTCGAAACATTCAAGTTTACCAAATTTGAAATGTTGTTTTGGATCAATATATTGAACTTGAAACTTTTCTTGAATAAGTTGGATTGCATGATAATTTGTTTTTGTCATCTAATTTTTCTTTACGCGCGTTTATTTGAACTCGCGCGCCGTAGAAGAAAACGTAAAGAAAATGAAGACAATATGTTTTTAGCGACGGCGACCAAGGTGGGAAAAACTTATGTTCTTTATTTTTAGTTTTTGGATAGCTTCGTAGAAGGAAAGGGATTTTGTTTTAGCGCTTTGAATGTGAGGCACCGTACTTTTATTCAACTAGCTAGTGCGGTGTTTTCAAAGTAAGATGTTTTTGTTCACTTTTATATAGGAAATTTGATTTTTATATTTATGAAAAATGGTTTATCAAAAAGAGTTCCTTTTTTACCTTGGAATCAAGAGAAATATTTTGAAGGATTAAATGAATTTGCAAATTCTCATGTGGAGAAGATAAAAGAAGAGAAAGGTGTTGATCTGGGGGATGTTGAGGTTAAACCTTATTTGGATGGAACGAAAAATAATTATTGGAGTGGATTGATAGAACATGCAAAAAGGACAGATGCACTTCCATTAAGTGTTGGAAGAAAGAAAACATCTTTGGGGATGTGGGGCTATATGGCTGCTATTTTTTATCCTGCCGATTCTTTGGCGAATCATATTGTGAATCACGTGTATACAGGAATTGTTGATGAAGTTAAAGGTACCACAATTTATGTTTCTACAGGTTTGGGATCTAGATTGAACCTGAGTTTCAATACAGAAAAAATTAAAAAAGAAATTACTTCTACATTAGATTCTTGGTCTAGCAAACATGCTTGGCCCGATCATGAATAATTACTTTTATTAAATAGATTTTTGTTATTTTATTATGAAAGAGCAATAAAATTGCTCAAACATTCCAATAAATTAAAATGAAAGAGATGATTCATACTAATAGATTTAAAAGATTGTTCTTTTTTGTGATGGGTTTGATTGCGACCATTGCTTACCGAGTGATTATTTTTTTAGATGGATCTTGGTTTCAAGCTTCTTGGTATATCGGAACTATTGGATTCATTTTGTATTTTGGTCATCGGGCACAGGTTCAAAAGAAGAGGGCGGATTTGGTTAGGAATAATGGATTGGTTGAAATTGTTTCAAAGATGAAGAAAGTTAATGTTGAGCAAAAACAGGCATTGAATTATTTGGTTAGGACGGCTGTAACTTCCAAAGTTCGGTGGAATTCTTTGATGATTTTTTGGTTGAGTGTTTTGGCTTTGGTTGTGGGGATTATTTTTGATTTTGTTTTTTCGTGATCTTTTTCATTAATACTTGTTAAAAAATTTCTTACAATCAGCAGATTGCTGTAAAATTTTTTAGACTGCGTCTAAATAAAAAATCCCTACGAAAGAAGGGGATCTGGAAAAATTAGTTATAAGTTTTAACTTTATCATAAATAATATCCCAACTTAAGGGAATACAATAAGCTCCCACGTTTTCCACTTCAAATAAATCTCCTTCTTCTAAAGTTCCAAAATATTTTCCGATTATGTCGTTGTTGAAGAGGAGGGGGCCTGCGAGGGTGTAGGTTTTTGGTTTTGGAGAATCGAAAATCCGCTCTTGTTTTTTGGAATTCCCATTTGAGTTAACTTCATTCGATTCCTGTATTATTTTATTAAACTTAAAATTTGCTAAAGTTATTTTTGAGAGGAAGTTTATTCCTATGTCGAGAATTGCGTAGTCAATGTTGTTTTTTTCTTTTATTGAAATTGCTTTTGTTATTAGAGTGTAAGCATCTGAAACTAAGTTTCTTCCAGGTTCGAAGATAAATGTTCCTTTGAAATCCTTGAGTGTTTCATATATTTCTTTCATGTAATTTTCTAATTTTATGTTTAAGTTTTTTAGCTGGTAGTTATCTGGGAAACCCCCTCCGAGGTTTAGATATTTTATTTCTTTTAGAAATGGTTTTATTATTTTGGATTGTTCTTTGAGATTTTTTTCAAATTCTGAGAATTTGTTTAAAGTTGATTGGTGAATGTGAAACCCTGCTAATTTTATTTTTAGTTTGTTTAGTTGAATGATTGCTTCTTTTATTTGATCAGAAGAGAAACCGAATTTCGAATTGTTTGTTGATAATCTAATTATTGCTTCTTCAGGTTTTATTTTTAATTTTGAAATCTTTTCAATTTCTGAGAAAGAATCAATTTGTAGAATTGTTTTTGTTTTTATTGCTTCTTTTAATTCTTTTTCTGTTTTTGCTGGGCCATTCATTACCTTGAAGGAATCTTTTGGAGTGAGTTTTAATTCTTTAATTGATGCTATTTCAAATCCAGAATTTATTTTCTCTAGGGTTTCAATCACTTCTTTATTTGAATTTGTTTTTACGGAATAACATATTTGGAAATTATTTTGGAAATACTTTTTACAGATTGAATGAAAATCTTGGTAATTTGAGATTAATTTTTCTTTGTGGAATTTTAGATAAGGAGTTTTCATAGAAATAATTGTTTAATTCAAATTAAAAGGTTTTTGCAAGGTCAACTAAGCAATCAGAACAGATGATTTCATCTTTTTTTGTTAGAGGATTTTTCATGAATTTGAAATATCCTCTTTTGAGGTCTTTTTTACATTTCGCGCATTTGTCATCTTGTTCTTTTTTCAAAATATCTCCCCTTGGAGTTGCAACGGTTATTTCAGATGAACCTTTTTTCTTTAATGTGTCAATATATCCCATGACATATTTAGTTTAATCTGAATTATAAATTTAAGTGTTTTTTATTATTCATATTCGAATTGTTTATTAATTGGTTTTTGCGTTTATTTTTATGGATTCATTCAATCAGAGAAAGATATCGGTTCTTGAAAAGAAAGATAAGGCTGCGAAAGGTAGTTGGGATGAGAGAATTATTGAGTTATGTAATAAGTTGAATTCTCTTGAGGAATATTATACAACTTCTTCTTGTTCGGGG
>CAZFLO010000075.1:0-3620 GCA_964519005.1 Candidatus Woesearchaeota archaeon
AGCTCCTTGGTTATTTCGAAATGGATATAAGGTAGATTTGAAAGTTAAGGAAAGTTCTACTGGTGGTAGAGATAAAGGGGATGAATCCTCTGAGACAAAAATAAACGATGTAAATGATATTAATCCTGGTTATTGGGATTATGAAAATTATTATTCTCTAGGTTATTTAAAACCCACAAATCAGCCAGGAGGGATATATGGTCCAGGTCTGAGAATTCTAGATGGCGGAACTGTTAGTGTAGCTAGGGCGCAGTTTAGTATTTCTGGAAGTAATTCTTCATTTGTTTTTAATGGAGATAATTTTATGGTAGATGCTGAAGAATCCATTTTTGTTACTTCTGAAGATAGTGTGCAAATTGCTCCAGAACAAGATTTATTCCTTGCAGGAAAAAATCTTCATTTAATTCCAAGTGAAGTTGGAGGAGTTTTTGTTCAAGGAAAATCTATTTTTAATGGGCAAATTGAATTTTTAGTAGGAAATGAAAATCAATCAAATGGTTATTTTCAAATTGAAGGTTTGACAAATGGGGTTCAACATGGAATGTTTAGTGCACAAGTAAACAATAATATAAGTTCAATTTATATCTATCCTAAAGTTTTAACTTTGGGACATTCAAATGATGATTTGGAAACAAATGTTCAATTTGGAGATTTAGAAGGAAATGGAACTGCTTATGCTTGTTTAGATGCAAATGGTGTTCTTTTTAGAAGTCAAACGCCTTGTACTTAAAGAGAAACTTTATTTTTTATTTTTTTATTTTTCTTTTTAATATTTCTTGGAATTTCCAAGTGTTTTTTCCAAGAAAGGGCTTTAGTTCTTTTTCGGAAGAGTTAAAGATTGTTTCTAGATTTTCAAATTGTTCTAATAATCTTTTTGTTGTGATTGGTCCAATGTTGGGGAATGATTGAAGAATGTATTTTATTCGTTGATCATCTGAAAGAGAAGATTTTATTGGGTTCAAAGAAATTGTTCTTTTTTGTTTTTTTGCTAAAAGTGAAATGTATGTTGCGGTTTCTTCTTCGGAATTAGTAAATATAATTGGAACTTTATAATTTAAATTTATTGAAAGAATAAATCCTTTGATAGCATTAGGATGGATTCTCGTTTCTTTGAATTTTCCTTCGACAATCAATAAATAATTAGGATATTGTTTTATTTCTTCTAATTGTTTAAACAATCTTTTATTGATCATTGATTGTACGAAATCTGTTGTTGTTTTTCTTTCAATTATTGTTTCTTTCACCAAATAATCTCCAATTTTTAATTCTTTGAATTCAACTTCAAAGTTTTGGTTTATTAATTCTGCTGGAACTAGAGAATTTTTCTCTCGGTAATCAATGATTATTTTTTCTTTGGGAATGTTTTTTTTAGATTTAGATTCTTTTTTTGGACTGAAAATGTCGTGGATCATTAATGATTGATGAAAGAATTGTTTAAGTTTTGTATTTGTGAGATGGGATAATTTATCTATATAAAGAATTGCTCGACTTTGTTTTATTATTTGTTGGAGTAGTTAAATTATCGCCTGTGGCCCGAACATAAATTGTGTTTATATTAAGAGTTAATTTTGTTATTAATAATTAAATTGTTTAGGTCAGATTTCTTTTTTTAATTTCTTTAATAATTTCTTTAATTATTTGTTTTTTTGATCTTTTTGTTGTGTCAATAGCAAAATTATAATTTGATTTTAATAAAAAATTAAGATTGTATGCTTTTTCAAAACCTTTTTTTGCATCAAATAATCTTTTTTTTGTTTTTTCTTTTGTTTCTTGTACTGAATAATATTTTATTTCTTCTGGGCGCTGATTTTTGTAAATTCTTTTTGCTCCTTCATTTGAAGAAACGTCGAGAAATATTTTGAAAGAATCTGGAATAAAATTATAAGCTAACCAACTAGATAATATGAAATTGTCGTTTTCTTTTCCATAGTTGATTATTTCTTTGTCGATGTCTTTATGAATTTGTGAATTGGTTTTTGCTTGTTCCATTAATTCATTAATTGTGATTTTTCTTTTTTCTGCCAGAATTCTTCCAAAGCTTCTGTTCTCTAATTTTAAATTTAGTTTTTTTGCAAGTATTTCTGTAATAGTTGTTTTTCCTGCTCCGGGCATGCCGCCTATTGTGATTTTCATGAATTTAAAAATTTTATTTTGTTATAAAGGAATGTTGTTCTAGGAAATATATTTTTGAGTTTGGGGATTTATTTAAAGAAAAAAGTAGTTTTTTTGTTATGGCTTTGGAATCAAATATTAAAATGATCTTTTTAGACATGGAAGGAACAATTTTTCAAAAAGTTGTTAAATCGACTCATGGAATTGCTCCAAGTTCTTGGACCTATATTGCCGATGAATTGGGACCGGATGCTAAAGTTCAAGAAGAATTGACTAAAGAAATCTGGAATAGAGGAGGATATAAAAGTTATTCTCAGTGGATGGATGCGACAGTTAGAATTCATAAAATGTTTGGACTTGAAAAGAAGACGTTTGATGAAGCAATGAATGTAAATTATTGGCCAGGAGTCAAAGAAACTTTTGATTTTTTTAAAGAGAAAGGATACAAAACTGCATTAATTTCTGGAGGTTTTAAGGCTCAGGCAGATAAAGCACAAAGTGATTTGATGATCGATTATTCTTTGGCTGGATGTGAATATTTTTGGAATGAGGATGGAAAACTTCGACATTGGAATTTAAATAATGCAGATTATGAAGGTAAAGTTAATTTTATGAAAGAACATTTGAAGAGTGAATGTATTTCTCCTAATCAATGTGCTTTTATTGGAGATGGCCCTAATGATGTTTTACTTGCCAGGGAAGTTGGAGTTTCTATTTCCTTTAATGGAGTTAAAGAATTGAATGATGCAAGTAATTATGTAATAAAACAAAAATCTGGTGAAGAAGATTTTCGAGAAGTAATTAAAGTATTTGATCAAAATGCTTATTCAAGATATATGAAGAAGTAATACCTTTCCTCTGTGAAATATATATTTAATTTTAGAATGTTATTTAAATAATTTTTTTGTAATTATTTTATGTTTGTTAAAGATAAGAAATATGTAATTACTGGGGCAATTGGTTCTGGAAAAACCTCAATAATTAATGAATTGAAAAAAAGAGGATTTTATGTTGTTGAAGAAGTTGCCGAATCTTTTATTATGGGGCTTCAAAAAAAGAAGAGTAAAAATCTTCCTTGGTTAAATCGAGTTGGTTTTCAAAATGCAATTTTTCCATTTTTGGTTCAAAATCATGAAAATTTACCTTTGAATGAAGTAGTTTTTTTTGATAGGGGTTTTCCGGATGAAGTTGCATTTTTTATGCAAGAGGACATTTCTCTTTCGGATAATTATGCTGGAGCTTGTAAGAAATACGAGTATGAAAAAGTATTTTTGTTATCTCCTTGGGAGGAGATTTATGAAAAAATTTCTACTCGGCCTTGGAGTTTTTCTGAAGTAAAAAAGAATTTTAATTTAATTGTTGAGGCATATAATTTTTTTGGTTATGATTTAATTGAAGTTCCAAATGATTCCATTGAAAAAAGAGTTGATTTGATGAATATACCCCGCAGCTTTGCGGTTGGGAAAAAACTAAAACTAATGATCACCTCTTTTTAATATGGAAATACA
>CAZFLO010000076.1:0-3601 GCA_964519005.1 Candidatus Woesearchaeota archaeon
CTCCCAGTGAAATTAAATATGCAGTGAATGATTTTAGAGAAAGTACATATAATCTTTCTAAAAAAAGATTTTCTTATTGTGCTGTTAAAAGTGGTCTTGAAGATGAATTGCGTTCGGGAATAATGGACTTTGTTAATCGGTTTAGGGGTATGAGATTATTATTAAAGTTAAGAAGGTGAGAGATTATGGGACTTGATAAAAATAAAGATCAAATATTTGAACAATGTTAATAATAACAAGATTATGATTCAAATCTGAACAATTTCTAATTCGAATTGTTTTTTCAATTCTTCAATAAATTCTTGTTCTTTCTCTTTTGGAAAAGTGCAGCCAGCTGCAAATTCATGTCCTCCAACTTCTCCTTCAAACGAATTCATTATTTTTGTTAAAAGTTCCCTCGAGTTTCTTCCTGTTCTTCTCACATTTCTTGCGGAAATTTTTATTTGACCTTCACTATTGTGGCTCATTCCTATTAGGATTGTTCCAGGTTCATGGATTGGAGAATTAGCTAATATGCTCATGATGGTCCCGATCATTGTATCTTTGATTTGGTCTTTTGCATTTATTAATGCAAAACCTTTGCCTTTGATTTGTTCTATCTCTTGTGCAATTCTTAATCCTGAAATTAATTGTTGTTTGTATTTAACGTGAATTGATTCTGCTCTTTTTTTTCCTTCCATGCTTTCCATGCAAAGTTGAATTGCAACGTCACTTCTTCCATCTCTAGAACAAGCGTTTATTTTTGCAGATAATTCTCTTGCATCTTCTAATTTTCCAAACATTTTGATTAAAAATAAATCTCCTAACATTTCTTTATCACTTTTTTCCGGATTTCTAAGAATAATTGCAGTTACCAATCTTGCCATTTCTTGTTCATTCAAATCGATTAAACTTTTGTATTTTCCATTTTCTGGGGAAAGTCCCGCTTCTCTCAATAATTCCAGAACTCCTTCGATGTTTCCAGTCACGCCCGGAATAAAAGGGTTTGATGAAAATTCTAATGTTCTATTTAATGGTCTTGTTGAAGGGTAAATTAGTAGCCCTCTTTTTCTTCTTATCTCTCCATCTTCCAAAATTCCGTTATTTAATTTATCAATGTCTTTTTCTAATTGATCCCCAATCATTCCCAAAATTCCTAGTTTGGCTGATTCTTTATTGCTCTCATCTATTTCTTTACAAAATAAATAAGTTAATCCGGCTCCAGATATTTTTTGTTTTTCCCATAATTCGGGATTGATAATTTCTACGTTTAAAGGAATTTCTTGATCTATTTCGTGATGATCAATGATGTACACTTTTTTTAGTCCAGCCTCTTTAATGTGATCTAGACTTCCGGAAGCTAAATCCAAAAAGAGAGTTATTTTTTCTTTGTTTAAATTTTCTATTATCTCTTTTGTTAGGCTTTTTACAATTTTTAGAGAAAATTTTTGATCTCTTTTTTTTAATGCTTTTAGCATTATTGTTGCAGAAGTAATTCCATCTGTATCAAAATGACTAATTACTTGTATATTTTCGTCTTGAATATCTTTAAGAAAAGATTTTACTGTATTTTTTATTTTCCATTCAAGTATGTTTTCTTGGTCTTTCATATCAATTCCTCTTTTTAAAAAAAACTAAATTTGGTTCAAAATTTTCTTAGAATTATTTCTTTTTTGGAATAAGACCTAAATATTTTTTCACCTTTCTTAATTGAGCAAATATCCTGTCTTTTTCTCTTTTTGCTCGTTTATCTTGTTTGTTTTTTTCGTTATGTGTTTTAATTTTTTTTAGTTTTCCTTCAATGTTTTTTAAATCAGGATTGATGTAATCTTTTCCAAGTATTTTTGATATTTTTTTTGAATATTCTTTTGGATGAGTTCCTTCTTTTCTAAGTTTTTCTCCAATTTTTTCAGCAGTTAATCCTTCTTTTGCTAACTCTAAGACTCTTTTTTCATATTCTTTTTGAGTCAATTTGCTTTTTTCTTTTTTCACAGTTTTTGTTTCTGTCATGATATTTAGTTGTAATTTTTATTTTTAAAGCTTTGTGTTCTATATTTTGAGTAACTTGGGAAGAACTTTTTTTGCTTTAAATTTAGTAGAAAAGATCATTTTTCGCTGGTTTATAGTAATAACAATAAGAAATTATATAAATTGTTTTTTATTGAGTAAGGTATGGGTAAAATTATAGGTGTGTTAAGTTTGAAGGGAGGGGTTGGGAAAACTTCTAGTGTTGTTTCTTTAGGGGCGGCTTTATCTCATTTTGGAAAAAGAGTTTTACTTGTTGATGCGAATTTTTCTGCTCCTAATTTGGGAATTCATTTGGATGTTTTGGATCCGAAGAAAACAATTCATCATGCGTTATCTGGGGAGCATTTGATAAATGATGTTATTCTCGAAATGGACGATTTTGATATTATTCCTGCAAGCGTGTATCCCAAAAAAAGAATTAATCCTTTGGATTTGAAAACTAAATTGAGGATTTTGAAGCCAAAATATGATTATATTCTAATTGATTCTTCTCCTGCTTTGAACGATGAAACTCTTGCTGCGATGAATGCTTCGGATGAGATCTTTGTGGTTTCTACTCCTGATTTTTCTACTCTTACTATGACAATTAAAGCTTCCAAATTAGCAAAGAAACAGGGAGCTCCAATAAATGGGATTATTTTGAATAAAGTACATAATAAAAATTTTGAATTGTCTCTGGATGAGATTGAACGGGCTAGTGAGATGGCAGTTTTGGCAGTTGTTCCTCATGATCTTTCAATTTTAAAATCTCAGGCGAATTTTACTCCTGCACCTTTTTACAAACCTAGGTCGAAAGGAAGCACAGAATACTTCAAACTTGCAGCTTCGATGATTGGGGAAAAATATTCTCCTTTTGGTATTAGGGATTTTATGGCTGGTTTTGCTCCTAAAAAGCAAGAAATAAATCGAGATTTATTTTATCAAACAGTTTTTTAGTTCTTTAAAAAAAGTGAGCCTTTTAGCAGATAAGAAAAATAAATTTTCTAAAAGGCAATTTGATTTTTGATTGATGAAATAATTTTATCAATTAGTTGAGGTAATCTACTTCTACTACTGCGGTGTGTGTATCACCTTCTCTTAATATTTCGGGAAGTAAGACTAGGGCTTTTTCGCCTTCAACGCCTAAAATGTTCACTTCAATTTCAAGCACATTGCTTGATCTTAAGGTATCTTCCTTCGGTATTACTGGAGTATATACCATTCTACCATTGATAAAAACCACTTCTCTTGGACACGAGAGATTTGCTTTTTTCATATTTATGTGTATTTCTTTTCGTTTATATTAATTCTCGAGTATCTTTTGGGGACAAGTTGTAGTTAGGATTTTTTAGTGAAAGAGACGTGTTCTTGTTTCTGAGTTAAAGGGGCATTGAAGGGTTCTTCTTGAAATTTGAAAATTTATTTGCGTCTAGTGAAAGTGACATTTTTTTGTTTTGATTGTCCGAACTTTTTTGAAAAAGAGATTTTGTAAAAATTTGTTTTTTTATTTTTTTGAACTTATTTTTCTGAAAGGTAAATCTTATAAATCTAATTTGCTCATTTTTAGTATTAGCCCCGTAGTCCAGCGGTCAAGGATACTGGCCTTTGAAGCCAG
>CAZFLO010000077.1:0-3534 GCA_964519005.1 Candidatus Woesearchaeota archaeon
AATTTTCTATGCAAGGATTTAGATGTGTTGATTGTAATGAAATTCATCGTCGTCCCCCGCTGAATGGGAAATGCCACAAATGTGGTCGTGGAAAATTAATTTTTACAATTCATGAAGGAGGTATTAAAAAATATTTAGAACCTGCAATTGATTTAGCAAAAGAATACGATTTATCTCCTTACCTTCAACAAACATTAAGTTTGACTAAAGATTATATTGATTCTATTTTTGGAAAGGAACTTGAAAAGCAAGAGAAATTGGAGCAGTGGTTTTAGTTTTTTGAGAATATATTTAAAGATCTTTTTCCAAATTAAATTATGTCTAAATTAAAAGTTGGGTTTTTTTCTTTTACTTGTTGTGAAGGATGTATAATTTCTTTTGTAGAAGTTTTGAATCAGAAGTTTGATGAATATACAAAAAAAATTGATTTCAAATATATTCGAATGCTGAAACCTTCTCCTGAGAAAGTTCTTGATTTGGATATTGCTTTTGTTGAAGGTGCAATTTCAAATAAAGATGAATTAAAGAAATTAAAAGAAATAAGAAAAAATTCTCGGAAACTTGTGGCTATTGGTTCTGGGGCCATTAATGGTTGGCCTTCAAATTTGAGTAATGATTTTAATTCTAAAATAAAAAAAATTATTGAACCAAAGTTAAAAGGATTAAAACCCTTGAAAAAAATTATTCCTTTACATAAATGTATCAAAGTAGATGATGATGTTCCTGGATGTCCTGTCGAAGAAAAGCTTTTTATTGAAAAGATTGATTTTTATATCAAGGAGTTTGAAAATGCATAGTTTTGATATTGATTTAAAAAATATTTCAAAGATTGAGGGACATACACATTTAGGAGTAAGTATTAGAAAAGGAAAAGTAACTTCTTGTAAATTAAAGATTAGTCAAGGTAAAAGATTTTTGGCACAAGCAGTTCTTGGGAAAAAATATAATGAAATTTCTCCAATAATGTCGAGGATTTGTGGAACTTGTAGTTCTGCTCATGTGGTTTGTTCAATTAATGCAATTGAAAATGCTTTTGGAACTAAAATTTCTCCTCAGACAATTAGATTAAGAAAATTATTGCTCAATGCAAATCATTTGAGAGATCATGCGATGCATCTTTATTTTTTTGTTTTGCCTGATATTTTTAAGAAAGAATCTGTTTTAGATTTTAAAGGAGATCTTCACTTTTGGGTTCATTATGGATTAGATGTAAAAAGTGTTGGAAATTCTCTTTCGAAAATTATTGGGGGAAGAGCAGTGCACCCTCCTGCTGCAGTTGTAGGTGGATTCACAATGTTTCCAACAAAAAAAGAAATTATTAAAATAAAAAAAGACTTGAAAGAGATCAGGCCAAAAATTTTGAAATTGATTGAGGTATTTTATAATACTCGTAGAAAATTTAGTCGTAAAACTAATTATTTAGCTTTAGTAAATAAGGATTATAATTTTTTGGATGGAAAAATCAAAACGGCTAAAGGCACGATTATTCCTGAAAAAGATTTTTTGAATCATTTGGAAAAAGTTGTTTTGCCTTATTCAAGCGCTGATGCTTTTGAATTTGAAAGTACAGAATATTTAGTTGGAGCTCTTGCTCGTTTGAATTTGAATAAAGATAAATTAAATTCTAAAACCTTTAAAGATGTAAAAAAATATTTAGATCTTTTTCCTTCGGATAATCCTTATGATAATAATTTGGCTCAAGCGATTGAAATGTTGTTGATTGTTGACAATTCTTTAGATTTGTTGAAGGATGAAATTAAACCAGAGAAACCTAAAAAAATTATTGTGAAAAAAGGAATGGGAATTGGAGTTGTGGAGGCACCTCGAGGTCATTTATTTTTTAAGATTGGTTTTGATGAAAAAGGATCTGTGAATTATAGTGATTTTTGTATTCCAACTCAGCAAAATGTTATTCATATGGAAAATAGTGTGGCATTATTAATTGAAGATATTTTAAACAAACCAAAAAAAGATATTGAATGGGAAGTTGAAAAAATGATTCGGACTTATGATCCTTGTATGAGTTGTGCGGCGCATTTTCTTAAAATTGATTGGAATTAATTTTGTTTCTTTTTGATTTATGCGGCGTTAGAAAATTTCTTACAATCGAAAGATTGCGACGAAATTACCTGCCTTGCCTAAACACAAAAATAAATCAAAATGGGAAAGAGGCAAAAACCTTACGGAGAATTAATCTTGAGGAAGGTTTGTAAAGAGATAAATTTTGAGATTTATTTTTTATTTAATTTTGATAAAATTGATTTTACATTTCTTTCAATCATAGTCCATTCAGTATTTTTTTTAAATCCTATTTTTTTGTACCAGTTTAAAGGGAATTTTGTTTTTTTGAAAGTATATGAATCAAAATAGATAACTTTGTATTTTTTTATTGCTTTTTTTAAGACGGTTTTTAATAAATTTGTTCCTATTTTTAGTTTTTGATATTTTGGATGCACAAAAAGTTCACCATCTACTAAATGCATGCCATTCCACCAAGGTTTCACCCCTGCAACAAATCCTCCAATAATTTCTTTATTTTTTTCTGCAATGAAAAATAAGTCCGATTGTCTTTTGAACCAATATTCAATTAGTTTTTTTGATGTTTCAATAGTCCAATTTTCTCCTATAGCAAATTCTTTGTAAACTAAAGTGTAAATCGTAGATAAATTAACAATATCTTTTTTCTTTGCTTTTCTGATTTTTATTTCCATATTTTTATTTGTCAATTTAAGTTAATAAGTTTTTTTAATTCTTGTTCAATTCCCTTGAGAGCATCTTCTTCTGAAATTTTCATTGGTATTCCAATTATTTTTATTGAATCGATTAGGTTTAGTTTTTTTAATATTTTTAGATTATATCCAAGATCGAAGTCATGCATTGAATATAATTTTGTTTTGGAAATTTTATCTATTGATTCAATTATGGTTATTTTTTTTATGTCTTCTACAGTGTCTATTATTATCAAATCTTTTCCTTGTTTTTCTAATTCTTCTGTAGGATCAAATTCAATAAATTCTATTTTTGGAAATTTTTTTTGTAATTTTGGAATTAGTTTTAAAGGCAAATTATCAAATTCTAGAAGAGGATTTCCAAAAACAAGTATTTTCATAAAATGAAGGAGTTTCTATATTTATTAAATTCTTCTTGTGAAAGATAATCTATTGGTTTTAGAAAATGAGTGATAATTATTCCTTCTAATTCTGCAAAAGGAAATTTGTTTTTTGAGAAAGTTTTTTTTAATTGAGAATTAGGAAAAGAAATAGTAGGGTTTATTGATAATTCCGTTTTGATTTCTTTGTCAGATATTTGGAGTATCCTATATGGTAAAACCAAATGAATTAAATTTTTTTGATTGATTTCTTTTTGGTTGTGCTTAGTGAAAAAATAATTTCTTATTTCTTCTGGAGTATTAAATTTTTCAAAAAGTTCATAATTAGGCAAATCTTTGAAATTTTGATATTTCTCTCCAATGCAGGGGGAAACATATTTCAGAACTAATTCTTTGTTTTGCATGTTATTTTTCTAATTAAAGTA
>CAZFLO010000078.1:0-3262 GCA_964519005.1 Candidatus Woesearchaeota archaeon
AGCTCCTTGGTTATTTCGAAATGGATATAAGGTAGATTTGAAAGTTAAGGAAAGTGGAGGCAGCAGTTTTAATTCTCTTGATTATTTCCGAATAAAGGTTTATGAAAATCTTTCTGTTTGTACTGAACCAATTAAAGGATCTATGGCATATCTTGAAGGTTCTTTAGAAGATATGTTGGTTGTTTGTATGAAAGTTTCTCGAGGTAATCTTTCTTTTTACAATTGGGAGACGTTAGACCATAATGCAGAACAAATGCCTACAGATCAGAATAAGGTATGTGCTTGTCAATCGGTTCCGGGAGCACCTTATTTTTATATTACTTGTTCATCATCTAGTTGTGAGACATGTTGTGGAGATGTTTATACTGGTTCGACAGGAAAAAAATTTGAAGAGTGATTTCTTTTTTTTCTTTTTCTTTTTTTTTCTTTTTTCTTTTTTTCTCTAGTCTAAACATTTTTAAATAACTGTTCTTTTAAAGTTACACTTGTAAGAAATAAGTTACACTTGTTATTGATTTGTTACAACTGTTACTAAAATGTTACACATGAAAGAAAACAAAAAAAAAGTTTTAGAAGTATTTTTTAAGTTTCCTCTTAGAAATTTTTATTTAAGAGAGATTAGTAGGTTGACAAAAATTTCAATTACAGCTGTCAAAAATTATGTAAAAGAATTTTTGAAAGAAAAGTTAATTATTGAAGAGCTGGGAGGAATTTATCCAAGTTTTAGATCAAATAGGGAAAGTGACGGAGGAGAATTTGTTTTTTATAAAAAAATGAATAATCTTGAAAATTTAAGAGTTTCCGGATTAATTGATTTTATTGAGGAAAATTGTGCTCCTTTAAGTATAGTTTTTTTTGGATCTTCTTCTAAAGGAGAAGATATTGAAAATAGTGATCTTGATTTATTTGTTCAATCTAAAGAGAAAAAATTAGATTTATCTAAATTTGAGAAAAAATTTTCTCGAGAGATTAATCTTTTTTTTGAAAAAGATTTTAATCAAATAAATAAAAATTTAAGAAATAATATTTTAAACGGAATTGTTGTCGGGGGATATCTTCAAGTTTTCAAATGAAATTGATAAAAGTAAAAAGAGATTTAGAAAAAGTAAAAAGTATTTTAGAAATGGTTGAGCTTATTGAAATCAGAAAAAATTTGGGAGATAAAAATAAGCTTTTTCCTTTGATTTTATCAGATTATTATGAAATTATAAAGGAGTTATCCACTGCACTTTTGCTTTGCCGGGGATTTAAAACTTTAAGTCATATTGATCTTTTGGAGTATATTAAAAAGAAGTTTAGTGAGTTTGATCCTCAAGAGAAAAATATCTTGGATAGGTTAAGAATTTTTAGAAATAGATCTGTTTATGAAGGATTTAAAATTCCTAAAGAATATTTGGATAATAATGAATCTTATTTTAAGGGCATAATTAAAAAACTTAAGTTCTTAATTATTAAGGAGATAAAAAGAGGATAAAAGAATGTCAGAGAGAAAACCAACAGTTGATGAAGTTTTGAAAAAATATGGTGCTAAGATAGAGGGGCAGATGAATTCTGGTTCTGATTCAGTACAAAAATATAGTCAGTCTTATAAAAAATTTAAAGAAGAGCTTTCTCGAGAGTATACTGGTTATGAAAAATGGTGTCATACTCTTGGAAATACGATTCGAATGAAGCCTTCGGAAAAGGATGAGAAACGAATAAAGAAATCTTTGGAGATGGCTCATGTCGATGTTGAGCCTTGGCAGGCTTTGGGCTTGAGTGTTATGTCTTTTGTTAGTGTTTTTTTTATTGGATTATTTTTGTCTGTTGCAATTGCTTTGGTAAAGGGGAGTTTTTCAGAATTTCCTTTATTATTTTTCTTTTTGACTGTGATCCTTTCTATTTTTCTTTTTTCATTTATGAATTCTTATCCTGAGAGATTGGGAAATAAATGGCGATTGAAAGCTTCAAGTCAGATGGTTCCTGCAATTTTGTATATTGTTGTTTATATGAGGCATACGCCTAATTTGGAAAAAGCAATTGCTTTTGCTTCGCAACATTTGCAATATCCTTTGTCTTTGGATTTTAAGAAAGTATTCTATGACGTTGAAGTTGGGAAATATTCTACAATTAAAGATAGTTTAGATGCTTATTTAGAAAATTGGAGAGAGTATTCTACAGAATTTGTCGAGGCATTTCATTTAATTGAAAGTAGTTTGTTCGAACCTGAAGAAGGGAGAAGAATTTCCACTTTAGAAAAAGCACTTCAAGTAATTTTAGATGGAGTTTATGATAAAATGCTTAAGTTTACCCATACGGTTCGAAGTCCAATTACAAATGTTTACATGTTGGGAGTTGTTTTACCTACATTAGGTCTTGCATTAATTCCTTTGGCTTCAGCGATGGTGGGGGGGATGTTGACTTTTGTTCATGTTTTTGTAATTTTTAATTTAATTGTTCCTTTTTTGGTTTTTTATTTGACTGATAAAGTTTTGGCTCTGCGTCCAGGAGGTCACGGTGAAGCGACATATCTCGAGGATAATCCTTTGTATATTAAATACAAAAGTAATGCGGCTTTTAGAAAGGCATTTCTTTTGGTTTTGCCTCTTTTGTTTATAGGGATTCTTCCTCTTCTTTTTGGATATACTCCTTTTCCAGAGATGATTGGATTACAATCTGATTATACTTTTCAAGAATTAGGTTTGAATTTTTTGGGAGACGGCAATTTTTTTGAATACATTACAACTTCTGCGGGAGATATTAAAGGGCCTTTTGGGCTTGGAGCTTTACTTTTAGGGATGTTTTTTCCTTTGGGAATAGCATTAATGTTTTCGATTTCTTATGGTGAGAGGACAAAAAAGTTGATGGTTGAAAGGAAAAAAACAAAGCAACTTGAGAAAGAATTTAATAATTCATTATTTCAATTAGGGAATAGGCTGGGGAATGGTGTTCCGCCTGAACTTGTTTTTGGAAAAGTTGCTCAGTCTAGTCAGGGGCTTAGAACAGGAGATTTCTTTAGTAAAGTAAATTATAATATTCAACAAATGGGAATGAGTGTTGATAAGGCTGTTTTTGATAAACAGAGAGGAGCAATGAAATCTTATCCTTCTGATTTAATTGCAACATCTATGAGAGTATTGATAGAATCTTCTAAGAAAGGATTGAAAATTGCAGCAATTTCTTTGATGAGTATTTCGGAATATGTGAAAAACATAGGGAAGATTACAACTAGATTGAAAGATATGCTTGCAGAAATTTCAAGTGATATGAAAAGTAATATGAC
>CAZFLO010000079.1:0-285 GCA_964519005.1 Candidatus Woesearchaeota archaeon
CTAAAATTTTCATCTCTCCAAATTGGGATTTCAATAAATCATAAGGTGCTTTTCCAGGACGAAATCCTTTAATCTTAGAATTTTCTGACATTTTTTGAGCAGTTTTTTCTAAAAATTCTTGATATTCTTTAGGTTCAATTTCAATTTTTAGTTCTGCTTGATTTTTAGGTAATTCTTTTTTAATAATTTTCATAAATTATTTTTATTATTAAGTAGTATCTAATTTATCATAAATAAGGCTTTAAATCAATGGTAAATATCTTTTTTAAATAAAAAAAGGCCGTG
>CAZFLO010000079.1:295-3189 GCA_964519005.1 Candidatus Woesearchaeota archaeon
AAGTAATTTAGCAGATAAATAGATAAAATTCAAATAAAAAAAATAGAAAAAGGGAGGAAAAGCATGAGACATCTATTTAGAATCTCAAGGTTTGCTAAAAGATTAAAGTCTTCTTTAATCAGAGAATTGTTGAAGTTAGCCAATACAAAAGGTATTATATCTTTTGCCGGTGGGCTCCCGTCGCCACAGCTTTTTAAAAAGACCTGGATTATTAAAGCTGTTGTTAAAATTTTTTTAACTGATGAGAACCCTTTGGGTTATGAGGCAAGTGAGGGTAATCTTAAATTGAGGACAACCATCGCTGAAATTTATCAATCTAAAGGAATCCCGGTTGATCCAGAAGAAATAGTTGTTACATCTGGTGCTCAACAAGGACTGGATCTATTGGGAACTTGTTTGGTTAATGCTGGTGATCCGGTTATTACTGAAAAACCGTCTTTTGCAGCATTTTTTTCAGCTATCAAAGGACGGGGAGCAAAAATTGCTACCATTTCAATGGAAGAAGACGGAATAGATGTAGATCTTTTAGAAATAGAACTGGCAAAGGCAGAAAGAGCTCATAAATTGCCAAAAATGATTTACATTATCCCTACTTTTCAAAATCCTAGTGGAATCACAACTAGCTTGAAAAAAAGGAAAAAGATTATTTTTCTAGCCAGGAAGTACGATGTCCCAATTGTAGAGGATAATCCTTATGGAGAACTCAGATACGATGGAAAAGAGATTAAGTCTTTATTTGAACTGGCTCCTGACATTGTTATTAATGTTCGAACTTTTTCCAAAGACTTAGGCCTGCCTGGATTTAGAATTGGTTGGTTGGTAATCAAAGATGAAAAATTTCGAAATAAAGTAGTTCAGGCTATTCAAGGCAAAAATCTTTGTGGATCAAAATTCTGTCAGCTCATTGTAAATGAGTTATTGGAGCAAGGAACTAGAGAACATTATATTGCCAAAGCAATTCCTTATTACAAAGAGAAAAAGGATTTTGCTCTCAAATGTTTGAAGAAATACATGCCTGACGGAGTTTACTGGACTCGTCCAGAAGGCGGTTTGTTTCTCTGGATCACTCTCCCGAAGGGAATAACATCACAAGAATTATTTGATAAAGTCAGTCACAGGGTTGTATTTGTGACCGGTAACGCTTTCAAAGGTGGAGACAATCAACTTCGATTCAACTTTTCTTATCCTTCTTTAAAAGAAATTGAAGAGGGAATAAAATTCATGGCTGAAGAGCTGAGAAAACTCATGATGAAGTAATTTGAAATAATTTATTTGAATTTATTAGCACGCTCGTCCGAAGATATTATTCGGGCGAGTTTTTTATTTTTGAATAAAAAAAGAGCCGTGGTATGTACATGTCGCTCTTTAGAAGCTGACGTTTATACCACGGCACCATTGTTTTTATTTATTCATTTTTTATCATTTCAGCATTATTAAGCTGAAACATTTATTTTTGATTTTTATTTCCAATGAGTCTTTTATGAGACTCTTCTAAATTTCGACATTTACATTATTTTTCTGTTTTTGGACTGACTGTAGCTTCAATTTTTCTTTCTTTGACGTTCAAAATCTTTTCAACATCAATTTCATCCTGACCCATATCTTTTCCTTCTTGCCAAAGTTTTTGAAGCATGACAAAAGCTTGAGCCAAAACTCCCAACTGATCGCCACCTCCATTAAGCATTGTTTTTAACTCGGGGAATCGTTTAGCATCTTGCTCAACAACGGTTTGAAGAGCAACTAAAGGATTAGTTTTTAGGAAAAGTTCACTATACTCACTCTGAGCTTTCTTTATCTCCGTGAATACCCCAGCTTCAATCTTGGCATTTCCTAATTTGAGTTCTTGCAGAGCCTCAATTGTTTTCTTGTTGGTTTCTTTCTGAGCTTCTGCAATTGCTTGTAACTTTTTCTGTTTTCTCAGCTCTTCTGCTTCTTCATTTCCTAACGTTCGAATTTCAGTTTCTCTTTTTTGATCAGAAAGCTTAGCTGCATTTTCTTGTTTTTGGATTTGTTCGGCGTTAATCCGAAAATCTTCAATAGCTGGACCGGCCCAATCAGTTATATGAATATGAACTAATCTAGCTCCGTATTCTGAAATTTCACCTTTAGAATTTGCTTTCAAATTATCTAACGAAAATTCTTCTTCAGTTTGAGAATTCTTCCATGGTTGACCAAGTGCGTTCTTTAACGCATTCTCACCTATTTCAGTTTTTAATTGATCAATACTATGACCATCATCAGTTGATAACATATAAGTTCTGATAACTGGCTCTAGATGAGTTTCAATAATCGGAGAAAAAATCTCTTGGGCATATTTAAGAGTTTCCTCAAGACTTCCTTTCCACAAAAGATTCAAAAAGATCAAGGGATCCTCAATTTGAAATTCAAAAAGACCAATTACACCAATGGGTTTGTGGTCCTTAGTGATCGCTTCCACTTCAGCTTTTTTATCATCTACCTTTTTTTCAAGTTTTATAATTTGAACTTTTGTTGGGAGCTCATCAAATATTGGCTTTCCATTTTGATCCTTTTCAAACTTATAAAGAAAATCAAACCATCTGATAAAAGTTTTTCCTAAACAGTCAACGTGTCCCAAAAAATTTTTATTAGAAGTATAAAACCCATTTTTCAGCATTCCTTGGATTATCAGAAATTTGTTTGTAGGAACAATGCATATTCTTTTACGAATCTTTTTCCAAAGAATAAGAACGATAATAACAAACACTACGATTAACAATCCCAAAGAAAGATCTTTGATTATAGAGTTCTCAATAGCCATAAGACAACCTATTAAAAAATTAAATCCCCAAATGAGATAGACACTCCCAAAACTTATAAAGAATGATAACACAGCTGACAGCACGGATTTTTTCTTCACAGAAAAGAAAATCCAT
>CAZFLO010000080.1:0-3187 GCA_964519005.1 Candidatus Woesearchaeota archaeon
ATTACATTTCTTTCAATAAATGAAACAACGGGGATGAACTTTTTGTTCAACCACATTTCAAGTTCAGTTAGGTAATCTAATTTTATTTTTACTTCTTCAATTTTTTTTATTCTCAAATTTAATTCTTCAATTGATTTTTCACTAACTTCTATTTCTTTTTTCAATTCGGCTAACTTTATCTCAGACATTTTTTCTTCTCTAAATGTTAAGGCTAATTCCTTGGATTTGGCTTCAAATTTTTGATCATATTTTGATAGTTCCAATAAATCTTGTTTAAATATTTCTATTTGATTTTTTAATAATAAAGTATCTCCTCCAAGAGAATCATTTTGTTTCATTAATTCTTCCTTTCTTTTTTCTTTTTCATTTATTCCTTCAAGTCTCATTTTTAATATTTTTAGATCAGTTAACTTATTTTCTAAAAGATTAATTTCAATATCCAATCCCTTTAATTTATCAAAAGTATTTTTCTTTTCTATTTCTAACTCAATTATTTTTTGTTTTGATTGGGATAAATTATTATAATTTTCATTTAAAACATTTGCTCGATATACTGCGTCGACATTTTGTTGACAAGTTGGGCAAACTTCAAGATTTTGCATCTTTTTTTCTAATTTTTCACATTCAATAATTTTTGACTTTATAGCTGCAAGAGTTGAAGTTATTTCTAAATTTAAATGGGATAATTTTTCTTTCTGTTTCTTTTTCAATAATATTTTTTCTTCTATTTCTTGAAGTTCTGAAGAATTAAAATTTAATAATTTGAATTCATTTATTTCTTTTTTTAAAACTTCCAATATTTTTTCGTTGTTTGTGAAGATTTCTGTCTTTGAATGGAGAAGCCCAGTTGATTGTCCTATTTTCGCTTTCAAATCTGATTTGCCTTCTATTTGTTTTGAAATATCTTCTTTTTCTTTTTCTTTTTCTTTTGTTTTTTCTGTCTTCAAAAGAAGATCTGATTCTAGAGAAAATATGCCTTCTTTCTTTTCTTCAACTTCTTTCTTTTTCTGTTCAAATATCTTTTTATCCGAATCTAAATTCAATGTTATTCCTTCCATTAATCTTTTTTCTTCTCTCAATTTTAATTTAATGATTCCGATATTTTCTAAAATTTTCTTGTATTTGTCAATTCCAAAAACATGACGCAAAGTGTTTAATCTAGTTTCGGAATCTTCCATGATGATTTGTTTCATTTCTTCTTGAGGAGTGTAAACGGTAAATTTGTAGAGGATATTTTGTTTTTTGGAGAGTTCTCCTGGATAACTTAATAATTCTAAAACTCTTGATTTTAATTCTGTAACTGCCATTTCTTGTTTCTCTCCGTCGATTGTTATTGCTGCATAATCTTGTGAAACAGTTTTTCCTTTTTTCAAAGTCCTTTCAACAATTATTTCTTTTGAATCTATTTCAAATGTTAATGTAACTCCCCCTTCTTCTTTTCCATTTCTTAATAATGAAGATCCTCTTTGCCCTGGCTGTAATCCAAATAATCCAAATTCAATTCCTAGAAGAACCGAAGTTTTTCCTGATCCTATGTCTCCTGCTAAAAGTGTTGAGCCTTCTTTGAAAGTTATTGTTTCTTTTTCGAAACTTCTAATGTTGTCCAGGGTTATTTCTTTTATTATCATGTTTTTAGAAATGGTATGCAGTTTTTAAGAATTGATGTGATTTAAAAGTTGATGAAACCATGCAAAAATATTTATTTTGAAATATATTCTTTAAAAAATCTAGCAATTGCTTATAAAAATGCTAGGAAAGGAAAAAGTAAAAAAGAATATGTTCAAGAATTTGAAAGAGAATTATTTCTAAATTTGACCAAATTACAAAAGGAATTAAAGGAAAATTATTATGTTCCTCTTCCATTGAAAAATTTTATTATTCGGGATCCAAAAACAAGGAAAATTTCAAAATCACATTTCAGAGATAGAATTGTTCACCATGCATTATGTAACATTATTGAACCTATTTTTGATAAGTCTTTTATTTGTGATTCTTGTGCAAATAGAAAAATCAAGGGAACTTCCTTTGCAATAAAAAGATTTGAAAAATTTCAAATAAAAGTAACAAATAATTTGACTTCTAAAGGATTTTGTTTCAAAGCAGATATTAGACATTATTTTGGGGAAGTCAATAGAGCTATTTTATTAGGAATTTTAAAAAATAAAATTGAATGCACAAAAACAATTAAATTGATTGAAAAAATATTAAATAATTTTGGAGAAGAAAAAGGAATGCCTCTTGGAAACTTAACTTCACAATTTTTTGCAAATGTTTACTTGAATGAGTTGGATCAATTTGTGAAACATGAATTAAAGGTAAAATATTATATTCGTTATGTCGATGATTTTATTTTATTGCATCATTCCGAAAACCAATTGATTGAATGGAAAAAAGAAATTAGAATTTTTCTGAATAAAAAATTAAAATTAGAATTACATCCAGATAAATCAAAAATAATTAATCTTTCAAAGGGAGTAGATTTTGTTGGTTTTAGGAATTTTTATCATTACAGATTATTGAGAAAAAGAAATATAAAATCCATGAAAAATAAGATTAACAAATCGAGAAACAAAGACAAATTGGTTGATTCTTTTCAAGGCTGGAATGCATATGCAAAAGGGGCAAATTCATTTTACCTTAGAAAAAGTTTTTCAAAGAAACTAATCAAATTGAACCAAAAAGGGTAAGCTATTCTACCATTCGAATTAGAGTTCATAAGATTGTCGTTGTTCGAGTTCAAGTCGTTCTCGTTCAAATACAACCTAGAAAGACCGGTAATAAGTAGCCAATTAATTGATTACCACCACCCCTTCATTTCTGTTGAAGTTGAATTTTATGGCCTAAAAAAGGCACTATCAATTGACTTGTAGCCTAACCCCTTGAGGTTAGGAAAAAAGAAAGAATGAGTTATTTTTATACTTATTTGCCCTTCAAGATATTCCTTGCTTCGAAATATCTATTTTCTATTTTCTTAATTTGGGCTCTTTTCTCACCTTCTAATTTATTTAGATAATTCTTCATTTCCTCAAGCAAAACGCCTCCGGCGTTTAAGACAGCTACCCTACCATACGAATCAGAGTACATAAGATTGACGACGTTCGAGCTCAAGCCGTACTCGTCCAAATACAACCCAGAAAGACCGTCTTTTTTTGTCCAAAGCGGTTTTGGAATATTTCCTAATTGAATT
>CAZFLO010000081.1:0-2250 GCA_964519005.1 Candidatus Woesearchaeota archaeon
TATGATTGTGTTGAGGCTGGATATCCTGCAATGGAAAGTTATCCAAGACAATGTATGGCTAATGGAATAACATTTGTAGAGGAAAGCTGTCAAAGTGGCGGGAATATATTGACTATTGAAGGTGCTAGACAAATTGCTATACGTAGTGAATGTGGTGATAAGCTTGAAGAAACCTATTTTTGTAATGAAAATACTGGGACTTATTGGATTGATTTGAATATTGAAAGAAGAGGATGTAATCCTGCTTGTGTCATTGATTTAAAAACAAGAAGGGCTGTAATCAATTGGAGATGTACGGGGCTAATTGAGGCCTGAATTTTTTGAATTAGTGTTGAAACATAGCTTTTTAAACTAAGAAGAATTTTTGGTAAGGTATTATAGGAGACTATCGATAAAGGTATCTACTTTTTCTTTAATATTAATAAATTGAAAGGAGTAAAAATATGGAACAAAGAAAAAGATTCGACAACAATAGAAGACCTAATTTTGATAGGCAGCCTAGAGAAATGCATAAAGCGATATGTTCGAAATGTAAAAAAGAATGCGAAGTACCGTTCAAGCCAACTGAAGGACGAGACGTTTTTTGCAAAGATTGCTTTAGTAAAGATAGTCCTAGAAGATAAAAACTTACTAGACTATTAATTTTTATTTTATTTTATTTCAATATTTATTTTTCCGAGCTCTTGTTTTAGTGAACTGGTTAATTCTTCTTTGTTTATATTGAGTTTTTCTTTTCTTTTTCTTTCTTTGACTTTTTCTATTTTTAGATTTTCAATTTCTATTGTGATTTTTTCTATTTTGTAATTTAAATTATGAGTTTCGTCTTTTTCAATTTCTTTTTCATAGTTCTCTAATATCTCTTTTTTGGCTTTGATTAGATTTTCTCTCTCTGAAATTATATTAGTGTTTAATTTAGATTCTTTTAATAAGTCTAAAATTCTTTTGCCATTATCCTGTTCAAAATTTGTATAAAAATCTGTTTTGTATTCTTTTAGTATGTTCATTTGTTTTTCGTTCGTATGGAAAAAATTAGTTAGGGCTTTAAAATCGATGAGTTGTTTTAGGGTGAGTATTTTTTCTCGGAATTCTTCTTTGAGTATGTTTAATTTTTCTTTTTTTTCTAACATATTTTTATAATTTTCACTCTGTTTAATTTTTTCTATTTCAGTTAAACATCTTTGATTTTCTTTTTCGTCCTGTTTAATTTTTTCATCAAGAGAAATAATTGTTTTTTTAATTCCGATTTTATTTTTTCCAGTAGAATCTAATAAGTTTAACTTTGATTTAATAAGTCCAATTCTTTGGGACAATTCGGAAATCTCTTTATTGCTGTTAAAAATTTCAACCAAATCTTTAGAAAAAGATTTGACCTCTTCTTTTATGTCGGCCATTTCTTTGCCAATTAAAATAGTTGTTCTCTCATAGTTTTTGAATGAGGTTTTGTTGAATTCAGAAAGGGCCCTGTCTATTTTTTTAATGAAATCAGGAAAGCTTGTTTCTTTGAGGTTTCCTAGATTGGCCATGAGGTTATTGATTGCTCCGATGTATTGTATTCTGCTATTGCTAACAACTCTTTTTATTCTACCATCTTCTTTTCTTGATTCAATATCTATCTCATCAAGTAGGCTTAGTTTTATTTCCAATTCATTATCCAAATTTTTAATTCTATCTTTAATAGAAATCACTAATTCTCTCTCCTTAATTTCATTTTCTTTTCCCTTCCTTTCTATCCAATCTTCAATTTCAGAAAAAGTTAGTTTTTCTGAAATAATTTCTTTTTCTTTTTCTTTTTTTAAAAAATCAAATATTCCCATAGGATTTTCTATGAATGGAATTATATAAAGTTTGGTGGAGGCGTCATAAAAGAGTTTTTTAAACTAATATTTAAATAGTCTTTTGCCTAATAATATCATAATGGTATATACCAAGCAAAAGCAAATAAAAGAACTCAAAGAAGGTGATCCCGTCAAAGATATTTTTGTGGTAAAGGCAAAAACAGGCGTTAATTCTTACGCAAAAGGATTTAGAATTAGTTTAATTTTGTCGGATTCTTCTGGGTTAAATTTAGAGTATACCTATTGGGGAGATACGAATGAGGATAGAATTAATGAAATTTATAAAAATATAAAATCGGATTCTGTAGTTTTGATACAGGGAAAGGTTATTTCCTATGGAGTTAAATTACTATTTAGTTCTAATGCTGTTGAAGGGTCTGTAGTTTTAATATTTGATGAAACTGATAAGAATTTT
>CAZFLO010000081.1:2260-3075 GCA_964519005.1 Candidatus Woesearchaeota archaeon
TAAAAAGGATGTGGAGATGTTAAGCCAAGAGATAAAGAAAAAATTAGAAAAAATTTCTGATGACAATATCAAAAATTTTGTTTTGAAAGTTTATTCTGACATTGAAAATAATTTTAAGAATCATCCTGGAGCTATGGCAGTTCATCATAATTGGAGAGGAGGATTGCTAGAACACACTTATGAGGTTATGAAAATTTGCGAGAATTGTAAGAACTTATTTGATTCGCTAGATGAAAACTTGTTAATTGCTGGAGCTTTTTTGCACGATATTGGAAAATTAGAAGAATTGGAAATGACGAGTAAAATAAAAAGAAGCCAAAGAGGGCATTTAATTGGACATTTGACGCTTGGCATAATTAAAGTGAATGAATGCTTAGAAAAATCAAATTTGGGCGAACTTACAAAAGATAAATTTCTTCATATTATTACAAGCCATCATGGGAAAGAAGAATTTGGTTCTCCTAAAAAACCGATGTTTCCTGAAGCATTGGCAATTTATTATGCTGACGAATTAAGCAGCAAAATTTCAGCTATGATTAATTTTAAAGAGGAAATGCAAGAATTAACGGAAGATGATTTTGCTTATTATAAGTTGGATGGGAAAAATATTTTTTTGAAATAGAAATTTATTTTTTATTTTTCTTTAAAATTTTAAATAAAATAATTGCTGAGATAATTAAACTAAATAAATTCGCGATTGCAATATTATTTAATCCAGAATTAAATCCATCATAAACTAATATTAAGACTCCCAAAGAGTAGAGCCCAACAAAACAAGGATTTATCTTCAAATCTTTTTTCATTTTTATCAATTG
>CAZFLO010000082.1:0-3067 GCA_964519005.1 Candidatus Woesearchaeota archaeon
CTGCAAAAGAATTAAAGGGGGCTGGAATAAAAGTCACCATGTTCATAGATTCAGCGATGGACATAGCTCTTTCCAAAAAACAAAAAACAGAAAAAGTAAACAAAATCTTGGTTGGAGCAGATGCCCTATTAAAAAAAGGTGTAATCAATAAAGTGGGAAGCGGGATGCTTTCAAAATTAGCCAAAATAAACAAAATACCCTTGTATGTAATTGCTGATTCTTGGAAATATTCTTCTCAGAAGGTTAAGATAGAGGAAAGAGATTTCAAAGAAGTTTGGGAAAAAATGCCAAAGAATTTTCACATCAAAATTAGAAATCCTGCATTCGAATTGATACAGAAAAAATATCTAAAAGAAATTGTAACAGAATTAGGGTTAATGAAATATTCTCAATTTTTGAAAGTTGTAAAAAAGAATTAAATATCTTCTCCCATTTCTTCAATGTATTTTTTTATTTCATTGATCTTTTCCGGAAAATTTCCTTCCATTACCAAATCATCCATTTCTTTAACTAGGAATTCCAAGTCTCCAAGAATCTCCCATCTTTTTTCCAATCTCAAATCTCTCCTTTCAGCACCATGAACAAATTTGTCATAACCCAGAAATTTTTCCATGGCCTCTTTTTCCTCCCCAACATTTGTTTTAAATAAATACCAGGGCCCGTCAGAAGGAATAAATCCATATCCCAAAGCTTTACCGAAATCTTCTGCAAAACCCTTAGAATTATTTTCTTCAAAACGAATCTGAACTTCTCCTTCAGAATAGGATGGGAAATAAACTTTTTCCATAGAAAAATAAAATGAACTTCACTTAAAAAAATAATTGTGCTGGACTATTTCTTTTCAGCATTCAACATAGTTTGAGTTATTTCTCCATTAATTTTATCTAAAGATTTTTCAAGTTCATTTTTCATTTTCCCAAGATTTTCAACTTGATCCCGAATTAGTTTTTGAGTATCGGGAATTGTTTTTTTAATAAAATGTTTGTCCCCTACATCAACCGTCAATTCTTCTGACAAAAGTTTTGCTTTAACAAAAATTCCTTTTCCAATTGGAGCCATAATTTCTTCACCAGTTTTTCCTTCAATTTCTCCTAGGCCAGAATCAATGATGTCCATTTCAAAAATAGCATTTTCAACAGCTTGAAGTTGTTCCTGGATTTGTCTAATTTGTTGTTCAAAAATACCAAATTTTCTATTCAATTCTTCGTTATTCATAATTATTCAATTATTAATTATCTTTTAAATCTTTTTACACAACTTTCATGTATTTTTTTAGAATACTAGAGAAAACCAAAGTTCCAATTAAGTAGAAAATGAACCATCCCATGAATCCGAAAAATCTAACTGGCTCTCCCGTAACTTCGGATATTGATAAAAAATAATCGCTAAACCATCGAAATAATAACACAAATGGAATTCCCGTGTAAATGATTGTTCTCATAGAAAGTTTCATCTGCTTTGGCATAAGCGCCATTTGTTCTTTTTGAAGATGCATCATTTTTTCAGGATGTTCTTTAAATTCTTTCATTTGTTTTTGAAGCACTTTTTGTTCTTTTTTTATTTTTCTCAATTCATTTTGGTCAGTTGTATATTTTTGAACAATAGTCATAAGAACAGAAATAACAAGAACAGTAATTAACATACCAATAGTTAAGTTCCAATTTAATAGGGCTCCAACTGTTGGATTTAGGGCCGCATGGATTCCTTCTTTCATCCAAGTCCATTTATCCCAGTTAAACGCAATAAGCATCGTAATAACCATAAAAATTGCCACGATTTTAAAACTCCCTTCCTTGTTCTTTGCCATGTTCTTTCTAAACTAATTTAGTTTTTAAGGTTTGGGAATCACTTTTAACAAAGTTTAAAAAAGAAATATGTCTTCCAAAAGTGTATGGAAATGTAGCTACATATCCTTCGGATGGTCGAGCTACTTTTTTCATATGCTAATGGGAATGTAGCTCAGCGGGAGAGCACATGACTGAAGATCATGGTGTCGGGGGTTCGACTCCCCCCATTCCCATATTTAATAAAAGAGAATGAAAAAAAGAGTAAAATTTGAACTAAAAAGAAAGATGTTCCATCTAACTTCTCTATTGTACATTTTGGTATTTTATTTAGTTAGCCGATTTTATAATAAACAATTAGCATTACTTTCTCTTATTTTTATTTTTTTATTCTTTACAACCCTAGAATTTTTTAGAATAAAAGGTAAACAGAAAATTCCTTTTTTTCATGTTCTTTTCAGAAGTAAAGAAAAAGATAACTTGGCAGGAAATTTTTATTTTACTATAGGTGCAATAATTGTCTTTGCAATTTTCGATTTTCGAATTGCTGTCGTAGCATTATTAATGACAACTTTAGGAGATTCTGCTGCAGCACTTTTTGGAATTCAATTTGGGAAACATTGGATAAAAAGCATACCTCACACCGCATGGGAAGGCATCATCGCAGAATTCACCGTTGACATATTAATAGGATTCTTCATTTTATCAAACTGGCGGATAATTCTCGCAATGGCTTTAACAGCAACATTTGTAGAAACAGTTTTCACACATCTCGACGATAATTTGGCAATTCCAATCTTCGCAGGTTTCGTCGGGCAGGTTTTATTGTTGATTCTATGATAATAAAAAGTTTTATAAGTGGGAAATTAGTAAGGTGGAGATGGAAAATAAAGAATCAGAATTGATAGCACTTACAATTGCTACAAGAAGAACAATTCAAGGAAAAGACGATGAAATAACAGGGATGGAATTGATTACACCTCAAGGAAGATACATGATTCTTGAAGGGCGAGTAATTGGATTTAATCCTGCAGATGAGGGGTATAATATAGAAAAGAAATTTCAGGAAATGCTCAAAACATATGCAAGAGACATAGTTTCAGGAAAATGTAATGATTCAATAATTATTGAAGCACATAGGAGATAATTCCCAATTAACAAACCCAATTCTCTCTCGAGCACAGAGAGACTAATTTCTTTTAGAAAAGTTTATAAATGAAAAATATATCAGTTAGAGATGGAAAAATTAGGAGCATTTGATATGAACAATGGAGTTACATACA
>CAZFLO010000083.1:0-2684 GCA_964519005.1 Candidatus Woesearchaeota archaeon
CGAACAGGGCCACAGCGGGCTACAACCGCCTGCTCTACCAATGAGCTATAGGGGGGCAAATTTACTTACCCTTTTAAAAGGTGTAAATTGTTAGGTTTTTATGCCTATTTCAAGAATGAGATTTTATTTTATAAAGTTATCCACCACAACCCAATAATTACACCAAGGGCTAAAGTGAAAATTAAAACCATTCCGAGATAAATATAAAATTGTTTATCGGTCATAATTATCTATTTTTTTCAATTTTTACATCGGCTTCCGGATATTTTTCATTTAAAAAATCACAGGTTGGGAGATTTTCTCTATAACATATTAATAATTGTAAATAATCTTCTACCGATTCTGCATATAAAACTATACTATCGGCATTTTCTAACACACTTTCATAATAAAAATTTAGATTTTTTGAACTTTGAGTATAATAATGAGACAATAAAATCGCAAGTATAATTATTACAACCCACGCCCAAATTGGAACTTCTTTCTTTTCCACCATAAATTAAACACTTATTCAATCCTTAAATACCTATTGTTATTATAAAAAAATTTCTGGGCCGGGACCCCCCTCTTTCCCCCCTAAATGCTGAACGTCGGAAGTATATTTTTTTAAAAATTGCGTGAGAGGTCCTACTACACAAATAAACAAAACACCCAACAATCGCATAATACATTGATCAATATAAACATTTACGCCCACGGAACAGGATTGTTTCACATTACTAAACAGGGCGGGCGAGTGCAACGAGCCCGGGGTTCCCCTCTTGAGAGGGGAAGGGTAGGGGAGTGGCAAACCTAACAATTTACATAAAAGAGATAAGTTACACAGGGGAAAACTTCAGAGATAATATTCCTTGTGTGAATTTCGGGCTATAAATATTCTGCCCGAAGTTGTGAGCAAAGCGAACGGACACATAAGGCATATTGTTAGGAGTTTTCTCACCCTTTAGATTTGTGGCCATTGTTCCCCACAAATTGCCATAAGGATTTTAATGAGTTGAATAGTTGAGGTGTGCGAGGTTTTGAACCGACCTCGCCCCAAAACTCCCTAAAAATACACTCCATCGGCACGACTGCCGAATGGAAGAAGGCAAGTGCGAATAGGGGAAGGGGAGCCGAACAAAGAGCAGGGGCGACATTGTGAGTATTAGGGCAGTTTATTAATAAAAGATAGATAGGGAGCTTGCGGTGCTCTATGTGGTGCGTTTGTGGTTTGGGTTGTCGATTAAGAAAATGATATCTTCTTCGAGTTTCTCAAAGTGAGAAATAAAACCTAAACTTTGCCTATTCTTTTTTCTCCAATTAATGCGAGAATTAATTTTATTAATCACTAATTTTTTAATCCTCTCTCTTTCAATTAAAACTTTATCTTCTTCCATTGTTTCCCTTCCCCGATTAATGCGTTTAAGTTGGATATAACAGGTGCATATCGCAGAGATGCAAGGGGAAAGAGATATTTAAATTTATATGTTTTAATCGGGGAGAGGGGTTTGTTTTTAGGTATTATTTGGGAAATGTATTGATAAATTATAATTAGTCAAGTTAGTCAAGTAAGTCAAGTAGGTTTTAACTTATTTCCCATAGGCGAGGGAGTAAGTGAAACTAGCCTGACTTACTTGACTAATAGAGATAGTTTAAATCACAAACAGCGACTATAAACAAGCGAAAAATCTATAAGTCAAGAAGAATTGAATTAGTCAGTATTAGTCAGCCATTTATCCAAAAAAACCGAATAACTGCCTTTCTGAGCTGTTTTTGGGCTTTCAGCCTGACTAATGATTTAAGCTATTTTGGGCTATTTTGGGCTAAATCTGCTTTCCAAGATGCCCCACTCCAAACCCGCAACTGCCCACCTTTTCCGCCATACGCCCAATCAAAATGTTTACGACTTGCCACAATCCCCAATTTCTTCATTTCAATTCCTAAATTATTTTCCGCAATAAATCTATGACCTCTTTCTTTACACCATTCATCAAATCTTTTCTTAAATTCTGCTTTTGTGATGTAGTCGTTTGGATTTTCTAGGCAGACAAATTCTTTAATGAAATCGTCTAAAAAATTACTCCTTGCCTCATATCTTTTCATTCGTTCTTCAATAGTCCCCTCATTTGTAAATTCTCTTTTCTTTAATAAATCCTTTAGGATTATAACGCATTTATTCCCCAGTGCCTCAAATTCAGATCCAGGAATAGTCGCAATAATATCTTTCTTCTCGGAAAACTTATTTGGAAAATCTATAATCAACCATCGCCGATAAAACCCTATTGTTTTGTCTGTTGTAGTCGGTAGGTTATTTGTTGCGATTATAATTTTTGCGTAGTTCTCCTCGTCAAACCCATCTTTATTTTTATATTCTATCCCTATGTTATCCCCTGCACTCAATTTTTTAAGCATAGATGTTTTTGACATTTCATTAAAATTTGTTTCCCCGACCTCGCACACAAGTTTTTTATGAAGTTTTGAGGTTTCAAATCTACTCCTTAATAATAAATCAAGTTCAGTTGTGCAAACATTTTCTTTCCCAACGAATTTTTTTAAGAGTTTCAAAAAACAACTCTTTCCATTCGCCCCTTCGCCGATAAAACAAAATATTCGATGTATTGGATAATCTAGCAATAAACAATAAGCCATAATTTCGTAAAGTGTTTGTTTATTGCCAGATTATCCAATACATCGAATATTTTGTT
>CAZFLO010000084.1:0-2607 GCA_964519005.1 Candidatus Woesearchaeota archaeon
TGAAACTGAGAGGACGTCTGAAAAAAGAAAGTTTCTCTGTTATTCAAAAAGATGGGAGTTTGAAATTGAAAGAAGGGATTTATGGATTGGAACATGTTGCAATCAAAATTTTAAGAAGCATCAAAGGGAAAGCATATGAATGGGAAGTTCCAATTGTGATTAATTTATTTCAATTAGGCATAATTGTTTTAGGATTTGTTTTGTTTTTTTAGAAGGGATTATACTGAATATTACCTAAATGGAACACATATTGCAAAAAGAGTTATAATATAAAGAAAGTTATTTAAACTATGGCAAATATAATTTACATATGGAAGATATGATTACCAATAATTATTATTTGGTTTTGGAAGAATTAGAAAAGAAATCCACGCACCCAAGAGAACTTTCAAGAAAGACTGGATTATCCCATACGCAAGTTGGGAAAATTCTTAATTATTTTTATAAACAAAATGTTTTGGAGAAAACAATAATTGGAAAAAGCATAATTTATGAAATCAAAAAAAATGTTTTAAGTTTGAATTATTTGGTAATTTGTAAAAAATTGAAACTTATTCATTTAAGTTATATTGATAAAAAAATGAAAGTTCTTTTTGAAGAAATCTCTTCAAAATTAAAAGATCTTTCTGGAAAAATCAATTGTCTTATTTTATTTGGAAGTTATTCTAAAGGATTTCAAAAGAAGTCTTCGGATATTGACTTATTCTTTGTATCTAATTTGAATAATAAAGTTGTCCAAAATAAAATGAAAGAAATTGAAGAATCTTTTGGAATAAAAATTAATATTAAAATTTTGGACTTAGACACCTTTAAGAAAGAAAAAAATCATCCTTTGACTCTTGAAGTTTTAGAAGGAATACCTTTAATAAATTCGGAACTTTTTTATGAATTAAAATGGCTAAAATAAATTATACTTTTTTGTTGAAGAAAGGAATTATTCGGATTGTAGAACCTTCCGAGAACCTTAAGAATAGTTATTTTGAAATGTCCGATAAATTCTTCAAAAGTGCAAATCTTCTCTTGGAAAATAAATTTTATGAATCCTCAACGGGAGATTTTTACTATTCATTGTATAATTCCTTGTTGGGCGTGTTATTTTTCTGCGGAATAAAATCAGAAAACCATAACGCTTCAATAAATTTATTAAAAGATTTTTTTGAAGAAAAAAAATTATTTAAAATAATTATGGAAGTTAAGGAAGAAAGAATAGATAAACAATATTATCACAAAACTCCCTCTACCTCCAAACGGCTTCTTGAAATAAAGGTTCTTTGTCAAGAATTTAACTTGGGAATAAGAATTTTATTAAAAGATTTGAACAAAGAAAAAATTAATTTTATTCGTTTGGAATTAAAGCAAGGGAGAGTTATTTAAAATGGACATTGGCCAAGGAATTCGAGAGGAGGAGCATTTTTTAAAAAATATTTTTAATAGATTTAGAAAAAGAGATTTTAGTGGAGACACGGGCCAAGCCATGAAAAACTCTAGCTATCAATTGGCTCAAAATTTAATTTTTAAATTTGGTTCTCTTTTGTTTACAATAGTTATTGCTCGGATGTTGATGCCTGAATTATTTGGGTTATATAGTTTAGCTCTTGCAACAATTGTTTTATTTGCTTCATTTAGTGATTTGGGAATTGGAAGTGCATTCATGACTTTTGGTGCAAAACTTCTTGGAAAAAACAAAGAAACCAAGGTGAAAGGATATTTAAAAAAATTGTTAAAATGGAAATTTAGATTAATTTTTATTTCCTCCGGGGTCCTTCTTGCTAGTGCCTATTTTATTGCAGAAATTTATTATGCAAAACCAATTTTCTATGCTTTGCTTGTGGGAGGATTATATATTCCAATAGTTTCTTTGGTTGGATTTGTTGAGACCATCTTTAAAACTACTGAAAATTTTAAAATCTCTCTGAACAAGGAAATCATTTTTCAAATTACTAGATTTCTTTTTGTGCCCTTGGCAATATTTTTATTTTTGAATGTTGGTTTATCAAATAGGGGGATGATTGTTATAACTTTACTTGCAATAGTTGCTGCTTACTCGGTTTCTTTATTATATCTAGTTTATTCTGCTAAGAAAAAAATTAAATTTTTGGGGGTTAAAAGTGAAGATTTGAATAAAAAAGAAGTTAAAGAATTGAAAAAATTTATTTTACCTTTAAGTGCTACTGCAATGGCTGGAATGTTCTTTGGGTATGTGGATACTTTGATGTTGGGGCACTTTGTTACAAGTAAATTTATTGCTTATTACGGGGCTGCCTTTAGTTTGATTGGGGGAGCTGCAGCAATTATTGGGTTTATGGCTCTTGCCTTAATGCCTATTTTTGCTAGAAAGTCCGGAAAAGCTTTAGAGAGTATTTTTAAAAAAGCTAGAAATTTAACTTTATTAATTTCTTTGTTTGCGGGAGTTGTGACTTATTTTGTTTCTTATTATATTGTCAGAATAATTTACGGAGTTGGATATTTGCAAGCAGTTCCTATTTTGAAATGGCTTAGTATTCTAATTGTTTTGCTACCACTCTTGGCACTTTATGTGAGTTATTCCACAACCCAAAAGATAACTACGGAATTAGCTTGGTAGATTTTTGGATCTGCGATTTTGAA
>CAZFLO010000085.1:0-2607 GCA_964519005.1 Candidatus Woesearchaeota archaeon
ATTTCCCAATAAATCTACCGCAGATTTGTTGTTTGCCAATGCATCATAAAATATCTCTTCTTCAAAACTTAACCCCAACTCCTTTCCTTCACTTTTATCTTCCTTAACTTTCTTAGCAATATTTACTAATTCTTGAATTATTTGTGCAGAAGTTATTCCTCTACTTCGATATTTATTTAATGCTTCTTCAAGCATTTGAGAAAATTTTCTACTTTTTACCACATTTTTCTTAAATCTAATCCTTATTTCATCTTCTAATAATTTCCTTAAAGCTTCGAATGCTAAATTTTTATATTCAATTTTTTGAACTTCTGCTAAAAATTCATCTGAAAGAATTGATATGTCTGGACTATCCATTCCTAAAAAATCAAAAATATCAATAACTCCTTTTGAAGATAAAGCTTTTGAAACCATTTGTTTTACTGATTCCTCTAATTCTTCAAAACTTTTTCCAGAGCCAGTAGCTGTTGTCTTAACCAAGGAAGCTTTAATGGCCAAGAAAAATGCTAAATCATCCCTTATTCCATTTGCTTCTTCACAGGGATTTGCTAATGCAAATAAACCTTTCAATAAACCTACTTCCTTAAAATATCTTTTTTGCCCATCTTTTTGTCCGAGAATATGATTCATTGCTTCAGCAATAATATTAATTCTTTCTCTTGGACTTTCTTTAAAGAATTTCTTGTAATCAAATTTATGGAACATGGATTGAACAATATCATATTTTGTCATCATTTGCGCTATTGCTTCTTTTTGATCATAATTTGTTTTGCCTTTTCCACCACTTTCAGTATATTGTTTTGTTGCGAATTTTAATTCCTCTCCAATACCAATATAATCCACAATAGTTCCTCCTTTTTTGCCAGGATAAATTCTATTAACTCTCGCGATTGCTTGCATTAATCCATGGCCCTTCATTGGTTTATCGACATACAATGTATTTAATGAGGGTGCATCAAAACCGGTTAACCACATATCCCTAACAATTGCAAGTCTAAAATCAGATTTAGGATCCTTAAAGACCTCTCCAATAGCCTTTCTTCTTTTTTTATTTCTGATATGTTCTTGCCATTCTGGACCGTCTGCTGCGCTTCCAGTCATTATAACTTTCATTAATCCTTTGTCATCTGTTTCTCCCGCCCATTCGGGTTTTAATTTTTTAATTTCGTTATAAAGTTTAACACAAATCTTTCTCGACATACAAACAACCATTCCCTTTCCACCCATGATTTCTTGTTTTTTTTCAAAATGATTAACAATTTCTTTCGCTAATGCAGAAACTCTCTTTTTAGATCCAACAATTGCTTCAACTCTTGCCCATTTGCTTTTTACTTTTTGTTTACTCAAAACTGCTTCTTCATCTTCCCCCGGACATTGTTCATCTAATAATTCATCTATATCTTTATCCAATTCTTTTCTATTTATTCCAACATTAATAATTTTGGCCTCATAATAAATTCTAACGGTTCTATTATCTTCGACAGCTTTTTGAATATCATAGGTATCTATATAATTTCCAAAAACTGTTCTTGTGCTTTTATCTTTAAAATCTATAGGAGTTCCAGTAAATCCAATAAATGCTGCATTTGGCAAGGCATCTCTTAGATATTTTGCCAACCCGTAAGTTAGTTCTCCTTTTTTATTGACTTTAGCAGAAAATCCGTATTGACTTCTATGAGCCTCATCTGCTGAAACAATTATATTTTTTCTTTCAGACAAAACTTGCATTTTCTTATCTCCAAACTTTTGAATTGTTGCAAAAATAATTCCTCCAGAAGCTCTTTTTTTAAGTTCTTCTTGTAATTCCTCTCTTGACTTTACCTGAATGGGTTTTTCAGGCATAATTGAAGATGAAGAAAAGGTATTAAATAATTGATCATCTAAATCATTTCTATCTGTTAACACAATCAATGTTGGATTTTCTAATTCTTCTTCAACAGCCAATTTTGAAGCATAAAAAGCCATGGTCAAACTTTTACCTGAACCTTGTGTATGCCAAATCACACCAACTCTTGAATCCCCCTTAACTGCTTCTTTAGTTTTTTCAATAGCTTTATTTGTGGCTATATATTGATGATACCCTGCAATTATTTTGCTAACTTGTTTTTTATTTTTTTCAAAAGAAATAAAATGTTTAATTAAATCTAAAAAGATTTTTTTTGTAAACATTCCCTCTAAAAGAATTGGAAGTTGCATTATTGAATCATCTCTTTTTCCTTTTTTATTTGCCTTCCATTCTAAAAACCATTCTTTATTTGCGGTAATTGTTCCTACCTGGGCATTTGTCCCATCAGAAATAATAAGTAATTCATTATAATTAAACAAAGAAGGAATCTCTTGTTTGTATGTTTGTAATTGTTTATATGCAGAATAAACTCCTGCTTTTTCATCTGCTAAATTCTTTAGTTCAATCTCTGAAAGAGGAATACCATTTACAAAAATTATAACATCTGGCCTTCTATGGTGGTCTCCTTCAATAATTGCAAATTGATTTATAACCAAAAATTCATTATTATTTAAATTTTCAAAATCAATTAACTTAACTCTGTCTGATTTAATCCTCCCTTCTTTTCTGAAATCAAGTTCAATTCCCTTAACAAGCATTTC
>CAZFLO010000086.1:0-2567 GCA_964519005.1 Candidatus Woesearchaeota archaeon
AGGAGAAAATAAAGTAAATTATATGAAAGCCTTTATTACTGGAGGAACAGGATTTATTGGAAACAATTTAGTTAGAAAACTGATTTCCCAAGGCAATCAGGTGGGTTTATTAGTAAGAGAGAAAAGTAAAACTTGGCGTGTGAGTGATTTATACAAAAAAATTGATTTTTTAAGAGGAGATTTAACTAATCAAAGAGATTTAAAAAAATTAGTTCAAGAGTATAATCCAGATTTCATATATCATTTTGGAACTTATGGTACATTTCCCGCATCCCAACAAAATACAGATACAATGTCCTCTGTTAATGTGGAGGGAACTTCAAATCTTATTGATGCTGCTAAGAAAATCCCCATAATAAATATAGGAAGTAGCAGCGAATATGGAATAAAAAACAAGGCAATGATTGAATCGGATATATGTCAACCTGGGAAGGGATATGGAAAAACAAAACTTTTACAGACACTTCATTGTGAAGAAAAGGGGATTCCCACACTAAGAATCTTTAGTGCTTATGGCCCTTGGGATGAACCTGTAAGATTAATTCCCCATTTAATAAAAGCCAAATTAAATGGTGAAGAATTGCATTTAAGAAAAATCGTTAGAGATTATATTTATGTTGAAGATATTTTAGAAGCTGTTTTGAAGGCTACAGAACAATATGATAAAATAAAAGGAGAAATCCTCAATATTGGTTCTGGCCAACAATATTCAATAGAAAATATTTTGAATAAATTAAATAAGATTAATCCTAGAAAATTAGAAATAAATTGGGATTTTAATCCCGTGCGAATAGAGCCAAAAATCTGGGTGGCAGATATCACTAAAGCTAAAAAAGCGTTAGAGTGGGAGCCTAAAATGTCTTTTGAAGAAGGCTTAAAAAGAACTTATGAATGGTTTGAAGGATATCTTGGAGAAAAATTATGATAACTAAAATACAACTTATAGAGGAAATTTAAGAATGAAAGTAGCAGATTATGTAGTTGATTATTTGGAAGAGAAAGGAATTAATCATGCTTTTGGAGTAACAGGAGGAGTAATTGTACCAATTGTAGACGCTTACTATAGAAATAAAAATTTAGAATTTATTTGTACTGTTCAAGAACAAGGAGCGGCCATTGCTGCTGAAGCCTATTCAAGAGTAACAGGGAACTTAGGTGTTGCTATGGCTACTAGCGGTCCTGGAGCAACAAATTTGATAACAGGTATAGGGTGTGCATATTTTGATTCAATTCCTTCTTTATATATTACTGGACAGGTTTCTACGCTAGACATTACTAATGAAGAAGGACCAAGGCAAATTGGATTCCAAGAAACAGATATTGTTACTATTGTAAAACCAATTACAAAATTCTCACATCAAATTACAAATTCAAAAGATATAAAATATTATTTGGATAAAGCAATACATATTGCTAAATCTGATAGACCTGGACCTGTATTGTTAGATATGCCCATGAATATTCAATTAGAAGAAATTAATACTGATAATTTAATATCATATTCTCCAAAAGAAAAAGAAATTAATTATTTAGATTTAAGGAAAAAGGTAGAAGAAATGAAATATCTAATTGAAGAATCTGAAAGACCAGTAATGATTCTTGGAGCAGGAATTAAACTTGCAGGGGTAGAATCTAAAACTAGAACTCTTATTGAAAAGCTAGGGATTCCAGTAGTTCCAAGCTGGGGAGCAATAGATATCTTACCTCATGATCATTCTCTTTTTGTGGAAGGATATGGGGTATCCCATAATAGGGCAGGAAATTTTACTGTTCAAAATTCTGATTTATTAATTTCACTTGGTTCAAGGTTAGATACTAGACAAACTGGAATAAAAGCAGAAACCTTTGCAAGAGAAGCAAAAAAAGTTGTAATAGATATAGATACAAAAGAATTATATAAAGATAGAGGAATGAAGATTGATGTTGGAATCAATTATGATTTAAAAGATTTTCTCAATGTTGTTTTAGAAGATAAAAATTCAATTTTTCCTAAAGATGTTTCTCAATGGAAGAAGAAAATAAATGACTGGAAGAAGAAATACCCTATTTGTTTACCAGAATATTTTAAACAAAAGGATAAAGTTAATCCTTATGTTTTTATGGCAGCCCTTTCAGATGAATCTAAAGAAGGAGAAACTTTTATTTTGGATACAGGTTCAGCTTTAACATGGGGGATGCAAGGCCTTAAAATTAAAGAAAAACAAAAATTATTTTCCGCTTTTGGAAATTCTCCAATGGGATATTCATTTCCTGCAAGTATTGGAGCATCATTTGCTTCAAATAAAGGAGATGTAAATTGTATTACTGGTGATGGAGGATTTAAAATGAATCTTAAAGAATTAGAAACTATTGTAAGACATAATCTTCCAATTAAAGTTTTTGTTATGAACAATCATGAATATGGTATGATTAAACAATTTCAAGATGTATGGTTTGGTTCAAGGTATGCTGCTACAGAAGTCAATGGAGGATTAGGAGAAGTGGATTTGTTGAAAGTATCTAAAGCTTATGGAGTAAAGACAATCCAAATAAATAATCATTCAGAGATGAAAAGTAAGATAAAAGAA
>CAZFLO010000087.1:0-2538 GCA_964519005.1 Candidatus Woesearchaeota archaeon
CCCACGAAAAGCCGGGTTGCAGCCGACCGCAGTAGCCGCTGTGCCACCTCCGCATATAATTATTGATAATACTTCATATTTAAAATTAACTAAACTATAAAATAATTTGTATATTAAAAAATAAAAATGCCCCGGACAGGATTCGAACCTGCGACTTTTAGCTTAGAAGGCTAACACTCTATCCAGGCTGAGTTACCGAGGCATTGGTTCTTCACGAGAGGTAAGGAAGGACGGATATCCAGGCCGAGAGTTTACGCAAAGACTATCTCTCAATCAATCCGAGCATGGGCTCGAGTTGAGTTACCAAGGCGTACAATAATTATATCAAGACTTCGATATTTAAAGCTTTTTAATTTACAATTTAAAACAATCAAAATCATTTACAATTTGAACTTCACTAAAATTCTTCATTGCATCGTCCAAAAGAAATTTTTTATTTTTCTCATACCTTTGAGAAATGTGAGTCAGCAACAATGCTTTTACCTTTGCTTTTTTCGCAATTTTCCCAGCCTGTTCAGCAGTCAAATGCAAATGTTCTTTAGCCAAATCTTTCAAATCACTTCCAAAACTAGATTCAGAAATCAACAAATCTGCCCCCTTAACAAAAGGAACAATTCTTTCGTTATCGACAGTATCCAACACAACAGAAATCTTTTTCCCTTTTTCCAAATAAGTTAAATCTTTAGATTTAATTTTTTTACCCTCGACAACAACATCTTTTCCTTCTTTCAATTTTTTCAATAACGGGCCAGGAGAAATCTTTAATTTATTCAACTTATCTTTATCAATCCTTAATTTATCCTTGATAACAAAATTATATGCATTAGTTGGAATTCCATGTTTCATCTTTTCAGCTTCCAAATAAAAATCTTCAGATTCAAAAAAGATCCCAGAAACTTCCTTTACTTTCAAATTAAAACTTCTCTTCACTCCAGAAACATCCAAGAACCTTTCTAAAAAATTCTTTAATCCTTTAGGACCATAAATAATCAACTCATTTGTATATTCACTAAAATTTAATGTAGACAACAATCCAGGTAAACCAAAAACATGATCTCCATGAATATGTGTAATCAAAATTTTGGTAATCTTGCAAGGATTAAGTTTCGTCTTACGAAACTGCCTTTGAGTTCCTTCTCCACAATCAATCAAAATATTTTCTCCCCCCTGATTCAATAAAATAGCAGAATGATTTCTCTTAGAAGTGGGAATCTGCGCACTAGTTCCTAAAAAAGTTATCTTTGTCATGACTCTAAGTAACCAAAAGCGTTTAAAAAACTTTTTCAGAGCAAAAGCTAACTAATAACTCCAAAGAATTCTGTCTCAGCGAAAAACAACAAGACAAAACGCCAAATCTTTTTTATATTTATTTTAGTGCAGTTGAAGCAGGTGAAATATAGATAATAGTGTCTCCTCGTAAAAAAGTCAAACCAAGTGACTTTTTCTGAGCACCATTTTCCATTTCTTTCACATTATCCAATACCAAATTGATATGGATATCAAAAGCTAAAAGCGTTCCTACGAACTCTTTGTCGCCCTTCAATCGAACCAAAACTTCTTTACCTTTAGACGTGTTCAACAAATCCAAGGGTCTTTCAATTCCGTTTACCATAAACTCTTTTCCGAAGACGGAGTTTATAAGTTTTTTTATGATAAAGAGTCGTCTTATTTGGGAACAAAAAAAGATTAACACAAAACTTTATAAATCAAAATTCAATTCAAAGATTATGAAACTAGGAAGAAAAATTACGGGTGGAAAATACCTTAAACAAAGAAAAAAGAAAAAATACGAAAGAGAAGGACAAAAGAGAGTTGTTAAACTAGGTGAAGAAAAAAGAAAAACCGTAAGAACTCAAGGTGGAAATAAAAAAACATTTCTTTTGAAAGGAAAAATGATCAATGTTGAAATAAAAGGAAAAAAACAGCAACTTGAAATAAAAAATGTTATTGAAACGCCTTCAAACAGATTCCTTGCAAGACAGAATGTGATTACTAAAGGAACAATTGTAGAAACAGAAAAAGGGAAAATAAAAATTAATAATCGACCAACCCAAGAAGGAAACATCAATGGGATTCTTTTAGAATAATTAGAAAAACACATTTTATCGTCTATAAAATCAATTTTCACAACCGAAAACTTTATAAAAGATTTTCTTTTATAAAGTTTACTATAAAATAGTAAAAGGAAATTCTTAAAAATGTCAAATATTCGAGCGTGCCCAGAGTGTGGAGGAATTAGTTTAACATTTGATTCTAATTTAGGAGAAGTTATTTGTAACGATTGTGGATTAGTTGTTGAAGATAAAATGGTTGACACAGGTATTGACTTATCTGGAAAATTCGACAAAGGAGAAAAGAAAGGTAGGGGAGGAGCCCCAATTTCAATCCAAAAATTTGACAAAGGTTTAACTACAAATGTGGGGGAAATTTCAGATATTTACAGATTAGAACCAAAACAAACAAGAAAATTTTTAAGATTAAAGAAATGGCAAGAAAGAGTTTCAACTTCTATTGAAAGAAATTTAAGACTTGCAATGG
>CAZFLO010000088.1:0-2533 GCA_964519005.1 Candidatus Woesearchaeota archaeon
ATGTTGATTTTGGTGGAGACGTTACTCGAGCAATGAGGGCCGTTGACGGTTGTGTTATTTTATCTTGTGCTGTTGAAGGGGTTATGCCACAAACAGAAACTGTTGTTCGTCAAGCTTTGAAAGAGTTGGTTAAACCTGTTTTATTCATTAACAAAGTTGACAGACTTATCAAAGAAGTTAAATTGACTCCAGAAGCTATGCAAGCTAAATTTATTTCAATTATTAATCATGTTAACGAATTGATTCAAAAGATTGCTCCAGAAGGCTACAAAGAAAAATGGAAAGTTGGTGTAGGTGAAGGTACTGTTGCTTTTGGTAGCGCATTTCACAATTGGGGACTAAGTGTTCCGTACATGAAAGAACATAATATTACTTTTAAAGATATTATTGATGCTTACAGCGAGGATAATGATGATAAATTAAAAGAAAATATTAAAGCCTTAGCTAAAAAGGCTCCAATTCATGAAGTTGTTTTGGGTATGAGTATAAAACACCATCCTGATCCTGTTCAAGCTCAACAATATAGAATTCCAAAGATTTGGCATGGGGACGTTACTGTTGAACCAGGTAAATCAATTATGGAATGTAATGGGCAAGGAAATATTGCATTTGTGCCAATTAAAATTACAGTTGACAAACACGCCGGAGAAGTCGCTGCAGGTCGATTGTTTTCAGGTACTATTAAACAAGGAGACGAAGTTTATATGACGAATGCAAAAAAGAAAGTTAGAGTTCAACAAGTTTCTGTTTACAAGGGGGCTAAAAGGATTTTGGTAGACGAAGGTGTTGCTGGAAATATTATTGGAGTTGTAGGATTACGTGATGTTGTTGTTGGAGAGACTGTTGCTACAACTGAAATTGAACCCTTCGAAGCAATTACTCATTTATTTGATCCTGTTGTTACAAAATCTATTGAAGCTACAAAAGCTGCTGATTTACCGAAGTTAGTTGAAGTATTAAGGCAAGTTGGAAAAGAAGATCCATCTTTAAAAATTACAATTAATGACCAAACTGGTGAATCTTTAATTTCTGGTATGGGAGAATTACATTTAGAAATTATTGAAAATAGAATTAAAACTGAAAAAGGATTGGAAGTTAGAACATCTGCACCAATTATTGTTTATAGAGAAAGTGCAACTCAACCATCTAATGCTGCCGAAGGTAGAAGTCCTAATAAGCATAATGGATTTTTCATTAAAGTTGAACCTTTGGAAGAAGAACTTTATAACAAAATTCAATCGGGTGAACTTCGAGAAGGTAGAGTTAAGAAAAAAGATTTGTCGGTTACAGAATGTTTAACTGAAATGGGTTGGGGGAGTGACGAAATTAGAAATGTTAAAGATATTTACAAAGGTAGCATGTTTATGGATGAAACTCGAGGAGAAGTTCACATCGGTGAAGTTATTGAAATGGTTTTAGATGCATTTGAAATGGTAATGGATGCTGGACCTTTGGCTCGGGATCCCTGTATGAAAATGAAAGTTACATTAGTTGATATTAAATTGCATGAAGATGCGATTCATCGTGGCCCGGCGCAAGTTTATCCTGCAGTTAGAGATGGTATAACTAAAGCTATGAAAAGTGCTAATCCTGCAATGTTAGAACCATTACAAGTTCACGTTATTTCAATGCCGGGAGAATATATGGGATCAGTTACAAAATTAGTTGGTGGGAAAAGAGGACAAATGCTTGACATGAAACAAGAAGAAGATACTGCTGAAATTACTGCGAAAATTCCTGTTGCTGAAATGATTGGTTGGTCAAATGATTTACGAAGTACAACTGAAGGAAAAGGAACTTCCTCAATAACAGACCAGACTTTCGAAAAAGTTCCGACAGCTTTGCAAGCAGATATTATTAAGAAGATTCGGGAACGGAAAGGTTTAGCTGAGAATCAATAATTTTGTTTTCTTTTTGATTTACACTTCGTTATTCAATTTTTTGCAATCACAAGATTGCTACAAAATCCAATGCCTTATCTAAATACAAAAATTTAAACAAAATGAAGGATTTTTAGAACAATAATTATTAAAAATGAAACTTCTTTTGGATTTTCATGAATTTGCCCACAAATAATTTAAGAAAAAGTTTAGATTCTATGTTTTCTAAAGAAGCCGATTGTTTTGTGGGAGTTGAAAAAATTGAGGGAATTGAATTATTTGAAAAAAGAGATCCAAATAAGGATAGGTGGGAAGGACATAATTGTTTTGTTTATGTTTTTGGATTGGGGAAAGAAATTCCTTTTGATCTTGAAACATATTCTTTCTGGATGCCCACAAAAGGATATTCTGAAGTAGAAAAACCAGAAAAAGGAGATTTGATAATTTATATTGATACAAAAATAGAAAAAGAACCAGTACATATTGGATTTTCCGAGGGGGGACAAAAAGTTAAATCTAAATGGACGTATGGAAATATTTATACTCACAATATAAATTCAGTTCCTGAAGCTTATGGAAATCTGGTTAAATTTTTTAGGGGCTTGCGTATAAACTACCTCTCCAAACTTTCAAAGTAACTTAACCTTCTGTGA
>CAZFLO010000089.1:0-2502 GCA_964519005.1 Candidatus Woesearchaeota archaeon
AATACCGAAAAACGGTATTTTTTAATTGTCTAATCGTTTTCAAGGTCTCCACTGTGTAAAATTCTCTTACTTGTTGCTTTATCAATACCCCAAAACGGAATTACGCTCCAAAAATGCTTTTCTCCGCCTAATACTTGTTTAATAATCACTTTTAATCTTATTGTATCTATAACCGCAATAAATTCATAATATGTTACATCTTTCATAATCTGCTCCCATCTACTGTTCGTCTTTTGAACCTCAAATCTTTTTATTTGCCAAATACCTTGCAAAGTACGAGATTGTTTTAAAATTTCTGGAGCCAAATGAATAAGTTTTAATCTTGAATACTGGTCTTTTCCAGGCCTAGCTTGCCTATTTGATTTAAATTTCAAATGCTTTAATCCTTTTGCATTAAAAACGATTTTTTCTTTAAAATAAGGGCAATAAATATCGCCAATTTCTTTATAAAATTTTTCAGCTTCGTTTTTAACTTTTAAAAGGTCTTTTTCGTCTTTAAAATTAAATTTTCCCATGCATCAAAAACATTATCTTTATCCCCCACCAGCATGATTCAACTTCGCTAATAACAAGCTTTGTTTTTATTACATAACCTTATTATACCATAAATCAAGTTCCTATTTTGTTCTTTTTGCCTTTAATAATCGCGCAAGAATCGCGCAAGAATCGCGCAAACAAAATCTACTATTTTCTCTTTATAATTTACTCTCTTTTTTACATTATGTTAATTATTAAATTAGTAATGAATAATAAAAAAAAGCCTCATAATTGGGCTTTGAATTTTAAAATATTTGGGAAGGAGTAAGAAATAATTACTTACTCCCTCCATCGTATATAGGCTTAATTATACATTCCCTCTAGGGAACAACCTAAAAATACAAAATTAACTGATAATTTTTCACTTTTTGATGTTGATTTGGTGGGAATTGGAACTACTACCCATTGTTTACCCACTTTTATCAATACATCCGCGCCTTCAATTTTAAAAGGAATTCTCTTTTTACTATTCGCATACCGCAATTTTACTAATCTTAATTTCCTGAATTTTGATTTATAATCCTTTATCACCTTAAAAGAAATCTTCCAAAATGCTACAACCTCTTGTTTACAATCCTCTCTTACACAATTAATCTCAAATTTTAATTCTTTTCCTCCAACAAAATCATTCTTCCCTAACATCTCTTCTATAATTGTTTTCACAACATCTTCTTTAGGAACAGGGGTTTCATCAACATATTCTTCTTTTTTATCTAATGGAATGCAAAATCCATCAATACATAACATTTCTAAACTTGAAGCAATAAATTCGATTTCCCCATATACTGTTTTAATTCCCGTCATTTTCTTTTCTCCTTTTTTTTTCATTTCGGAATATTAATTAAGGAATCTTATAATGTCAGACTCCCTTACCTTGCTAATACTTGCTGCTTCTACACCCCATGTTGTACCATCAACTATCCTTCCTGTGATTTCTTTAATGTTTGCCAGAATAAATTCTCTCTGCCCAAAAAGAAATCTTTTCGTCTCCAGGATAGAATATCCTATCACTTTGTTTTTTATCTTATACCGAAAAATAAATTCCAAATTTACCCACCTAAGCTTATTGTGACGAAAAATAAGTTGAAGGCTTTCCAAAAGATTCTTGTAACTAGGTTTTTCTGAAATATTCATGGTATATGAAAATATAAGTTTCTTTTCAATTTGCCCTATCCGTTTTTGAATAAGTCTATCTGCTATATGCAAACTTCTTAATTCATTTTCTGTTAATGTCAACATTTTCTTTCCTCCTTTATTTTAATTTCACAAAAATAGAATCAGATAAAATTTTTAAGGCTAAATTCTTGTAAAAAGCTAATGCCTGCTTTTTCCACTCTCCATTCTTTTCCTTTAATTATCCTTCTTGCAATTTCTTTAATATTTTTGCGAATAAATTTACTTCTCCCAAAAAGGAAAATTTTGATTTCAATATCATGGCTATCAATAACATCAGTAAATGGATTGATCTTATGCGAAAAAGAAAATTCTAAATCAACCCATCGGAAACTATTATCGTTCAAAAAATCCTGAAGAGTTTCCAAAACTTCTTTATAATTCGGTTTTTTAAAAAAAGAAATTTTTTGTGGCAAAACAAGTTTGTCTTTATATCTTTTAGCATCTTTCTTTAAAGCTTGTTGTGCAACAAGAATATTCTTTAATATTCTTTCATCGCGTGTTGCCATCTTTTTTCTCCTTTATTACCTCGCCTACTATCATTAAGTCAGGTCTTATGAGGTTTTTGTCAAAATACAGTTAATATCTAACTAATAACATATTGATGTTTATCTGTCAAACATATAAAATGGCAGCTATGCTGCCTGTTTAAAAGTTTAATGGTTTAAAAGTTTAAGATCCTTCGCGAAGCCTGTGCTGAGCGATAGCGAAGTGCTCACAATGGTCTAATCTTCGGTCTGGTGGCGAACAATAAAATAATATTTTGCCACTTCAATAGCCATTAATTCAATT
>CAZFLO010000090.1:0-2492 GCA_964519005.1 Candidatus Woesearchaeota archaeon
ATATAACAAATCCAAAGATTGAAAAAGCGCAAATATAGAAGATAGAAATGTTTTAAAAAGCGATGTCAGAGAACTAATATATGAAGAAGATAGAACTTTCAGAGATTTATTAATAGCCCATAATAAAGGTTTAGATATACAAATATTTCCGCACATACTATATAGAATCTTATAGGTTATATATAAATATTTTGTTAAAAAAAATAAAAGGTGGTAGATTACTCTACCAATTTTGCTTCCCAAATTCGATACTCTTTAGAAGCTAATGTAACTTCTGCTTTATATTTTTGAGCAGATGCTAAATCGGGGAAATCTCTAAGTTTCATTAAATCTTCGGCAGATGTATCTTTATCTTTACCATTATATTTATGATAAATTTCAATTTTTAATCCATTACGAGAACCTTTTTCTTTTGCTTTCTTTTCAATTAAAGATTTTGGTCCACAAATTGCATAAACAAGACTCCAAGATGTTAAGGATAGTGATTCATTGTTTATTCCTATTAAATTAAATTCTGTTCTTTTACCTGTTGTTTTATTTAATAATCCTGTTTGAAATTCTAAACCATCTGATTTTCGTTTTAAAGTTCTTGATGGTTTTTTTTCAACATCTTTTATTGTAATTATTAATTTCTCTCCAGGTTTTGGATTTTTTAGATATGTATAACTTTCTCCAAAACTACCAATTTTTACAGATTCTGATTGTACATCAGAAATTATTTCTTCATTTATTTGTTGTTCTTCCACTAAAGGTGTTTCAGAATTTTCTTGTTCAAGTTTTTCAAAATCTATTTCATTTGCGTCTTCCATTTTATTTTCCTCTGGGATTATCCCCACTAGTTTTTTATGTTATCTAGGCAATATGCCTTTATAAATATATTAAAAATATTAATAATATATAAACCTTTTGTTTTTATAGGTAATATATGTTAGCCAAAATTTTCTTACTGCCTCCTAGCGTCGGTAAACCTAAAATCTTAAAGATGGGTGCCTTCGTTAAACGGATAAAAAAGAAAGAGAAAAATGCTTTGCACTTTTCATAACAAATGTTTAACGGCTCATTACATTCGACCCAAATTTTTACTTACTTTAAAAAACAAAAACGGATGAGAAAGGGGCTAGTCCTTCGGACATTTAGAATTTTACTTCGTAAAATAAATTTATAGGGGCGTTCTTCTTACTCTTTGATTCTTTCAAAAATATTTTCCCCTAACTTTGTTCTTTGATAAATACTACCTGTTCTTTCTTTAGGATTTAAAATTTCAATAATTCCTTTTTTCGTTAATTCTGCCAATGCCCTTGATACAATATTAAAATAGGTATTACTATTTTTTGCATAAATTTTCATAACCAATTCAGAGGGCATCATAGGTTTACTTAATGCAATAAATACTATTTTACGATTTTTCCCTCTTTTTACAAAACTAATTGCACTTAGCGAATCCATAGCAATCTATATACAAATTATATATAAGAACTAAATTCAACAATCTATTAGCAAATTGTAAACGAAGTAGAAAGCTTTATATATGAAATATACTAATTCAAATATATAATACTCATAGAGGGAATAAAAAATGACTCAAAAAGAAGTTAAAAAAATCACATTAGGCGGAATTCTAAGTTGGATATTTGGAATAATTTTTGCATTTGCAGGATTAGGAGCATTCACATCATCTTCATTTGTTGCAGGATTTACCATGTTAATTATGGGGGCAGTTTTACTTCCACCAGTGAATAAATTATTCAAAGAAAAAATGAATTTTGAATTATCTAAAGGAATTAAAATTGCAGTGATTATAATAGGTTTAATTATTTTTAGTATGACTATTAATACCAATACAACTTCCACAGGAGTGGATAATTCTCAAGCAAACGAAAATAATCAAATAAACACGCCAGCAGAAACACAAAATAACAATCAACAAATAAAGGAAGAACCAAAAGCTACTGAGCCAGAGGGATATTATGCAGGAGATAAAGTAAAAGTTGGAAATTTTGCATATACAATTAATTCCTATTATACAACAGATAAAATTGGTCAAGATTTAATAGGAACTTTTATGGGAGAAAAAGCTGATGGAATTTTCTTAGTTATTGATGTAACAATAGAAAATATTGCTAAAGAATCAAAAACAATCTGGGCAAGTAATGTTCAAGTTGTTGATGATCAAGACAGAACATTTGAACATGATACAATGGCAGAAATTTATCTTGAAGACGACCAAGGATTTAGCTTTGAACAAATGCAACCAGGATTACCAAAAACGGGAAAAATTGTTTTTGATGTTCCAAAAGACATAAAAGGAAATCTTAAAATTTCAGCAGATAGTATGTGGTCTGATGAATTCAAATATGTTTCATGGAATGAAAAAGAATAATTTTTTTATTTCTTATTTTTTTCTAAACGCCTAAATGTTCTTTTAAAAAAAGAACCAAAAAGCCCCTTTCTCATCCTACAGATATATAGTCTACTTCGTAGAAATTTATATT
>CAZFLO010000091.1:0-2430 GCA_964519005.1 Candidatus Woesearchaeota archaeon
ACAATGAAAACTTAATATTTGAAGAAGAAGAAACACCGACTTCCGGCATTTCTGATGATGAAGAACAAAGAAGGGAATTAAATAGATTTCAAGAGGGATATGATGGATACACCAACTAAACCTTTTTTTTGTGATGAGGGTGTAAGGGAGAGTAAGAAACTATCACCTGAACAAATGATAGAGGCCTTATTAAGAGAGAGGAATATAAAGAAATCAAATTTAGCAAATATGATTGGATTACAAAGACAATCTCTTAATCATTATCTACATGGTTTTTGGCCCATTCCTACTTCTACTAAAATAAAGATTGCACAAGCTCTTGGTGTTGATAGTTCTATAATTTGGGATTTGGAGGGAAAAAAATGAGTGAAGAAAAAAGAATATATGTGCATCCAGGAACAATCAGTGAAATGCAGGAAAAATGGAAAGGTTATGATATGGAAGGTAGAATTAAAAAATTATTGGACCATTATAATCAAAGTCCATTTAGAGAAGAAGAAAAAAAGATTTGGATTGATGAAGTTCATGAATTTATTATTTTACATAATAGAAATCCTGAAACTAAAGTAGGTCAATTTGGGAATAAAGGAGGAAATATTGTGGAGAAGACGGAATCCGACATCTCAAGATTCACACAAGAGACAGCAAAAGTTATAGGAAAAGAAAAACTTATTATGCCTGGTTCAGGAAAATTAATTAGTAGTTTTGCTGAGGAAGTTGCAGAAGAAATTAAAGATAAAGATGAAATCTTTTTCAGACATAGTTCAAGGGAGATTGTTGAGATTGGAAAAATCAAGGACCATAAAACAGGTGAAGATATTTATACTGGATTTCTAGAAGTTCAGGCAAATAGATTTATAACACTCCTTGAAAAATATATTATTCCTGGACATGAAATTTGGAATACAAAATTTAAAGAATATGATTTTGAAAAGAAAAGTATTGGTTCTCAATTATCTAGAACAGTATTGGAATCTGACATATTACAACAAGCACTTCCACAAATAAATAGAATATTTACAATTCCCTTGCCAATTAAATATGAGGGTAAATTAACATTTCCAAAAATAGGATATGATAAAAGATTTAATTCTTGGCTACCTTATAATTCTCCTAAAATATCTAATCCAGATATGAGTATTGCCGAGGCTAAAAAAATCTTAGAAGATATTCATAAGGAGTTTTGTTTCTGTGATAAACAAGATTATACAAATGCTATTTCTGCTTTATTAACTCCTTTTTTAAGAGGATTGTTTCCTTCATTTAGCACAAGAACTCCTATATTCTTTTATTTGGCAAATAGAGAAAGAGCAGGTAAAGATTATCTTGCAGGAGTAGTTGGAATTACTTATGAGGGTTATGCTGTTGAAGAAGCTCCAATAAGCACTAGTGAAAATTCAAGATCAAATAACACTGAGGAGCTAAGAAAAAAATTATTAGCTTCAATGATTAATGGGAGAAAAAGATTACATTTTGCAAACAATAAAGGATATATTAATAATGCGTGTTTTGAAGCTGTTACAACTGCTGAGAAATATTCTGATAGACAATTAGGAAAGAATGATATTCTTACTTTTGATAATGAAATTGATTATAGTTTATCTGGAAATGTTGGTGTTGGATTTACTCCTGACTTTGCAAATAGGTCTAGATTTATTAGATTGCATTTAGATATTGAAGATGCAAATGCAAGGTCCTTTGATAATCCAAATTTACATAAATGGGTTGGAGAAAATAGAGATATTATTCTTTCTGCATTATATTCTTTAGTAAGAAATTGGATGGAAAAAGGAGAAAAGAAAGGTAGTGTTAATTTTGCTTCATTTCCTGCTTGGGCAGAAATTTGTTCTGGAATTATGGAAGAAGCAGGATATGATAGTCCATGTTCTCCAGATAAAGAAACCTTGGCACTTGGTGGAGATAGTGAAACTCAAGATATGAAACAATTATTTGAAATTTGTTTTCAAAGATATCCTAATCAATGGATTCAAAAATCTGAAATTAAAAATTTAATAAATAATGATGGAAATAATTTATTTGGTTATTTAGATTTTGATAGGAAAGGAGATCAAACAAAGTTTGGAAATAAGGTATCTAGATTTATTGGAAGGGTGCTATCTGATATAAGATTAATTATTAAAGATCCTTCAATTAGAGCTGCAAGACAGGAATTAAAGTTTACAAAAGAACAAATTAAATCAGATAAATCATTGATTTTTGGTAAATCTGAAGATGAGGTTACCAAGCTTTACAAGGGAATTGGTAACCATGGTAACCACCCTCTAGTCAAAGGAACTTTTTCAGAGAGTATAACTATAGGTGGGGGGGGACAGGTTGCCAAAGTTACCAAGGTTACCAAAGATAAGAAAGAGATTAAACCAAGTATTGAAACAATAAATGCTTTAGAAAAAGCAAGAGAAGATACTTTCA
>CAZFLO010000092.1:0-2383 GCA_964519005.1 Candidatus Woesearchaeota archaeon
CATCAAAGTTTCCATTATCAACCATAACGGAATACAAAATTTTAACAATTTCTTTTATTAACAATTTTTGATTAAAGGAATTATTTTTGAAAATTTTATTGATAGAATCTTCGTGTTTTTTGTTATCAAGACAGCTTAACCATTTATTGATAAATTCTTTTTGTTTTGAAGAAGATAATTTTGATAACTCCTTTTTCCAATATACAAAATGTTGGGCTTTTTCAAGTTCAACTGCATTTATTTCTTTTTTCTTCACTTTGGATTTATTCGGAATTAATCCAAATTCTTTACAAATCTTTAATGTTTTATCTCTAAAATCTCTTCCCCTTACTCTGCCCTGAACTCTTACTTGTTCTCCCTTTAATTCCATAATTTTATTTCCAATCTGCAAGTCCCCTTTTGTTGGTTTTTTTATTTTCTTTGATAAAAACAAAAACATTAACTCCCCTTCTCCAGAAGCAGAGTTTGGAGTTCCTAAACCAACACTTCTCTGCCGGAATAATGCTTTAGCAAATTTACTCCATTTTGGACTAATATAGTTTTTAAACAAATTTCCTCCTTTCTTAAAAAAATTCAAATCTACAATTTTATCTTTTTTTACATCTTCAATACAATCTTTCACCTCTTCTAAACTTAGATTAGTCCTTACAATTGAAGCTATTAAATTATCCAATATAGCTTCTTTCTTCTTTTGAAAAGCATTTTGTTTCAAAATTCCCATATTATAGCAATGCTCTAATAATATTCTTTCTAATTCAGTTCCATTATTTTCCATCTTTTATTACTCCCATTCGTTTTAATTTATCCAAACGTTTTTTATGTTCCTCTTTTGAGATAATTTTTCCACCATTTAACCCCAATTTTCTTTTTCTTTCTTCACTTTCTTTTATTTTCCTATTTTTTATTTCGATTGCACCTACCCGTGATCTAAATGATGGAATCGCCATAAAAACTATTATAGAATTAGATACTTATAATTATGTATTAATCAATTTTTGAGCTTCTTCCAAAATCCTTCTTCCCAATGTAGTTATTTTGTAAAATCGGAAAGTTCTATCTTCTTGGTTTTTGCAGGCAATGAGTTTTTTATCAGATAATTCTTTTAATGTTCTCGATGTATGACCTTTGTACATTTTTGTCAATTTTGTCAATTTTACTTGACTCAATTCATGCTCTTCCAACAATTTCAAAATTTCCAATCTTCTCTTACTTCTTGCAATAAAACTGATTAACCTTGGATTAGCCATATACCAAAGCAGTAACCAATTCTTTTATTATTGGGTTACCTTACGAGTTACCAACATTTAAAAAAGCTTGAACCTTTTAGAAGTCATGCCAAAAAAACAAAAATCATGGTTTAGAAGACATTGGATTATTATCATAATTTTAAGCATACCTTTAATGTTAATAATTATTGGAATGTTCCAAGGAATAAATAAAGGCATTACAGGAGATGCTGTCAACGACGGACTCTTAAAATCCAATTCACCAGAATCGTATGCAGAGGCTAAGGAAAAAGCGATAGATGTTTCTTATGAAAATCTTATGCGTCATGCTGAAAATTATCAGAATCAATGGATTTGTTTTAAAGGTGAAGTTATTCAAGTAGTTTCAGATATACCTGAATTAGAATTGCGAGTATCCACAAAAAAAGATGAGTGGGTCGGTTATATTGAAGATGTTGTTTATCTTTATTCAACTGATTATTCTGGTGAAAGATTGCTTGAAGGAGATTTAATTCAATTTTGTGGGAAGTCCAAAGGCACAGTTACTTATGAAGCTCTCTTTGGAAATAAAATAACAATTCCTGAAATTGAAACCGATGAAGCTTATGTAGAGTTAATGGATGGAAGTGAAATAAGTAAAGAGCAAAAACCTATTGCAACTCTTGGTCAGATTTGGGTCTCTGCTGAAAATTTTGACGCTGATTCTGAAATTGATGGTCTTGAATTTAGTCTGCAACCTGAAGATAGCAAAGGAGGACTCGTAAATGCAGAAGGCACTGTAAATATAAAACTCTGGAAACTTGAATGCACAGAAAGAAGCGAATATGGAGGTTATTGTCTCCAAGAAGAATGTACTCGTAAAGATAGTTTGCTTATTGAAACGTGGTCTCTTCCTGTTAAATCAGAAGATTATGATTTCATGGGAGCAAATATTCAGGCAGAATATAAAAATTACAAACCTCAGGGAGATAAGTATGAGCAAAAAGGTTGCATGGATGTGACATTTGTTGATTCTAAAGGAAATAGTTTCACAACTTTTGAGGATACCATTTATCTGGCAGGATTTTGAATAAAATGGCAGACAAAATAACTTTCAAAAAGGTAGCAGAATTGGTTCTTGAAAATGCAAAGAAACCATTAACTCCTTTAGAAATTTG
>CAZFLO010000093.1:0-2338 GCA_964519005.1 Candidatus Woesearchaeota archaeon
GAATTTTTAATTTCAGGCCAAGACTTCGAGCTTATGCAAAACGAAAACTACCGGCTAATGCATCTCTTAAATTTTAAATCCAACAATGTGGGAAAAACAAAGCCACGAACTTTTTCATTCATCTCTGAAGAACCTGATCCCAAATTAAAAACGAAATTTATTCAATGGTTGTCATCTACACCTAAGAATATTAATGTTGAGATTAGAATGCCAGACGGAACCATAACAAAAGGGCTCGGCGAATCAGAACTATCAAAATTAAAAGTTGGAACTATCATGCAATTTGAAAGATTTGGATTTGTCAAATTACACAAAAAAGAAAAAGGTATATTAGAATTTTGGTTTGCACATAAGTAAAATAATTCTCAACAACAATACAATTTATCTTTATCGGAAATTTTCCCCTTTCCAAAAGGATTTCCATACTTCCGAATATTTTCAATCATTTCTTCATTTGATTTCAAACCTTTCCCTCTCAAAACCATAGCTTCCCGAACTTTTCTAACCGCATCACAAATTTTTATATTTAACGGACATTCTTGTTCACATCCTCCACACAAGGTACACTCAAAAACAACTTTATCCATCACCTTGTCAGAAATAATAATTCCCTTACCCCTAGCCGAAACCCTTTCCTCTTTCAAAACTTTAAACACCGGACAAATCGCCTTACACATTCCACACTGAATGCATGAATCAAAAATATCTTTGGCTTCTTCCATTAAATTTGCCGACTCAATTTTATCAGCTTCACTCGGTTTTTTATTTTCCATTGTTAAATTTTTATTTCTATAGGTTTTCTATTTTTAAAAATTAATATACTTTTATATCCTACTTCTTTAGCTAATTTAACTGCATCATCTAATCCATCATCAAAATTACCCCATTCCAATCTGTGAAAATCGTTCCCAATCGTAATAGGCATACCCATTTCTTTTGCCTTTTCTATAATCCATTTACTTGGATATTGCTCACCATTTCTTTTCCATCCTGAAGCATTAATTTCAAAACAAATATTTTTTTCTTTCATTAATTCTAAAATCTCAATAACAATTTTCTTAAACCAATTTTCTTTTAATATTTTTTTATCCTTTAAACCATTTTTAAATAAATCCATATGCGAAACACAATCTATTAGACCAAACTCAATCATCTTTTTTATTTCATTATAATATCTTTCAATTACATTTTGTATTGTTCCAAATTCTTTTGCTGTTTTTTCAAGACATTTCACATTTGGGAATCCTCCATTGGTTCCCCTTAAGAAATGAACTGAGCCAAGTAAAAAATCATAATTTCTTTTAGCTAATTGTTCTTTATACCAATCTTCATATCCTTCAATCCAATCAACTTCAAGTCCAATAGAAATATCTAATTCTTGCGCAAATTCATTTCTTAAATTAATTAATTCGTTATAATATCCGTCTAAATGTCTAATCTCATCTTTATGATCTCTGACTTCTTTCGGTACAAAAAAATGATCAGTAAAACACATATGTGTAACTCCACTTTTAATCGCCTCTTTGACTACTTCTCGAGGAGTTAATTTTCCACAATTACTCTCATTAGTATGCACATGAAAATTAACTCTTACCATTATACCCCTTAAAACATTTAATTAGATCAGCCTTTTTCAAAATCCAAAATCTAAATTCTCCTTGCAATAATTCTCTAGCATAACCTCTCAAAACCGAAACTGTCAAAACTTCCTTTTCTGCTTTTTTGATAGCTCTCATAACAGGAACAAAATCGGAGTCGCCAGAAATTAAAACACAGCAATCGCACATATTTTCAACCAAGCTTTTTCTCATCATATCTGTTGTAATCATAACATCAACGCCTTTTTCAACTCGCAACACTTTCCCGTCCACACGAATTTTTTTTAATTTATTTGTATTCACAACTATTCCACTTTTTTTTAATCCAGCCAAAAAAACCATATGCTTATAATAATTATCTTCGCCCAAATCAATATCCGGTGTAGAATTATAATATCTAATATCAATAATATCCAAATCAAAATTTTCGGCAATCATTGAAGCAACTTTTTTGAAACAAACAGATTTCGGATTACCAACAAGTCGCTTGACGCCATGATACCAATTATTACCATCAACAAAAATAATAGCTCTCTTTTTAACCATTTTAGAAAATAAAGACTCCCGGCATTCCTTTCGTCATACCGGGGAAGTAATATTTATACCAATCTTCCAATATATTTAAATCTTTCCATTATAACTCTCCTATCGCTTCTTTATTTACTCTATCAAAAAACTCAACCATAAAGTTATGCCTCTCCTCTGCAATCCTTTTGCCCTCTTCTGTTAACATCTTACCT
>CAZFLO010000094.1:0-2289 GCA_964519005.1 Candidatus Woesearchaeota archaeon
GTAATAGTTAAAGTATCTAATTCTCCAAACAATTCACCAAAATTAGCAGATGCGGTGTTTGTAGTCCCATTATACATGGTAATTTTAACTCCAACTTCATCTGCTCCCCCTGGATTTCTATGCATTGAAATTGTATATGTTTCATTGTTTGTTGGACTAGTTACTGTTACAGAATTAACATCGAAATCGACATCCAAACATTTTTGAGTTTTTTCAATAGCTCCAGTACCACTATTTAGAAGGTTGCTCACAACACCCCAAATAATTCCAACAGCAACAAGAACTAATAAAATTATTATTAATGTTGTTACGACCGTAGATAGACCTTTTTTTCCTTTCATTTTATCAACCTCCTTGTAATTTTCTCCTTTTCTAGCAATATGCTATACCCAATTAAAAAAAACCTACTATAAAAAGGTTATTGTCTTTGAGGCTTTTATTCTTTTTTATTAAATTTATCTAGAAGCTCAAAGAATTCTTTTTTAGTTATTTTTTTATCAACCCCGGAAAGCCCTCGGCTTTCCGCCATTTTATGAAAAGCTCGAGGAGAATAACCTCTTTTTGCCAAAGCTTGAAGTGTCGGAAGTTCGGGATCATCCCAACCAGAATATTTTCCTTCAACAATCTCTCGAGTAATTTCCGAAGCTGACAACCGTAAACCTTCAATATGCCAGCGTCCCAGATAAGCATCCCAAGGATATTTTTTTCCCAAAACATCAAAAATCATTTTTTGTCTTTTTGCATTATCCACATGTTCTTTTGCTCTAATGATATGGGTAAGTTTCATTTCAATATCATCAACAGTCACGGACAAATTCATCAAAGGCCAAACACGATATTTGTTTCCTTGACGAGGATGTTTAGTTTCATTTATTCTAGCCAAAGGAAAATCCCTCATTGCGGGATTTGGATGTTTCATGTCAGACCTAAATCTCAAAATGGCTTTACCTTCAACAAAACCTTTTACACTTAACATTTTTTTCCAATCTTTTATGTTTTCCTCAACAGGTTTATTTCGACAAGAACATTCTTTTTTATTTTTTGCAATTTTTCTAAATTCGTCTCCAGAGCATTCACAAACATATGCTTTTCCTAGATCAATTAATTTTTCAGCATATTTATAATATAATTTCATTCGGTCGGATTGAATAACAATTTCACAATTATTTTCAAACAACCATTTCCCATCTTTTTCTAACAAGTCATAAGCAGGAAGATAAATATTATCGGCATTTGTATCTTCTATTCGGAGAATCATTTTCCCCCCATATTCCTTAACATAGTCATAAGCAATTGAAGCAGTCAGGGCATGTCCCACATGCATTGCTCCCGAAGGAGACGGAGCAAATCTTGTAAAAACCCCTTTCTCCACATTAGGAATTTCAGGCAAGCCTTCTCTCTCTATTCTATGCGAAATAAATTTTTCTAATTTTTCTAATTCTTTTTCTTGCTCTTCAAATTTTAATTTAGAAATTTCCAAAATGGTTTTTTGAATTTCGGGCATAACTTCTTTAACTCCCGATTTTTTCAAACCTTCATTAAATAACGCAGAAATAACTGCCCCAGGATTTGCTTTTCCCCCATGTCCAATTGCATTCTTCAAAGCATAAGCCCGAATTTTCTCCTTTAAATTTTCAATTGACATGTATTAATTGAATGGTTTTAATTTATTAAATTAACTAATCCCCAAAACAAAATAGCAAATGCTCCAAGGAATATTGAAAAAACCATTGCTTTTCGAGTATGTTGTTTTGGCAAAAATAAACCAAAAAACGCCTTTTCATCTCCCCATTTTTTGTGAAGTGGATGAAGAGGACAATCCCAATTATTTATCACAATTGCTATTGTTTCTAAAGTCAAAGCCCCAAGACAATATTTCAAAAGAGCAGGATTTTCTTTAGTTATTCCAGCATAAATAAGGAGGCCTATTGAAAAATAAAGGAACAAAGCTCCAATAAAATGTATGGTCCTTAAAGTGTAAATTTTTGAATTCATTAAATTTTTTAGAAAAGACTATTAATAAATTATTGGGCAACCCAGAAGAACATATTATGACACCTTTATTCTGTTCTAACGATGCTTGCCAACTCATTAACTAGGATGAGCCTCACGAGTTTTTGTAAACCTAGTAGTCATCAGGTATTCATCGTTGGTTGCCCAAATTAAAAGTTAAATGAAGTTAATAAAATTATCTATGTGGATATCTTTGCTCAAAATTTGATTCATAAGGCAATTCAACAAAGGAAATTTCATTCAAATCCCAAAGCGAATTGGCTTTCAAAATTTCAT
>CAZFLO010000095.1:0-2246 GCA_964519005.1 Candidatus Woesearchaeota archaeon
CCTCTACATTAACCGAATAAAAATGATAGGCATTGCTAAAAAACCAACAAGGAAGGCCGGACTCAATATATTTCATAATCGTAGGCCGGGACATGCTAACATGATGAACATCTTGCAAATATTCACTTAAATCCGGTATGCCTTTGATTATTCTGCCAGCTTTATTATTGGTCATTTGATAAATTCCTTTGTTTTTATTTCTTTACTCAACTTTTACTTAAATCAATCTCCTTCATTAAAATATCTACCACAACCCATACACTTAAAACGATAACCAAGCACTTTAGTTCCTATCTTTGTCTTGCTTATTGCGCTTTTGCAATAATGGCATGCACTTACATTTTTCATAGTATTAGAATCTTTAATCTCCACTATTTCTGGTTCGAGATTATTTTGGAGAAAATCAATTTCATTTTTTTTAAATTGTTCAACTAAGTCTCTCAATTAAACCACCCTCAAACAAGACCAAAAGCATCATTTACTTTTGCCATTATCCTGTTAAAATTAATAATATAAATATCTTTCTCCATTGCAGCAAAATAAAACTTATCTATTCCATAATCAAAAATCATATTATGAATACAATCTTCACCATTAACCGTAATAAACGAAAAAGAAAGCCAATATTCTTTGTCTTCTAAATCTCTAAGATGAGAAACATTTTCTCTTAAATTAGAATTTATACACTTACTGCTTATCTCGCGAGAAAATCCGCGAGAAAGTAACTGGCTAAATAACTCTATCAAATAAATATCGAGAATCGTATATCCTAGCTTAGTGCCTGCCCCAGTATTTTTTATTGTTGGATTAATATAGCCTCGATTAATCCAACAATTTAGACGTTTAAATTTAATATTTAGCTTGTTTGAGATCTCGGGCGTTGTAATTTTAATGATCTTGTTTATCCCAAAGTTCTGCACAATTTATCCCCCCTTGCTAACATTGATAAATTAATTATTGATAAAAACCATTTTTCCTTTCTATTAACCATGCTAAATTGTTTTTTATCTTTAATAAAATCACAAACTATTTCATTATTACAAAAATAAAAAATAATATAACCCCTGGTATCCTGCTTTGTTTTAATTTTTTGCCATTCTTTTAATTTTCCGATAGCTTTTAAAACTTTAAGAATAATATTTTTTGAGTATCCAAAATTAATCATAGATTTTATTATATGGGCTTCAAGAAAATTTTTAGGGGAAAATAATCTGGTGTGCCCCGTGCCCTCCCCTTTGTCAATTTCGGGAACAAGAGCCCCGGACTTAATATAATAATGCAAAGTATTACTTTTAAGTCCTATTAAGTTCTCAATTTTTTTCGACGTAAATTGTAGATGTTTCAATTAAACCACCCCCCCTTTCTTTCTCAATTAGCCGGACAAGGCAATCGCCTGTTTTTAGGATGCCTCATTTTTCTTAAAGCCTTACCTTCAATTTGAGATATTCTAACACCGCTTAAATTAAAAAACCTGCCTATTTTCTCGTTAGTCATAATCTCACCATCCAGCCCAAACCTCATCCGCAAAACTTCTTCTTCTTTCTGGGTAAGCATTGATAGCGCTTCATAAAGACCTTTAAAATTTTGCGGTTCTTCTTCAATTGCCATATTTTCATTATATCTAATAAGAATAGTTGAATCTATTTCTATATTATACTCTTTATGAATTAAACCCCAAATTTGTTCTGGAAATATCTCCAACAATGAGCAATCCAATGCGTTAGCTATTTTTATGGCATATTCTTTAATCCATGCGCCACCGATGCAAATATTTGAGCAATAACTACGCCTACTAATCGGTGATGTTTTGAAGTTTAAATATTTGCCTACCTCTACTGGGTTTAGATTGGTTTTTTTACAAAAATGAGCCACTGAAGAATATTTTTCAAATATTCTTTTATACAAAAGATTGTTTTTAAATTTTATACAAACCCTAATATCATTCACGGGTTATTCCCCTTTCTTTAAATCGCTCTTTACTTTAATCCAGAAGCAATAAGATTAATATTGCCTTTTTCAACTATCTCGCTGATTCTCTCAATAAATTTCTTTGTAAACTCTTCATCGACTTCAATATTAACTTTAATAACTTTTTTCATAATTATCCTCTGAATTTTCGTTACAATATGATCCCATCCGTATGACCCCAAATTTAAAATAGATTTTTTCATTTGAACCAATCCCCCCTTCTCTCCGGTATAAATGTTGACTTTTTCTCCTTCTCTTCCGGCCTTTTCGTCTTACTA
>CAZFLO010000096.1:0-2242 GCA_964519005.1 Candidatus Woesearchaeota archaeon
TGAATTTATTAGATTAATTAAAAAATTTCCCAAAATTGTTCAAGTTTTACCCGTGCTATTGGCAGTTAGAGAGAAAAAATTAGAAATTAGAAAATTTAAAGATAGTAAAGACTTGTCTTGTTTAAATTTTGATTTTACACAAAACTCTTTAATTAATGATATTCAAGCTGAAAAGTATTTTGATTTTTTTTCTAAAAGTGGATTAAAAGATATTTTTGAAAATAAAAATATTCTAAGTGTACCCGATTATGTTTTTGGAGTAGAAGTTGGACTTGACACTAATGGAAGAAAAAATAGGGGGGGCCATTTAATGGAAAATTTGGTAGAATATTTAATTAAACCTTATTTGGAGAAAAATAATTACGAATATCTCACAGAAGCAAATGCAAAAAAAATTGAAACTACTTGGGGATATAAAATGGAAGTAAAAAAATCATCAAGAAGATTTGATTTTGTTATATATAATAAAAAGAAAGAAGAAATAATAATCATTGAAACTAATTTCTTTAATGGGGGTGGTTCAAAACCGAAATCTGTTTGTTATGAATTTAAAGATTTGTTTAAAGAATTAAATAAGCAAAAAATTAAATTTGTTTGGATTACCGATGGAAAAGGATTAAATAAAGAAAAAAATCCCTTTGAGGATTCTTACAGAGTTAATGATTATGTTTTCAATTTATTTATGATTAATGAAGGTATTTTGAATGAAATATTATGATTAAATTCTGCAAAAGACACATTTTTTAAATGTTAAAAGCGTTAATATTATTAAATTAAAAGAAAGTTAAACTCCCTCGGTATTCTCGGCGTTAGAGTCCATATTCTTGTAGTGGCTTCCAAAGTTTTTTATATTTCTTATGCGATTTTTTTATATGGCAAACGGAAATAACAAAGGGGTGGCTATTCTTGGAATGATTGTTCTTGTTGGAGCAATCATGATATTTGCAAGAGAGGTTCTTGTTCCATTCTTTGGACTTATACTGATAATATCTTTTATTGGCCTAGTCATATCTTTGCTTGTTCAACAGAAAGAAATTCCGATTGTATTTGCTGCAGTTTTTGTGGTTAGTTTAGTTGGATTTGGAATATCTTATGGAGTGGGCTATGGAATTGGAGGGACTTCAGTAGGACAAGCAGTAGTTGAAACATACGATTCCGTTGCATTAGCAGAAGGCGAATTTGAAGGAACAATTGAACAGATAGTTGACACGAGCATAGATGAATTATGCAAAACTTCTACTCCGGAAATTTGCAACTCACTTAGATTAAACAAACAACTATTCAAAACTGCTCAAGATGTGAAAGATATGGCAAGCACCTTATCAAAAGTAAAGACGATTACAAAAGATTAGTTAACAAATGTAATGTTTGGGGTGCAAATACCTTTGTATGGGTTATCTACTCCCTAGGTGATTTTAAATATTTATTCACCATTGTTAATTTATGGAAGAAGACAAAATAAAATTGAACATAGAGAAGTTTATTTTATTCCATCGGGATAGGGTCGCTTTATTAGAGGGCTTTCTTAGAGATAATGTCCACCATAAACTCACCATTCAAATTTGTTTTCTTGGATTTGAGAGTTTGGCGAAGTTGCTATACCCAAAAATGAGAAGTGGAGAGAGATTTATAGAACTTCTTTCAATTCCAAATATGGGGGTTAGAAAAGAAGAGGCGTCTAAACTCTATGAAGATTGGAGATGTTCTTTGATTCACGAAGGTTTTATTGCAAGTCCTTGGACCTGTTTGGAGGATTGGGGAGATGGAGACATAAGGTTCCTATCGTTTCCAGGCACATATAAATCTTCAACAGAATATCCATCCGGTTCAATAGTAGCAATGTATCGCTCACGTATTGATTATTTAGAGGAATTTTTTAAAAAGAAGCATATTAAGGAGATATTAATTTAATTTGGGAGCTTTTAAAAATATAAATCTCTTAAGGGCGTTTAATGAATTCGATATGTTCTGGCAGAAGATTATCTGAAATTAATCCAAATTAATCTTTAATTGAGTTGGAGAATCAATTGCTTTTTTTCCATCATAAAATGAATCTTCGTCTGTGTTATAAACTATATCTCCTTTTGCAAATTTAAAGAATAATTTTTTAAGATTATTTATTTCTTTTTCATATTTTGATTTGTCTTCTGATGTCATCATGTCTTCATCATCAATTCTATCTCGTTTACCTAAAAATTCAGAATAGTAGAAAATTTTATCTTCTTTACTCCATCCAAAACGA
>CAZFLO010000097.1:0-2241 GCA_964519005.1 Candidatus Woesearchaeota archaeon
CCATCTTTTTGAATAACAGAGAAACTTTCTTTTTTCAGACGTCCTCTCAGTTTCAAAATAACTTCAAAGACATAAGGGATAAAAAAGAAAACTGCAATTTTTTCAATATTTCCAAGAATTGCCAAACAAGCAATCAACGCTCCGACAGAATAAGTCAAAATGTCTCCAGGAAAAACTTTTGCGGGATATTTATTAAACAAATAAAATGCAAACAAAGGAGCAGCCATAGAAATACCAATTAAGCTCAACCAGAGATTTCCCACAATAAAATTAACTAAAGATAATCCAATTAAAATCAAAATTCCTTGGCTCGCTTCAAGTCCATTGTAGCCCGCAAGGAAATTAAAAGTAGTAGTTGTTGCAACAACAGCTAAAGGAATCAATAACAGTGGATAGAGTATTCCAAAATCAATCCCAAAAACAATATGTTCCCCCACATTCAAAACCATCAAGGGAATTGCAGCAAATAAAATCATTATAATTCTATTCCTTTTTCCAAGGCCTTTTTTCCAACCCAAGAGGTCATCAAAAATGCCCACAATGGATGCGATAGTAATAACTCCCAAGATCCCTAAAACTTCAATCAAATTTCTTTGATCATTAAAAACAAAAGTTTTAATTCCAATGTAAAGCAAAATAGCAAGAACGAATCCGATTAGTACAGTAATTCCTCCCCCTTCTGCAACTTCCCTTTTGTCTTTCTTATGAATGTCTTTTCCAACCAATTTTTCTGCTTTTGCTCTTCGAATCCAATGGGGCAAAATGATAGCTGTAGTCAAAAATGCAATCATTATCAGAGGCCCAAAAAGGAATCCCAAAAATGTTAAATTGTCCATATAGTTTTAGGAGAATCATCTTATTTAAATTTAATTATGTTAGAAAAAAACAGGGGTTAGATAGACTTCTATTAGCCCAGCAAAAATCAAAATAATTATCGCAATAAAAAGTAACAAGATAACATTTTCAAAAACCCGATAGAATTCTTTACTTTTTATTCCATGTTTCATAAATCCAGATCCCAAAATCCCTCCTCCGAGTGCCGCGATAAAATATGCAGCAATTTCTGGGAATCCATGAATCATGTATCTTCCAATTCCCAAGGGAATTTGAGCAATTTTATAATTAGTAAATACGCCAATCGCAGCAGAAATCACAGTTGCATTCCAAGCCAAAACAAATATAGCTCCCGCCCCGAAAATCAGCGAAAATATGAGGGTGAATATGAGGACATAGATATTGTTTTCTATAATTGCGGCAAGTCTAGCTCCTTTTGTCATCGCCCCAGTTGGACTAATCATGCTCCCTTGGGAATACTGGGTCACACAACCTTCGACATTTCCTGGGCTGTTAATCGCACAATAGGTTTCAAGCTGTGCATTCAATAAAGTAGAGTCTCCCAAAACCAAATACCAAAAAGAAAAAGCAACAAGGAAACCAAAGAATAACCACATCAAAGCAAGAATAGCTTCTTTATGCACTTTGAAAACAGATTTTAATCCAACAATTTTTTCATCTTCTTCTTCTTCTTTTTTTATTATATGATACATGAAAGGCAATGAGAACATAACACAAAATGTAACAACCATTAATCCCGAGAAACGAGATAAAACTGGATCACTTCCAAAAAAAAGTTTAACTAAAAGTATTGAAAGAGAAGCATATAAAATTCCAATAAAAAACATTTTCCAAGGACCCTTTTCCGCTCTTTTCGGATTAATTAAAGATTCTAACATATTTCAATAAATTGAATAGATTTTTTAAAGGTTCTTGAATTAAAAATATTATGAATAAAAAGAGGAAAACATTCAATAAAATTTGTAAAGACATAAAAGAAATAAAAATTCAGGGAGCAAGAAACATTGCAAAAAAAGCCCTTTATGCGTATTCATTAATTCCAACAAAAACTTCTTTGAAAAAATTACTTTCCCTAAGGCCAACCGAACCGATGTTAGTAAATGTTTTACATAAAGTAGAAAATTCAAGTTATGAAGAAATTTTGAAACATTTTGATTCAGCCCAAGAAAAAATAAATAAATCAGTTTTTAATTTGATCAATAAAGGAGATATAATTTATACACATTGCCATTCAACTAATGTCACAAATGCTTTGATCTATTCAAAAAAGAAAGGTAAAAAATTTGAAGTTTACAATACTGAAACCAGGCCTCTTTTTCAAGGGAGAAAAACTGCAAAAGAATTAAAGGGGGCTGGAATAAAAGTCACCATGTTCATAGATTCAGC
>CAZFLO010000098.1:0-2175 GCA_964519005.1 Candidatus Woesearchaeota archaeon
CCTCTCCTTTTTAAATATTTTACGGTTAGTTGATCATTTCTTTTCTTAATTTTCAAACATCTATATTAATTTGATAAAATAAATCATTAAATTACCAAATTAAATTTTAAATAAATATAACATGAATATACAAATAAGTCAATTATTTTTACTTAATTAGACCAATAAAAAACAGCCTAATCTTAAGCTGTTTACTTTTAAAAAATACTTAAATACTTACTTTTTTAACTCAACTTTTATTCTTTTTGCCAAAACTTTTCCTTCGTCATCCCTATATTCCCCTTCTTCTGCTACTTTTTCAAAACCAAGGGTTTTTCCTACTTTATGGGTTGGTCCATTTTCAGGCACATGAGCTATAATTTTTTCAGCTCCACCATCTAATTCTTTTTCAACAACTTCTCGCAAAAAATTCTCTCCAAAATAAAACTTTCGAAGCAAAGAGTTAATATTCGTTGCCCCTAAATATCTTTCACCTTCTGGCAATTCCTTTTGTCCATTAAGCCTTGAAGAACGCATAAATCCAACCAAATCTTCTAAAGAATTTTCATCAGTTTTATTTTCATCTTTATTAAAATAAACTAAATGAAATCTAGGGTCATACTTTTTATGTTCTTCAAAATCACGCATCAATCTTTCTAAATCTTCTTTGGATTTGTGGGAATTATTAGCGCGATACATATTAGTTAATTTCTTTTCCATCTCTTTATTCTCAAATAATTCTTTCGCATCAACTTCCTGAATTTCAACACCTCTAATATTTTCCAAGTTTTGAACTTCTCCCTCTTTTTTACCTGCAATTAAAAGTGAAGCGACCAGATCAATTTCAATCCGGCTATTTTCTAAATCACCCAAAAGCTTAATAATTTTTTCCTGATCAGTCTCTTTGCCATCTCCCAATTCATCACTAAATTGAGAAATGATGTTATGAGCTTTACGAAGAAGTTCCACCCTGACACTAGAGGAAATTTCTTTTTTATCGTCTTTGAAAATAGTTTTCGCCAACTCCTCATCTTTCTCCTGCGCCAAATCTCCTAGCTCGGCAATCTTAGCAAAAACTTTCTGAGCATCTTCTTTCTCCATCTTCTCTCCAATATCCAAAATCTTTTCACCATTGCCTTGATCGAATTCAAGAGAAAGAAAAGATTCGATACGATTGTTTTTTTCTAGACTGCTTTCTACTCCATCAAAAAAATTCATCACCCTTTCTGTCTTTTCAATATTTGCTTTTTTAATAAAATTTAAAAACTGAAATTGGACACGCAAATTAAAATTATTAATATCGGCTCCGAAGTCCTCTTTTATTTGCTTACAAAATTTCAAATTAGACATCATTTTGAAAAAAATAATTTCATCCTTATTACTTATTTCAAGATTTTCTAAAATTTTTGCAGGATTTTCAAGATTTAATTTATTATCCTCTTTATTAAAGCTTTCCTTGTTATATTCTTGCCAACCGATTAATTCACCGTTGTCCGTATAGGCCCCAGCCATTCCGGGTGCCAATTCTCTGACAAAATACTCATAATCAATTTTCTTGTCTGGAAATCTTGAATCATATTCCGTGCTCAATGCTCTTTCCTCTTTTGAATACGGAAGTGGATTAAATAAATTAATATCGCCATAGCTATGTTTTCCTTCGCGATTATTAATAAATTTTTTAACCGCTTCTTTGCCAAAAGAAAAATTAATATCATCAAACCTATCATCATGCATATCGGAAATATTCAAACTTTCTTCAAACTCTTCATCATCAACGCTATTGTCAATTGAATAATAATTAAGGTTTTCAAAATAACTTATTTTAGCATAAGTCCTAATAAGATAACTTTCTTGAGGATTGTTTATTATTTCTTTAAATTTCTTGAAAAATTTATAGCTATCACTTTCGCCTTGTGTATTTCTTGCAAATTCAAGTGACAAATCACTAAATAATTTAATTATTTTTATTTTTCTCAGTAAATTCTGCTCTTCCTTGTATTGATTAAATATTTTTTGAAATGTTTTTTCCTGAAACATAAAAGTCTCAAAAGGATTATATTCAAAATCATCAAAGACAACCTTTTCTTCATTGAGAATTTTTTCAGTCGTTGTCATCAAATCTTCTCCGTCTTCAATCTTTTTCTCTCCAAAACTCTCCCAACAATCAAAATTTCCTTCTTCATCTAGATAATTATC
>CAZFLO010000099.1:0-2124 GCA_964519005.1 Candidatus Woesearchaeota archaeon
TAATAGGAATTACGACAGGCGTATTGATTTCACGACCAGCTTTCGCAGATATCGCAAAGCAATTAGAGGAATAATTTTAAAATAAGGTTTAGTTTTTTAATAACCACTTCCATACAGGAATTATTTTTATTCTTAAATTTTCTTTTATCATCTCTTCTTCTTGATCCATAGTTAAAATAAACCCCTTTTTCAATTTGAATTTTTTCATAGCTTCAAACAAACCAGCAATTTCCCTATCTTTATTATTTGCATTTATTTCATAACAAACCTGAATAGCCTGAGTTATTTTATTTTTTTCCTTTATTACAAAATCACATTCATTTTTTTCTTGAAAGTAATAGATTTCTTTTCCCCTTCTTTTTAATTCTATAAAAACTAAATTTTCTAACAACTTACCTTTATTTTCTGAAAAACTGAAACCTAACTGATGGGCAATCGCATTATCAATCATATATAATTTTTTATTGGCATGTATTTGTTTCTTTAAGGAATAGCTGTATTTCGGGACTAAGAATAAAAGATATGTATTTTCTAAATAAGAAAAATAATCACTTACCGTAGTTGAACTTCCGAGCCCAATCATCTTTTTTATTGAATTAAAACTAATCTCTTTTGATATATTATTTGCTGCTATATAAATTAACTCTTTTAATGCTCTCTCATTTGTTAATTTATACCTTGTCATCACGTCTCTATAAAGAATGCTTTCAAATAGCATTTTTAAATAATCTTTATTACCAGTTATTAAATATTCTGGAAGTCCGCCTTCTGTTAAATATTTTCTAAAATTCTTTTTTATTTCTGCTTTATTTTTTGTTGTAAATTCCAGATTACTTATTTTTTTAAATTCCAGATATTCCCTAAACGAAAAAGGATAAAGATTATATGAAATATACCTCCCAGTTAAATGAGTTCCCAATTCTTTTGATAACATCGTCGCATTTGAACCCGTAACAAATATATTTTCTCCTGATTCAGATAATCTTCTTACAAATCTTTCCCATCCAGCAATGTTTTGTATTTCATCAAAATAAAGATACTTTCTATCGCCAAATATTTCTATCGATAACTCATATAATATCTGAAAATCGTCTACCTTGAAATTCACAAATCTTTCATCGTCAAAATTCACATAAATTCCATCATAATGTTTCTTTAACTGAATTAATAATGTAGATTTCCCAGATCTTCTAATGCCCGTTAGTATTTTTACAAACGGCGTTTTAATGTCTCTCAACAAATCCTGATATTTCTCTCTTTGTACAAATTCTATTTCTCTCTCGGGGTTTTGATCAAGCAATATTTCTCTCAACTTTTCTCTTTCCATCTAATAGCCACACCACTTTAGTTTAAATACCTTTCCATTGTGAATGGAAAGATAAGGCCATTTGTTTCCATTGTGAATGGAAAGGTTAAACATTAAACTTTTATAGACATCTTTATTTGGAAGTAAAATGAAATTTAAATATCACCTTTTAATTGGGTTTGTAGCTTCATTTGCCTTAGTTAAATTTTTCAATTTCTCTTTAGTTTCAGGTTTGGTAATATTTGTCGCTTCTTGGATAATAGACTTTGACCACTATCTCTGGTATGGATTTTCAACAAAAGATTGGAATCCTATTCACGCGATAAAATGGTATATTAAATCAGTTTCAAAATGGAATAAAGTATTTCTAAAAGAAAAAGAAAATTTCAAACGAGGTGTTTTTATTTTTCATGGCATAGAATTTTTAATAATTTTATCAATATTCTCATTTATTCATGAGTTCTTTTTTTGGATTTTAATTGGAGTTATGATTCACATGGTTGCAGATTGGATTGATTTAAGGATGAAAGGAGAGCGGTTATACAATAAAATATTCCCACTATATGTTATAAGCAGAAATAATGGCAAGAAAAGTTTGGGAGAGTTGTAAAAACAAAAGTTTTATTCTAATACAAAACCCATTGATAAAAACAAACGTTTAAATACCATTGTAATATTTAAATTACACATGGAAACAAAAATTACCAGTAGTTATTATCAGGTTTTAAACGTATTAGAGAACGGGGAAAATCACAGCAGGGGGATTTCCAGAAAAATAAATGTTTCTCATTCTCAGATAACGAAAATTTTGAATTTTT
>CAZFLO010000100.1:0-2089 GCA_964519005.1 Candidatus Woesearchaeota archaeon
CACCATTAAATATTAAAGTTCAATGTGTTGCTCACAAAAGGAATTATAGTTTAGTTTATTTGGTGATTGCTTTAATTGCAGGAATTTTATTATTGGTTAATATTTTGAATAGAAGAAAATTGAAGGAAAAAGGTTCTAAAAAGAAAATTAAAAAAAGGAGATAATTCCTTAGTCTAAAATGGTCAAGAAATTAAATTTATTGAATTTATTATTAGTATTTATTTTATGTATTTGTATAATTTTAATTTTTCTAGAGAATGGATTTTTTATTCAAGGGTTTGCGGTAGAGGGAGATGTTTATTCTAATGTTACAATTTCAAAATATCTTTCTATAGAATTTAGTCCGGAACTTTCTAATGGAATTGTTTTTGGAAATGTAACGTTTTTACCTGTTATTAGTATAAATGCTTCAGAAAATTACGGGGGGAGCTCAGACTCATCAAATTATTATATTCAGGTCTCCTCGGATGGAAATACTGCAGTTGATTTTTGTATTAATGCTAATGTAGCTTTGACCAATCAATATCTAGATGTTTTGGGATTGGATAATGAAACATATAGTTGTTCAAATGAATCAAATCTTTCTTTGCCTTCTTTATCTGGTGAAACGCCTTTAACCTTGGGCTTTGTTAAATGTGGAGAAAGTATTGCTCCTTCTTCAAATAATTATTATAGGTTTTGGTTAGATATTCCTGCTGCCCAACCTTCTGGGGATTATAACAACACACTTTCTTTCAAAGGGCTTTCTTCTGGAGTTAGTTGTTAATAAGAAATATTAAAAAGAATATTTCATTGGTAATTTAATGAGGTGGAAAAAAGAATATTTTGGAATTATTTTAATTTTACTTAGTGTTGCATTTATTTTTGCAGCTAGTCAAGGAACAAGCCCTTCAGAAGTTACAATTGATGGTTTAAGAATTTTATATACGACTTTTGATGGAGATACAACAGATTTTAATAGTTTAAGTGAAAGTGAATTGAATGATTTATCTGGGGCAATTTTAGAGAAGAGTAGTTATGGTAAAGTTGTATTTGCTGAAAATTTAGATATTGTTTCTATGGGGGGAGATAATAATATAGTTGACTTTGATACTGATTTAGCTATTTCTTCCAATTTAATTAATGTTGATGAAGAAAATCTCCCCGGAATAAATAAGAGCGCTACGCTTTCTTTGTATGGAATTACTTATGCTGTGCCAATTATTTACCATAATGGGATTGTTTGTTCTGATTGTGTTTTAATAAGTTATACGGGGAATATTTTAACTTTTTCAACTCCTACCTTTCAAGGGGCCTATTATGCTTCAGAAGGGGGGCCTGTTTGTGGAGATGGGTCTTGTTCAGGGGGAGAAACTGCTGAATCTTGTCCTGCCGATTGTGATGATGGCGGCGGGGGCGGAGGAGGAGGCGGCGGAGGTGGTGGCGGAGACACCACTGTAGAAAATGAAACTGTTGTTCAAAAAGATTATAGTTTTATTGTTGATCCAAATGTTTTTATGGCTGAAATGAAAAAAGGAACTTATGTGCGAAAAATGATTAGAGTTACTAATAATGGTCTTAAGGATTTAACTATTGGAATTCGAGTTGAAGGTTTAGAAGAATTTATTTTCCCAGAATTGAAGGGGTTTACTTTAGCTTCAGGGGAAACGAAAAATCTTCGTTTTGATGTTTATATTTCTAATAAAAAAGCTCCGGATGTTTATGTCGGAAAAATTATTTTTACTTCAGCTCAAGTGGAGAAAGAAGTTAAAAGTATTTTAAATATTAAAGGAAAATTTGCATTGTTTGATATTAAAACAGAAGTTTTGAAAAAGTATATTGCTCCGGGGGGAAGAGTTAGAGCGAATATTAGTGTTCTTAATGTTGGAGATTTGAGACAATTTGATGTAAAATTGATTTATCGTATTATTGATTTTGAGAGTAATGAATATACGATAAAACAAGAACAATTTGCAATAAATCAAACTTATAATAATATTTTTTATTTGGATGTTCCAGAAAACATGGGAGTTGGAGATTATTTATTTTATTCAAAAATTTTATATGAAGAAGGAAAAGTTCAGGCAGCAAGTTTTGACACTTTCGTTGT
>CAZFLO010000101.1:0-2063 GCA_964519005.1 Candidatus Woesearchaeota archaeon
TTTTTGATATCAAGTCTTATTCTTTAAAGAATAAAATTGATATTTATTTTAGGAGAAACACATATCTGGGAGAATATGAACCAATTACAAAATCTATGATGATTATCCCAGAAAATATTAATTTAAATTCAAATCCGGATTCACTAAAAATAATTGTGGGACATGAATTAACACATAAAGGACAATTTGAAAATAATCCTTATTTTTTTCGGGAATGGTTAAAATATGCGAAAAAAATTAATCAAAATAAAAGAGGAAGTTCAGAATATGAAAATGCGATTGACAAAATTATGCCATATATGACTCTTGCAGAAGGAGATGCTACTTTAATGCAGAATCTTTTGGAAACAGAATATAATTTTAATAAATTATCTCCTTCATTTTCTTCAAAAATGGTTTGTTCTTTACAAAAGTCTTATAATTTTTTTAGAAAAATTGATGATTATAAAAAAAAGCAACAACAATATATTGAAGGATATAATGCATTAAAACAAATATGGAATTCAAAAGAAAGAAGTATTATCAATGGTTTATACAATTTGGAATCCGATGAATTGAAAGAAAAATTAAATGAGGCTAAAAAAATTTCTTTTTGGACATTTTAATAAAATGATAGAGCATATTATCTTGAATCTTGAAGGAACAATTATTCCAATTACAGGAGAACCTCTGTTGAGAGAAGGATTTGAAAATTTTATGGAGAAATACAATGATAAAAAGATTTCAATTTTTTCAAGGATGCCCAAAGAACTGGCCCAGGAAAAATTAATGAAAACTGGTTTTGATGGAGAATATAATTTGTATGGTAGTAAAAGTTATATCCGAACTGTTTATGCAGATCAGGCCATAGAGGGCATGGGAGAAATTGAAGCTTTTAATCACACAGAAAAAGTTCTTGGAAATCTTGCTAAAGGAAAAGAAGTTGAAACAAAAGGATATGCTTTGGTTCCTTATTTACTCCCTGCCATTCAAGATTCTAAAATTCCAAAAAACAAAACTGTTTTAATTAGTAATCACCCAGAGGATATTGGAGAAGTTTCATGGATAAGTTTGAAATATGGATTTCAAATACCTACTTTTGTAAAAGACGAAAATAATTTTTCTTTTGATGAAATTGATTTGAATTCATTCAGACTAGGCTGGAGTAAATTTTTGACTGGAAAAAATCTTAAAGTTTTTTAATAACCTATAAAAACCAACATTCTCTTTTATTTTTATGAAATACTTATTTATCTTGGGAAGAAACATTGAATTGTCTAAACAGGAAGTTTTGAATTATTTTGAAAGTCGGAAGAATCCGGTTTTGGAACATTCTATTTCTGGGAATGGAATGTTGATTGATATTGAAGAAGGTATCTTGGAAAATGAAATTGATAATTTTGGAGGGATTTTATCGATCGGGAAAGTTTTGGTCTCGGGGAGTATTGGAAATTTAATTGAGAAAACTGAAAAAATAATGGTCTATTCTGGAAAAGAAAATAAATTGACTTATGCTTTTTGGAATTTTTCTGAGAATTATGACAGAATGGAAAATTATCTGAAGGATAGATTTAAGGCAGAAAAATTGAAGGCAACGTTAAAACATTTGACTGATAAAATTCAGCTTCAGGGAGGGGGCGAAGCAAATATTCCTTCGTCTAAATTGATAAACGAAGAGTTTTTTATTTTTAATGAGGGGGGCCAGGAATATTTTGGAAAGATAATTCAGAAATGTGATTATGAAAAAATTGAACAGCGAGATATGGAAAAACCAGTTAGGCGGGAATCTTTGGCTATTTCTCCTAGGCTTGCGAAAATTATGATTAATTTGGCGCAATTGAATTCTGGAGATACACTTTTTGATCCTTTTTGTGGAGTTGGAACTTTTTTGCAAGAAGCGCTTTTAGAAGGAATAAAAGTTGTGGGCTCAGACATTGACGGGGATGCGACAAAAGGAGCAAAACAAAATATGCAATGGTTTGGTTTTTCCCAGGAAGATTATTCTATTATTAATCATGATTCTAAGAACATTAATTTGGAAGAAGTTTCGGCAATTGCGACTGAGCCTGATTTGGGAGCAACTT
>CAZFLO010000102.1:0-2054 GCA_964519005.1 Candidatus Woesearchaeota archaeon
CATCTCTCGGAGAAATGTATCGTGAGCTTGGAAAAAAAGGAATAAAAGTTCCAAACGGTTTTGCAGTAACAGCCCATTCTTATAATTATTTTTTAGAAAAAGCAAATATCAAAACAAAAATAAAAAATATTTTATCTACTTTAAACACCCACGACACAAGAAACTTAATGGCCCACGGAAAAAAAGTGAGAAACACAATTCTGAATGCGGAAATTCCAAAAGAAATACAAAAAGAAATAATTTCAAATTATAAAAAACTCTCAAAGGAATATGGAGAAAAATACACCGACGTTGCAGTAAGGTCATCCGCAACAGCTGAAGATTTGCCCGATGCATCATTTGCAGGACAACAAGAAACTTTCCTGAATATCCGAGGAGAAAAAGCAATTTTAGAAGCATGTAAAAAATGTTTCGCTTCTTTATTCACAAATCGAGCCATTTCATATAGAGAAGACAAAGGATTTAGCCACTTTGATGTTGCCCTATCAATAGGAGTACAAAATATGGTAAGAAGTGATTTAGCTACCTCCGGAGTCATGTTTTCGATTGATACAGAATCCGGTTTTAAAGACGCTGTTTACATTACTGGAATATACGGCCTAGGAGAAAACATTGTTCAAGGAGCCGTAAACCCAGATGAATTTTATGTGCATAAACCCACTTTAAAAAAAGGATACAAATCAATTATCTCAAAAAAAGTAGGGGATAAAAGAATTAAAATGATTTACAATTCCAAAGGTCCCAGCCCCGTAAAAAATATTCCCGTTTCACAAACACTCCAACATAGTTTTTGTATAACTGATGAAGAAATTTTAACTTTAGCAAGATGGTCAGTAATTATTGAGGAACATTATGATAAACCCATGGACATGGAATGGGCTAAAGACGGTAAAACAGGAAAATTGTTTATTGTTCAAGCAAGACCAGAAACCGTTCAAAGCCAGAAAGATGTGAATCAATTAGAAGAATATGTTCTAAAACAAAAAGGAGAAATTTTAGTGGAAGGAAAAAGCGTGGGAGCGAAAATAGGTTCTGGAAAAGTAAGAGTAATAAAAGATGTTTCTGGAATTCATTCCTTCAAGAAAGGAGAGGTTCTTGTAACAGAAATGACTGATCCAGATTGGGAACCAATAATGAAAATAGCAGCAGCGATAGTTACGGACAAAGGTGGAAGAACCTGCCATGCAGCAATAATTTCTAGAGAATTGGGAATTCCAGCAATTGTGGGAACCAATAATTCTACAGACAAATTAAAAAATGGGGACCTGGTAACTGTTTCCTGCGCCGAGGGAGAAAAAGGTCTCATTTACAAAGGAAAATTAAAATATGAAATTGAAAAACATAACCTTAAAAAAATACCCAAAACTAAAACAAAAATAATGATGAATCTTGGAACCCCCGAAATGGCTTTTGAACAAAGTTTTATTCCAAATGAAGGAGTCGGTTTAGCCAGAGAAGAATTCATAATTAATTCACATATAAAAATTCATCCAAACGCATTAATAGATTTCAATAAATTAAAAGACAAAAAAGTAAAACAAAAAATTGAAAATTTAACTAGAGGATACAAAGATAAAAAACAATTTTTCATTGACAAATTAGCAGAAGGAATCGGAATGATTGCTGCTGCATTTTATCCTAAAGATGTAATCGTAAGAACTTCCGACTTCAAAACAAATGAATATAGAAATTTAATTGGTGGAAATGATTATGAACCAAAAGAAGATAACCCTATGATTGGTTGGAGGGGAGCCTCGAGATATTATCATAAAAATTATCAGGCAGCATTTGAATTAGAATGCAAAGCTTTCGTAAAAGTAAGAAATGAATTTGGATTAAAAAATGTAAAAATAATGATTCCTTTTTGTAGAACAATTGAAGAAGGAAAACAAGTTCAAAAAATAATGGAAAAATATGGATTGAAAAGAGGAAAAGATGGATTAGAAATTTATGTTATGTGTGAAATTCCTGCAAACATTATTCTCGCTGACGAATTCAGTAAAATCTTCGATGGTTTTTCAATAGGATCAAATGATTTAACTCAACTAACTTTG
>CAZFLO010000103.1:0-2045 GCA_964519005.1 Candidatus Woesearchaeota archaeon
ATGTTGTTCATCACCAGGAACTGGAACTCCCCAAGGCATTTTATCCTTTAATCTAGAAATACTAAAATCTTTTAATCCCCTTCCTACAAATTTACTAATTTCATTCAAACGAAAATCAGGAATAACAAAATCAGGATTATTTTTATATAACTCTAAAAGTGGACCTTGATACTTTGAAAACTTAAAAAAATAATTTTCTTCTTCTATCTCTTCTATTTGTTTTCCGGGATGCAGAGGACACTCTCCGTTTATTAATTCTGAATCAGTTTTTTCTAACTCACAACCAACACAATATTTAGTCTTATAGGCTTTCTTATAAATATCTCCGTTCTCTTCACATTTTTTCCAAAAAGCCTGAGCTGACTGTTTGTGCAATTTGTCAGTAGTACGAGTAAAACTCGTATAACTAATGTTCATTTTGTCTACCTGACTTTTAACTCTCTCAAACATTTTATCAACAAACACCTGAGGTTCTTCACCTAACTCTCTAGCTGTATTAAATATTTTTTGCCCATGCTCATCTACTCCAGTATTAAAAAAAACATCATAACCCATTTTCCTCTTATAACGAGCTAAAACATCAGCACGAATAAACTCAGCCGCATGTCCAATATGCAGATCAGCGTTAACATAGGCTAAGGTTGTAGTAATATAAAATTTATTATTATTCATTTTTTTCTGTAACCATTGTTTTTTTCTTGTCTTTCTCAATATCATTTACAAACTCCATTAAAGCAGCAGCTACAGGCACAGCAATAATTATTCCTAGAAAACCAGCTAATTGAGCCCCTATCAACAAAGCAATAATCACCATCAATGGAGGAACTCCAACAACCTTCTTAACCACCAAAGGATAAATCAAATGATTTTCAAATTGTTGGATGATGACGTAAAGTCCAAGCACCATCAAACCTAAAGTCGTCCCTCCATCAAGAAAACCTATCAAGATAGCCGGAATAGCTGCTAAAATAGGTCCAAACAAAGGAATTAACTCAGTCACAGCAGCCAGAATTGCCAACAACAATGCATATTTAACTCCTAAAATCATTAAGCCCAAATATACCAGAATACCAATAAATAGAGCCAACAAAATCTGCCCTTGCATCCACCTACCAATCTTGAGTTGAGATCTCTTCCAAAGGTCAATGATATATTTCTCATGCTCTATAGGAGTAACAATCTTTAAAAAATTAGCAATCCCGTATTCTTGAACAGCAAAGTAAAAAGAAAAAACAATAATTAGGATAAAACTAAGCAAACCACCAAAAATAGAACTAGCCATCTGCCAAAAACCACTAAAAGTGTTATCAACAACCGACTTCAATCCGCTAATAATTTCATTAAAAGAAAAACTAGAAGATAAATTTTCAATCGCTGACTCTGACAAAAAACCACTATTATTTATAGATGGCCAAAAATCAATAGAATCCATATATTGAGGAATTGTTTCCGACAAATTAGATGCCTCTTCTAAAATCAACGGAACGAAAGTCATAAAAAGACCTACAAACAAACCAATCGCACCTAAATACACAAAAATAACTGCCAAGACTCTCGGTATTTTCATGCGCATAAGCCACTTAGCCAGTGGTTCAATCGAGGAAGCAATAACTATTGCTGTTAAAATAATAAGAACAAGATCACGAAAGAAAAACAGGAAGACTATTAAAAGTAAAAACAAGATAGTTCTAATTATCGTTCCTGAACTAATATTGATTAAAATATTTTTTGTCATATTTTAAATAATATCATTAATACTAAAGAAAACAACAACAAAATAAAAAAATCACCTCGTTAACAACCCTTTGAGAAAAAATTAAATCAAAATTTTAGAATCCTAATCAAAGGTTTTTTGTCTTTAATTGGCCCAATGACAGCTAAATTTAATTTCTCATCTTTAAAAATTTTATTAGCTACCCTCTTAACATCACTTGGAGTAATTTCTCTTATTTTCTTAATCTTTTTACTAGTCTCCTCGACAGGTTTTTTCAACACTTCTTGAATTCCGTAATACTCAGCAAAAGAATCCGATGACTCTAATCCCA
>CAZFLO010000104.1:0-1961 GCA_964519005.1 Candidatus Woesearchaeota archaeon
AATTTCAAACATAAATTATTATAACTCAAAATGGAATCATTATAATTTTGCCTCGCATAAGCAACTCTATCTTCAGTACTTGAAAGTTCTCTTTGTAATTCTAAGAAATTCGTATTCGCTTTCAAATCAGGATAATTCTCAGCAATAGCAAAAAGCCTTCCTAAAACCCCTTCCAATGCATCATTAGCCTTAACTTTCGATTCAATGTCTTTCGCCCCAACTAAAGCCTTCCTAGCATCAGTCACTTCTTTCATAATTCCTTTCTCATGCTTAGCATAACCTTTAACAGTCTCAATCAAATTAGGAATCAAATCAGCTCGTCTCTTTAATTGAACTTTAATCTGAGATAAAGAATTATCAATTCTATTAGCTAAAATAACAAAACGATTATAATATCCAATTGTAATTACTACAAGCAAAAGAACAATAACTCCGACAATAACTATTCCTATCATAAACTAAACAAAGAAGACAAATTTATAAACTTATTCCTCCTAAAAAATCCATGGCAATCAAAATTAATGAATCTTGCATAGGCTGTGGAACTTGTTCCTCGGTTTGCCCAGAGGTTTTTGAAATGGATGGAGCAAAAGCAAAAGTAAAAGCTCAAAAGGAAATGCCTTGCGTTGATGAAGCAATTGAAAGTTGTCCAGTGGATGCCATCAGTAAATAATTCTCATTTAAGAAAAACCTTTATTAACTATTTTTAATTCAATAAAGAATGGAAGAAAAAATTCAAGAAAAAAAAGATTTTGTTAAATGGTTTTCAGAATTAAATAAAAGCTCAAAAAACATTGCAGGAGAAAAAGGAGCAAATTTAGGAGAATTATACAATAACAATCTCCCAGTTCCCGCAGGATTTGTGATTACGATAAAAAGTTTTGAAACTTTTTTAGAAAAAACAAAATTAACCGAAAAAATTTTCCCCCTACTAAACAAATCAAATATTGAAACTCCAGAAAAATTAAAAGAAATCTCTGAAAAAATAAGAAAATTGATTATTTCCGCTGAATTACCCGAAGAAATAAAAGAAGAAATTATAGAATCATATGAAAATCTTGGAACAAATAAATTAGAAATTGAAAGGGGTTCTGCATTGGATATACTCAACAGCGCAACAGAACCAATTTTTGTTGCAGTAAGAAGCAGTTTAAAAAAACAAACAAAAACAAAAATACGTGAACAAGATACTTATTTGAACATAAAAGGATCTGACCAATTATTAACTCACGTAAAAAAATGTTTTGCTTCAATATTTAGAGAAGAAACAATAAAAAGAGCAATAAGTAAAGATTCACTAAATTCACTTAAAACCGCAATAGTAGTTCAAAAAATGATTCAAAGCGAAAAAGCGGGAATAATTTTTTCAAGTGATTCATCAGAAAATGCAACAATAAAAACCATCTGGGGACTAGGTGAAGGAATGAATATCCCAGAAGTTATTCCAGATAGTGAAATTGTCTCAAAGAAATTGGAAATCATAGATAAAAAAATTGGGGATAAAAAATATGCAATTACGAGGGATTCTTCAGGACAATTAATTAAAGTTGAACTTAAAGAAAGAAGAAACTCCGAAGTTTTATTGAAACACGAAGCCCAAAGATTAACCGATCTTTCACAAAAAATAGAAGAAATATTTGAGAAGCCTCAAGAAATTGAATTCGCATTAGAAGAAGGAAACTCCTACATCCTTCAAACAAAAGAAATGAAAGAAAATGATTTACAAAAACAAGAAATTCAAATTAAAGAAAAACCTAAAGAAAAAATAAAAGAAAAAATAACGGAAGAAGTTAATTTAAAAGAAAAAATTCCAGAAACATCCACAGAAAAGGAAATAGAAAAAATAAACAAAATAACAAAGACAAAAATAAAATTAATTCTAGATTCTCCCACTTTTGCTAAAGAAGCAAGAAAAACAGGAATAAATAAAATAGGTCTAGCGAAAATAGAAAAAATCATTG
>CAZFLO010000105.1:0-1960 GCA_964519005.1 Candidatus Woesearchaeota archaeon
TATTCATAATTATTCAGCGTTAAAATATTCGGAAAGTATAATCTCTTTTTTGCTATTTATCCCTTTATCCATATCATTCTGCGTTGGTTGGAGAAAATCACTTGGGAGTGTTGTTTTTAAAATAGCCAAAAGTTTTATAGGATTATTAATTATTTCAGGAGTTTCCTGTATTTTTTTATACAATCTTTGGGTGATCTTTTTTGGTATACCACCTGAATCAAGCTCATCAATAACATGTTGGATATATTCCTCATCATCATCTGTAAATCCTTTATACTTTTTTATATCTTTTGCGTTTAGGATTTTAGAGAGGCGAGCAGCATTATCTCCACTTCCTCGTTTGGAGGAAAATTCATCTTCTTCTCGCTCGTCCACCTTTTTCAGCATTTCTAAATTTTTCTCCAGCATTTCATAAAATTGTTTGTTTAATTTCGATTGTTTTTCACTTGGTTTAGCAGTAAGTTTTTTTGCTGCCTCTACGAAGTCGATTTCGGAAGAAATTGAAGATATTCTTGAATCAATTACAAAAAATTTTTGTAATTTCCCTTTTCTAAAGTATGTTAAAAGTTCTGAATTTTTCTCTTGAGATTTTCGTGCTGTACGTGCTTTTTTGGGTAGCTTTTTTATTTTTTCAAATAAGGTTGGGTTATCATCTCTTATTTTTCTAATTTCTTGTAAATAGCCCAATTCACTTTCGCCTTCACCTTCTTCACCCTCAATCATTTCCTTTGATAATATACGCTTGAATAAGCTGTGTCCTTCGGGAACCTCACCCTCGGTCAATAATTTCGCATCAGTCCCAAGTAACGTTATAAACGCTTGTATTTTGGCTTCGGCTAATTCTTTTAGTTTAATCTGTTCGTTTGATTGTTCAGTTGGAAAGAAAGTGTATGTATAAATTTTATCATGTTTTGTATCTACACGATTTATACGCCCAACTCTTTGCATTATTCGAGTTGGATTCCATGGTATATCGTAATTTATTACTACATTGGCTTGATGTAAATTTGCTCCTTCGGACAATACATCTGTTGTAATGAGAATTTTATAATCGTTCTTTATTTTTTTTGAATTAGCATCAAAATTATCCATTACAATTTCTCGTTCCGCTTGTGAACTTCCACCGGAGAAGTTAATAATTTGACCAGGAAACACCTCCTGTAAGTTTTTAAAAAGATAATCAGCGGTTTCCTTTGATTCCGTAAAAATAATTGATTTTCCTTTTTTTAACGGCTCTTCATTGATTAGTTTTTCTTTGAAAGCAATTATTTTCGGATCTCTATCTATCTTTTTCCACAAATCTTTAACCCTCAATAAAGTGTCTAAGTCTTTTTGTAGGTCTATTATAAAATTATCTTCAAACTTGCCACTCGAAAATTTTTCTGCTTTCCCCTCTGAAACTAATTGGTCTACTGCGTGTAAATTACCACTATCTAAATAATCAAAAATTTTTCTTATGTGTTTTTTACTTACATATACACTTCCTGATTCATACTCGTTAATAAATTTAGTATAAGATTCAATAAAGCGATTAATGGATTGATTAAACGCAAAAAAACTACTTTCAAGTCGTTTGATAAGCATCATTTTCATGAATTTCCTCATGTTCTTTTGACGTTGTTCTTCTGACCCGAGCTCACCTTTGTGATACAGAAATGGTGTATAGCGTGAGTATTTAAAATCTTTTGATATTATTTCGATTGTTTTGAAAAATATCTCATCTTCTTTTTTGTTAAACTCGTAATAAACTGGTTTAGGATCAGTAATCTCAGGAAAACTCATTTTTTGTTTTTTTAGATCTTCTCCATAATATTTTTGAATTTCTTTTCTGGTTCTTCTTACCATTAAATACTTGAGCACTCTTTCTCTGATAAGTTTAGAATTTGCTTTTGTTATCTCTAAATATTCTGTTTTATCTTTTTTTCTATCCAACCCCTTTAGATTTTTTTCTAACGTTTTG
>CAZFLO010000106.1:0-1892 GCA_964519005.1 Candidatus Woesearchaeota archaeon
AGATCATCACAGTATTGATGTCGAAAAAATTAAGGAATTGCATGCTCTTGGAAAAAAAGAAAACATTACAGTTTTGCCAGGCATTGAATTTTGCGCAGAATCACGAGGAAGAGAACCTATTCACTTTATTGGAATTTTTTCAGAAACATCAGATATTTCCTATGTTTGGAATGAGATTAATTCAAAAACAAATATCGCTACCCAAAAACAGGAAGAGAAAAATGATAATGAAATTCATTGTAAACTTGAAGAAACTTGCGAACTAATTAAAAAATTAGGTGGCATTGTTTCTATTCATGCAGGGAATAAATCAAATACTTTAGAGAATATCACAAATTCACTTCCTGTTAATATGGCAGAAAAAAAAGACATTGTTAAAAATATTGATATTTTTGAATTAGGAAAAGTGTCTGATCAGAACGAGTATAAAGAAAAAGTTTTCCCAACGTTGAAGCAAATAACTCCTATGATTATTTGTTCTGATAATCACAAAATCTCAGATTATTCTTTAAAAGAAAATTGTTGGATAAAATCCGATCCAACATTTGAAGGACTTAAACAAATTATTTATGAACCAGAGGACAGAGTTTTTATAGGGGCAGAGCCTCCTGTATTGGATCGCGTACGGAGCAATAAAACAAAATATATATACTCTCTAACAGTAAGTAATAAAAAGGAACAGAAAGCAATAAAAGGGAAATGGTTTAAAGACGTAAGTTTGCAATTTAATCCCGAATTAGTTGCTATCATTGGTAATAAGGGAAGTGGGAAAAGTGCTATTTCTGATATCCTTGGTGTATTAGGAGATACACATAATGCGGGAGAAAATCATAAAAATTTATCATTTTTAAATAATAATCAAAAACATAGGAAGTTTAGACAGAAAGGTTTTGCTGAAAATTTTGAAGCCGAATTAGTCTGGGAAGATTCAACGCCAATTAAAATTTCGTTAGATAAAGACATTGATATAACTCAAACTGAAAAAGTTAAATATCTTCCCCAGAATTATTTTGAATCATTAACTAACTCTTTGGAAGAGGAAGGTTTTGAAGAAACACTAAAAAGTGTAATTTTTCTTCATATCCCAAAATCAGATAGACACGGAAAAAATACTTTTGAAGAACTTGAGGAGTATAAAAGTGCAAGCATCCAAAAAGATTTACCATTGCTAGAAAGCGATATTAAAGAAATTTCAACAGAAATAATTAATTTAGAAAAAAGAAAACACTCTGACCATGAAAGAAGCGTAGAAAATTTGTTAAAGGAAAAAGAAAAGGAATTATCTGAACATGAAAAAATTAAACCGAAAGAAATTAAAAATCCCGTTGATAATAAAAGTTCAAAAGTTACCGAGGATAAAAAAAGACAATTAGAGGAAATTAATGGACTAAATACGAAGCTTGCAAAACTAGATGTTAATATAATCAATAAAAATTTAGAAAAAAGTAAACTTGTTGCAGAAAAAGAAGATTTACAACAAATTGCGAATGATTTAAAAAGATTTGAAACCCAAATTGATGATTATAAAAAGATCAATAAGATTAGATTTGATAAATATGGTTTTAATATCGACGAGCTTATTAAATCAACATTTAATAATAAGACTGTAAATGCAAAGATTAAAGAGAAAGATACCGAACTAATAAAAATTAAAAAATTATTTAGAACATCACAAGAAATTGAGATTGAATTTAAAGGTAAGGCAAATGAGACCACTAAGGCTGAAGAAACAAGTTTGGTGTATCAAAAAGCACAATTAGAAAAAAATATAAACGTTCTTAAAAAAGAACTTACAAAACCTGAAAGAGAGTACCAGGAATATCAAGAAAAACTCAAAGAGTGGGAAAAGATTAAAAATGGAATCAAAGGTAACGAAATAGATCCAAAGGTTA
>CAZFLO010000107.1:0-1860 GCA_964519005.1 Candidatus Woesearchaeota archaeon
TCCACAATAAGCACCACCTAGAACAGTCGCAGCAGCTGAATTAATACAACTACCAAGAAGAATAAATTCCTACATTTATTTTAAAATATAATATGCTCCCTTATAAATTCCAATTTTTTTTAAATATTCAAATTCAATCATCTCATTTATTTCCTTAACTGCCGTCCCATGAGAAACCTTATTTATTTCCTCATAAGTGTGGGATTTTAATGTCTTATTTCTTTTAAGATACTCTATTGCTGTTTTTTGCCTAACATTTAAATCTTCTTCACTTTCAATAGGAGCTTTTTTTCCTTTTTTGTTATAAAGAGTTATTCTAAAGAAACTTTCTGTAAATAAAAATTCTGGATCTTTTAATTTTGCAAGCCTCATTCTATTTTTTATTCTGGGAACTCCGGTCCCTAATCCTTCAACATATCCTAAATCTCTTAAAAAACGATAAGTTAGATGGTTTCTTTGAACTGAAATAGTTCCAAATAATTCTTTTGTTAATCCGGCAGGTAATGATCCAGGATTTGTTATTTCAATTCTATTATCAAAAATATAAATCTGAATAGAATTTTTACTAAAATAATCTCGATGAGTTATAGCATTAACTATTGCTTCCCGGATAACTTCCAAGGGATAATCATATTTTTCAATTCTTTTCGGAGAAGAGCCAATAACGATTTTTTTATTTATATTTTCTTTAACAAATTTAATTGATTCCTCAATGGACCCTACAATTCCTTTTTGAATTAATTTATGAGAAGATATTTCAACTGGTTCTATCCCATTAAATTTTACTAATTTTATTTCAGTCTGAGGATAAAAACTTTGTAAATCTTTTGAAAATAATAGTATTCCAGAATTTTTTATTTTTAATTTCTCATCTTTTATTGCCAATCTTTTGCTGATTAAGAAATCTTCAATTGTGTGATCATTTAAATAATTCTTTTGCCCCCTTTCCAAAAGATAGTTTCTTATCTTATCTTTATCTAAATCCTTGATTGTTGCATAACTTTCGTAAGTTTCATCAAATGAAAGTATCTGTTTATTTCTCAAGAATTCTAGATGTGTCTGACCTTCCAATTTTTTTGTTGTGCTCCCAACACGAACGTAAATTGCTCCTTCAAATGTATAATAAATATTATCTATCCCCCTTTGAATAATTACTGCTACGATTTTCTTTTTTTCTATTTCATATATCTCTATGGATATCCGAGGCGTTGGAGAAATGCATTGGTTTGCTGAAGATATTTTTTGTTGTAATTTGTCTAAATTTTCTTTTATATCTTTTAAATTTCCTTTATCTGATATTCCGAAAAAGATCATTCCTCCAAAAGTATTTCCTAGCCCACAAAGAACTTTGGATATTTTTTGTTGACTGTGAAATGATTCTTTAAATTCAATTTCTTGATTTTCTCCAGTTTCAATAATTTTTTTTATTTGTAAAACATCCATAAAATTATACGTAATTAGATGTATTTAAATGTAATTAAATGTAAATTTTGTGGTTTTCTTGACTTTCGTCCTAGCCATAAACCTGATTGACCTTTCGGCCATTTGGTTTTTCTTTCCGTGAGCGACACACCTTCGGGTGTGCCCCGAGATATTTCTGCGAAATATCTACTGGGGGCAGAAAAAAAATAAAAAAAAAATAAATAAATTTTTTGGTATATTTTGACTTTAAGCGACAGTTACTTCTGTTACTACATCAGTTGCAGTAATTCCTTTGTACTCTTTCGAAGTATCAACGTCTTTCATAGTTAAATAAGTTACAGCATTTGTCGTGTCAATTAATTCATAACCAGCAACAACTAAAACTAATCTGGCAAAAATTATCTTTAATAATTTTAGCACTCCGAATTGTTCCTGTCG
>CAZFLO010000108.1:0-1707 GCA_964519005.1 Candidatus Woesearchaeota archaeon
TTTTTTGCTTTTCCCATTTTTATACCTCCATTTAGTTAAATCTCTATAATAAAATGCCTTAAAAACCTTCCTCAGAACAAAGTGTAACTTAAAAGGAGCATAAAGTTTAGGCACAGATTTAAATACCAATAATGAAGATATTTTCAATGGCATTCGACTATGTAAATTTCCTAATTCTTCCCCTCCTAATTTTTCTAGCAAGAGTGGCAGATGTAACAATTGGAACTGTTCGCCTAATCTTCGTATCAAAAGGCTTTAAGCTCCTCTCCCCAATTCTCGGATTTTTTGAAATCCTAATCTACATCATAACAATGACCCAAATCCTATCCAATATGACAAACGGCTGGCTATATATCTCATATGCAGCAGGATTCGCAGCAGGAAACTATATTGGCATTTGTATTGAAGAAAAATTATCAATCGGCAAAGTAATGATAAGAATAGTTACACAAAAATATCCAAAAATATTAATCAAAAACCTAAAAGACGAGAACTACAATCTGACAATAATAGATGGCGAAGGAAAGAAGGGAAAAGTTAAATTAATATTCTCAGTCATAAAGAAAAAGAGTCTCAAAAAAGTAATTGCAATAATAAACAAAACAAACCCTAAGGCATTTTATTCAATAGAGGATGTGCGCTACGCGCAAGATAATGATCTTTTACCGCAACGAAATATGTTCTTCCCAAATCGAAAATTTCTATTCAAGAAAAAGTAAAATCTATTCGTAGGGGTTCATTTAAGAAGCATTGAGGAGAATTTCTAAAAAGAAGTCTTCCCACATATATCTTCGCATTCATTGTTGTCGGGCTCATCCTTATAGCAACACAAAAAGCCCCTTGGTAGGCTGATTTTTTTCTTGCATTTAAGAGAACTGCAATAGTAACATTGCCCACATCAATGAGCACTGCGATTGCAGACATGATTAAATAGACGGTTGTGGCGAAAGTTATAAAATTAATAAATAAAATATATTGTTAGTAACCCGGATTACTTTTTATTTTTCTTCTTTTTTGCTGGTCTTTTGGCTGCTTCTTTTGCAGCTGCTTTCTTTTTCTTTTTTACTGGCATGTTTATACCTCCATTTAATTTAGGCTTGTAAATTAACCTGATTCATTATATTTATTTGGTATTTAAACTCTCTTATAAAAATGGTGTTTTGTTGAATCCCTGAAATAATTAAGTTTATATATTGCTGAATTATATTTGTTTATCTAAAATTGGAGGCTAAAACATGTGCGCTCAATTTGAGGACGAAGACTTCGATGAAGACTTCGATGATGATGACAATAACAAAGAAGATTAAATCTTAACTAACAAAATTATTTTTATTTATTTATTATAGACTTCTATATCTTTGGAGAGATTTTTGAAGTTAGAATTTGGGATTCACAAATAAAAAGCCCATTGTATATTTGCTGTATATTTGCCGAGCACCCATGAAATGCCTGAAGAGTCCAAAACGCCCCAACTGGTGTGAGTGGAGGTTTGTGGGTTTGGTTGGAAGATTATAGAAAACTTATCCCGACTTTCTGTCACCCACAAGTCGTCGACAATACTTATAAAGTCTAACCACTATAAATCAGCAACGATAAAGATCATCTGGGCATTAAAGAAAAAATCCCATTAGGATCACATTTTACTTTCCACTCGGTGGGAGCGTCATGGAATTTGAACCAAGGTTCAACCCAGTAGGTGGCCTGGTG
>CAZFLO010000109.1:0-1621 GCA_964519005.1 Candidatus Woesearchaeota archaeon
CCCAACTCTTAATTTTCTGAACTCTTTTATGAAACCTTCGTTTTGTTCTTTTTATTAATTTAGTACCAATTGCCATTAAAAATATTTTAACATTTTATTTCTGAGTTAGAAATACATAGATAAAACCCTGAATTACAATTAAGTAAAACAAGGTTTTTTGTAAACAATAGCGAGGGGAAAAGAATTCTTATTCTCTGTATCCAGTCTCTATAAGAGAGATGCAGAATTAATCTTGTCCTTATTCAAGACACAAACCCTTTCGCTTTTTGTTGATGTTAATCTTTCTGTGTAGTAAATGCGGAACCTAATTTGCTCTCATTTACATACCTCTTCCTTTTGGGAAAAGTAGGCTCAGATTCAAAAATTTTTTCCAAATTTTCTCTTATAAGGATCTCTACAAAAATTATTACCCTATCAAACTTGATCCCAATTTTTTTCGCTTCTTCGCCAATTTCCCGACGAACTTGGGGAGTAAAACGAACTCCTTTAAACATTTTTTCTCGAGCCATTGCCAAAGCAATCTTCCCCATTTCTTCTTCTGACATTTCCAGTGCTTTTGCAGGAAACTTTGCCATTTTATAACCTCCTATCAATGAACAATATCGTAAACCCTACGAATGGGGGTAATCAGAACCTTTTCTAATTACGTTTACATTATATTATATAAAATATAATTTGTCAATAGCAATAAAATTACCTCCATATAAAACAAAAATCAAGTTCTCTGCTGAGAAACAAAGCCTTTCTCTAAACCATAAGTAAAAACAGGGGTCCGACCCCTGTTTTTACTCAACAACCAGATTCCCTATAAAATCCACCGCATTCTATGGTAATTAAGCATAAAAACCACTATTTATACAAAATTCTAGTATGCAGTCCCGCAAGTCGCCGATTTAGTAAAACCAGCCTCTTCTGCTTCTTCTTCTGAACAAAAATACCGTTCCCCTCTTTCTGCATCAATTTTTATTTGAGAATAGGGAGCACAATTCGGCAAGAAATAAAATTTAGTCGGATTCTCTGTTGATATGTTCCCTTTGATAATACACTCGGGATCCTCGATTTGCATATCAGTTACATCTCCAAAATATTTTGGTAAATCTTCCTGGCAATTTCCCCACACCCCTAATTTTCCAGAAATCGCAACATTTTCTCTTTGAGCTAAATATCTCTTATATTCGAAATCAGGTACCACTGGAATAGCTTTAGCAAAACCATTTTCTACCATATACTGTGCCACAAACATATCATCTTCCTTTTCTGTTTCAGAAGGCAAGAAAACATGTCTTAATAATCGTCCAAACTTATCTACACCCGAAACATCTTTTCTTAACTTCACCTCCTTCCCTTCAATCAAATCTTTCAAAGCTTTCTTTGATTCTTCAAAATAACATTCATTTTTATCAGGAGCTGCAATATTCAAAATCCTCACCGACAGATCAGAATCTTCTTCTCCTTCAACTCCGGCCACCACAAAAGTATCTCCATCAATTACTTCCACCACTTTATGTAAATTTTCTTCTATCCCTCCAAAATTTTTAACTTTCACAATTTTATAACCCACGACTCCCGTCGCCGCCAACAACCCCGTCAACATCGCTATAATCGCTTTTGTTTTCATATA
>CAZFLO010000110.1:0-1592 GCA_964519005.1 Candidatus Woesearchaeota archaeon
AATAGATTTCAGAAAAAAATATTATCAACTTTATTATTTTCAGCTGTTGTATCTTTGCTGCTTATTGTACACGGAATATTTTTTGATTTGGATTTTTCCCAAATAAAAAGACTAAGCCTCGAAGGATTTCTTTTCACTTTTATTCTTGTTTTTGTGGGATTAATCGTATTGGAAAAAATATTTAACATAGAAGAGGATGCAGAAATTATTCAGATAAAAAAGCGATTAAGAAAAGTTGAGGGAAATAAAAATGCCAGTAGGGTGGTGCGATGAAGGGAAAAATTGTAAAAATTGCCAAGGAAATTAAAATGGAAAAAATAAAGGATATCCCTAATGGTTTTGTTGTCTTGCTTTTTGTTTTTGCAATTGCGATGATTATTTTTGGAGCGGTTCGAGATGATTATTTGTTTTATATTCGTGCTGGAATTTTTGGACTTGTTGGTCTATTTTTGATATGGAAAAACGGCTCCGTTGAAGATTCCCCTAGGCATAAATCTAAATTAACAGCAATCCCCTTAAAGTAAACTTTCGTTCTTAATCCTTAAATTTTTTTGCTAAATAATTTAGATATTTTTTTAACTCTTCGAAGAATTGATGGGAATACTTCCATTAGAAGAAATACTTCAATGTGGTCTTGAAGTTTGTATTGCCTTGAACCAATATGATGCAAATATACTGGGAAGTTGATTTTCTTGAGCAATTGTTTGATTTTTATGATAAGGTTTATTTGTTTCAGGATATCACCTCTATGTTTTAGTTGAATATTGATGGTGATACGTTTTTATTTATTTGGCTTTTTCAACAGATAATGATTACAATAATACTTAAAAAAGAAGTTAATCTTTATTTCAAATGGAAACCATCAGTTTTGACTTAAAAGAGAAAGATGCAGCAGTTGTTATTAAAATCAATTCTAAAATTTACCCCTTGCATACTGTTTATTCTGCTTCTTATGTTTTTTTAGATAGATGTTATATTATGTTGGATGGCGACCCTGAGAAAGAAATTTTGGTAGAATTAAGATTAAAAAAAGATTCAAATTTGGAACTGGGTGTTTTGGCTAGAGAATTTTTTAATGAGCTTTTAAATTATGCTTTTTATGAAGAACAATCAAGAAAGAATGCCCCATTAAGAAATACTTTGCTTCAGGCTGCTTTGTTTTCTGGTTCTGACGTTGGAGAAATGGTTGAGGATGATGTTGATTGGAGTGAGCTTGATGATTTGGAGGGTGAGGAAATTGAAGATCCTGAAGGGATTGCTGTTCCGTGGGAAGAAAGGTACGGGGATTCGGAGAAGGTGGATCAAGTAGTTGTTTCTGAATTTGAAAAGAGTTTTAAGGAGGCTGACTAATGGATTCTTTTTTTAGTTATTCTGTTTTGAAGATAAATTTTAATAAGAAGTTTTATGATTTGTTTTCTATTGAGGATGCACTTAAGGTGTTCGGTGAATTCTTTAGCTCTAAGGTTAATGTTGGTGAGACTTGTTTTGTTGTTGAATTAAATTTTTTGGATAAGGAAGGAGACATTGTGGTTGTTAAGGAATTTTGTAATTATGTTTTGGGTCTTGTTCATGATAATCGTCATGGAAGAGCA
>CAZFLO010000111.1:0-1502 GCA_964519005.1 Candidatus Woesearchaeota archaeon
AATAATCTTCTCTTTTGAATTTCCCAGAAGAAAAATTAGAATACTTACAATCCATTTCCAAACCAGTTTTTTGAACATTAATTTTCCCTTGGTGTTCTGTTTCTGCTTCAATTATCTTAAACTTATCTAAACCAAAAACACCTTTCAAAACATTTTCTGAATGAATAGTTCCAGACATCAAAATAATAATTTTATTTTTGTCTACCATTTCTTTAAATTTTTTCGCAAGATTTGTTGTAACAATGCTCACAACTAAATTATTATCTTTTTTGTCAAAAACCACATAAGTTTCATCCAAAAAATCTTCAAACACTTTTGCTATTTCCCATGCACTAAAAACATAACTCTCGTCGTCAATTTCATACAAAAATTCCTGCGAACCCAAGAAAATCCTAAACAAATCATAGATTCCTGTTTCTTTTAGAGGAATTATTTCTTTTGACTCAACAGAATTGATTATTCTCGGCGTTCTTTTTATTTGTTTAATTATTTCAATGCTTTCTTTAATAAACTCTTCAGCGATTTCCCCTTTCATTGCTAATTGTATAAGAGAATTCTGTAATCTTTCAACATTCAAATTTCTCTGATTGGAAAAACTATCAAGAAACTCATCACACTCATCAATAATTTCAACTTCTGTCAATGGTTTCCTACCAATTGCAGATTCCAATTTATATTTCAAAGAATTAAACACAATAACATTTGAATCTATATAAGAATTAAATTGTTCATAAAACTTACAACCAGGTTTTCTCTGGTAAAAAGTAAAATTCCCAGTTAATCCCACATATTTTCTTTTTTTTGCATCTTTAAAATTAAAATCATATTTCTCAGGCAAAACAGGACTCCAATAAGGACAAACTCCTGCAAAAGAAAATCTTTTAACGTCGCTGATACTAGAGAAATTTTTAACATTAACTTTGTTATTTTGTTTTATATATTGTTTAATTTTCCCCCAATTTTTTTCTTTTATTTCAATCTTGCAGGGAATATTATAATTATCTGCAGAGATATCCTTCCCAATTATTTCATTTATTTCTTCTCTTTTTCCTTCAAAAATATCATGTAGTTTTGAATTAATTTCTTGCGTGATTTTTGGAATCACGTTTCTATTTTCTTCTAAAAATTTGCACTTGTGATTATTTCTGCCTGTTATAACACTAATTTTTAACTTCTTGTCATTTTCTTTTTTCAAAAATTTATCATTTTCATAATCTTTTTTATATTGTGCTTGCAAATTTTTTCCAGGAACAACAACAGAGGTTTTCCCAAGTTTGTTTGCAATATTCAAAGCAATCGCACTTTTTCCAGTCCCGCAAATCCCGTGGATAAAAATAATTTTGTGTCCTTGTTCTACAGAATCTAAGACTTCTTTCACCACATCTTCCTGAGATTTACCATTAGAAAATTTCAAAGGCTCTAAGAATTTATTGTCTTGATAAAGATTCCATGTCATAGATTAAGAAAAAGTAGTGGCTTTAAATTATTTTGTGATTACTTTT